>CANQLT010000047.1 GCA_947624775.1 uncultured Monoglobus sp.
GCAGTTTTAGCAATAAGATGGATACGGACGCGGCTGGCTGCCGTGTGCCTTACCCATAAATCTATTATAGTAGGAGACAATATATGAAAAAAATTATATCAAAAATAATAGTATGCGTTTTATTGATTTCGGCGGTTATCGCGCCTCGGTGCGCGCACGCTATTGAGCCCGAAAAGCTCATCACGGATGTTTCGATCCTAAACGCCAAGCTCTATCTTTCAGACTGGAACGACAACGAAGTTATACTGACTAAGGTCAGACCGATAAGAGCGGCCGACACGGTCGGCACCGAGGCATCAAAAGCACTTGAATACACGGCGGTTCCCGCCTTTGACAGAAACGTTTGGGACGCCAGAGAAGGCGGCTCGGAACTCGACCTTAAATCGCTGGCATGGTTCCTTGATATGGATGTTCGGGTCACGGCGGTCAAGTTGGCCGACGGCACATACCGCGTTGAGCGTATACAGGTTATTGATAAATAATAAATGTTTTAACACATTTTAGGAGATGATTATTATGAATTATTTTAAAAAGGCCCTCGCCTCCGCGCTGGCGGCAAGCTGCGTTTTTATGAGCTTCGGCGGAGCTGTATTCGCCGATGAAGCGGCCACGGCCACGATGACGGAGACATACAGCGGCGAGTTCATTTCGGAATATGTGAATGAGATCGTGGAGTATCTGTCGGTATTCGCTAAGGACGGCGTAACCTCCGCCTCTCTCTACAAAGCGGGTCTGCTGGAAGCGCTGAAAGACGATCCCGAACTGTACGACAGAGTAATGACCGCGATACTCTCGTCAATTGACGATTACTCGGTATTCTACCCCGGCTCCGAGGAAACCAACGAGTTTTTATCCGAGCTTGAGGGCACGATCGGCGGCATCGGCATAACAATGAACGAGGTCGGAGGCAAGCTTGTCGTGGGCTCGATATATAACGAGTCTCCCGCCGAAAAGGCCGGTATACTGCCCGGTGATATTCTCTACAGTGCGGACGGGACAAGTCTTTTCGGAGCCACGGTCGATGCGGCGCAGGCTCTCATTCGCGGCGAGATCGGAACGCAGGTTGTTATCGGCGTTCTCCGCGGCGGAAGCGACTCGCCTCTTTACTTCACCATAACGCGTGAGGAGATCGCCGAAAAGCTTTCGGTCGCCCACACCGTTCTCGAAGGTGTTGACGACATTGACGGCTCGCCCCGCAAAGCCATGTATATAAGAATATACAGCTTTATGGACAACGCGGGTGCGCAGTTTGCCGAGGCTATGACCGACGCCGAAAAACAGGGGATAACCGACATAATCGTCGATGTGCGCGACAACGGCGGCGGCTATCTGTCCGAGGCGGTTTCGATAGCCAATTACTTTTTGAAAGACGGCGACATAATCGTCTCCGAGGACCACAAGGCGGATATGTTTGATATAGTTTTCAAGTCGGACAACAAATCCGAAAAAAAATATGATCTCGTGGTATTGGTTAACGAGAACAGCGCCAGCTCCTCCGAGGTCCTGGCGGCCGCGATACAGGACAACAAGGCCGGTATCCTTATCGGAAAGCGCACCTACGGCAAGGGCACGGTCCAGTCGATCATGCCGCTCAAAGACGGCGAGGCGATGAAATTCACGGCCGCCTACTACTTGACGCCGCTCGGCACCAATATCGACCAGATCGGCCTTGAGCCCGACTCGACCGTTGAAAACACATACATTCCGTTTGACCACAGCGGATTCAGCGATTTTGACTATGCCGCGGTTTACGAGCAGGGCATGAGCGACCCGAATATCGCAAAAGCCAAAAAGATTTTGGCGGTGTGGAACAGATTTTTGGGCAACACCGACGACCCGAGTTTCGGATCCGATTTGGCGGACGCGATACAGCGGTTCCAGGCCATGCACGGCCTGTTCCCCTACGGAGTGCTTGACCTCACCACCCAGCGCGAGCTTTACAAAGCCCTCGTCGAGACTCAGGAGCTGGTCGACGAGCAGCTGAACGCGGCAATGCGCCACTACGGCATCACCGTAAGCGAAAGCAAATAATTTGTAAACAAATTTAAAAATGCGGCAGGCTTATTATTCGCCAGCCGCATTTTTGATTTTATAAGCTATATCCATATAATTCTTTGATTAAATATCTTATTATACTTCATTTCTATAAAATTTGTTTTACAAGACATTTTTGCTTTTTAAAACTTACAGCCAATATACAACAAACAAAAACATGATTATTCAAATAATATTAAGCTTAATCAACGTTACAAAAATCTTAAAATTAACAATTATAAGCAACTGTAGTTTTCGCGCCTAATAATAATATATTTGTATTTAATATTGATTTATTGCGATATCGTTAAAATTAACTCATTAATTATTGACATTATCTTTGATTTATTGTATTATATTATATAAAGTAATTCTTAGAAATTTTTAAAACGGAGGCGAAAATGATTATGAAAAAATGTGTTAGTTGTGGTTTTGAAAACACCGATACCGCTAAATATTGCAGCAATTGCGGAAGTGTAATCGAAATCAAATCAACTCCCGGCAAGTATATCGAGTCTCTAACGGAAAAAGATGACATCAAAACACAGAATACTGTCTCAATAACCGTGGACAACTCACCAAAAACAGAGACTACCGCTCCGATATCAGAAGACAACTCACCAAAAGCAGAGACTGCCTCTCCAATGTCAGAAGACAACTCACAAAAAGCAGAGACTGCCGCTCCGATATCAGAAGACAATTCACAAAAAGCAGAGACTGCCGCTCCAATGTCAGAAGACAGCTCGCAAAAAGCAGAGACTGCCGCTCCGATAACAGCAGACAACGCGCCAAAAGCCACTACGATGGCAACACTCAATTATGCCAATAAATCCATTGCTACGTCAGAACCGCGTCAAAACTATAATACAAACGATTTAAATAACATAAGCAATAAACAAAATAATTCAAAAAAAAGCGGTTTTATGGTATTAAAAAAGAATTTGTTTAACCGTGCCGCATTGATCGGCATGGCAATTATGTTAATCATCGGAATAATATTGGGTTATGCCATCAGCGGAAAATCAACATTAAAAAATGATTATATTTCGCTATTTTCCGAAAAAACGAAACTTGAGCAAGAACTTGCAAAAACAAATTCCGAATACAGTTCTTATAAAACAAAGATGCAGCCTTACGAGTCGGTTCAGCTTACTGACGCACAAAATGCAGCCGAAGCCGAAAGACTGCGTATCGAACAGGAAAACCAAGCAGCAGCCGAAAAAGCCGCGGCCGAAAAAGCGGCAGCCGAAAAAGCTGCGGCCGATGCCGCCGCCGCAAAGGCTGCAGAAGAAGCTAAAGGATATGAAACCGGTATTACATACGATCAGCTCGCAAGAACCCCGGATAATTATATAGGCAAAAAAGTGAAATTTAAAGGTAAGGTTCTGCAAGTTATCGAGGGAACATCAGAGACTGATATCAGATTGGGTGTAAACGGAAGTTATGATAACGTTCTTTATTGTGTGGTTCCTAAAAGCAAAACAACAAATATGCGTATACTTCAGGATGATAATATCGTAATTATGGGTATTTCAAAAGGTCTTATGTCATACCAATCCACTTTAGGCGGGACAATAACTATTCCGCAAGTTAATGTTGACGATTGGGGTCCAAACAATTAAACAATTAACAATAGGAGATGATTATTACTATGAATTATAAAATCATTAGAGCTTTAATCTTTATTATTGCCGCTATGTTCATGCTGTCCGCTTGTGGAAATTCGGATTACGAAAAATTAAAAGCCGAAAATGAAGCTCTGAAGCAAATGCTGGACGAAACAGATTCAAATGCTGTTCCAGAAACAAACAACGAATCAAATATTGCTACGCCGAATATTAATATGGCGACCGAGCCTCCCAAAACAGAAACTTCTAAATCTGATCAACCCCTAAAACTCACACTTCAAGAGGTATATGGTGAAAATTTCGGATCTATTGAAACAAACTTTACAATCGTAAATTGCACCGGTACCGCAATTAAAAATATCGGATTAACCGTTGATGAATATAACTCCGATAAGCAACTGGTATCTAATGCCTACGCAGCGATACCAAACAGATTACAACCAAACGAAAGCGCAGTTTTTGATTGTTGGCATAAAATGGATTTCAATTTGATTCAATATGTTAAAGTATCCGGTTACTACTATATGGATGACAACGACCAATTTTACAACGGCTATTTTGATGATACCGAAATGATGCCGCTTTACGGAAACTGGACTAAAGATCAACAAATGGCTAAGTAGTTTCATGTTTTTGTTCAATAACAAATGTGGAAAATAATGATCGCATCAAGCGTTGTATATGCGGCATTCATAATATCACAAATATAAAGATATTGTTTGAAAGACTGTAGATTTCAAAAGGGATCTCCCAATCAGGAGATCCCTTGTTTTTATATTTTCTTGACCTCTATTGTGACTTTTTCGCCGTTAATGTTCCATTCTTTGCCGCTGTTTTCGCCGCTCGTAATCGAGTCGGCAAGCGCTTGGGATTTGATCTCGGAGTCAAACTTATCGAAGATCGCGGCGATTTTTTCGCTGCCGCTGTAGGCCACGCTTATCCGATCCTGGACCTCAAAGCCGGAATCCTTGCGCATGGTCTGTATCTTGCTGAGTATCTCTCTGAGGAAGCCCTCGTCGATCAGCTCGTCGTTTAAGTTGGTGTCGAGGATCACGGTGAAGCCGCCGTCGCTGTCGCTGACAAGGCCGTTCATCTGCTCGGTCTCGATCAGCACATCGTCCTTATAAACCTCAACATCGGTATCCTGAACCGTGAGGCGCAGGGGCTCGCCCGAATTGAGCACGGCCATGACCTCGGCGCCGTCCATCTTGGCGATCTCGTCGAATATGGGGCGCATAAGCCGTCCGTACTTGGGACCCATAGTCCTCATCTGGGGCTTGAACTTGTAGGCGATAAACGCGCTCGCGTCTTCCACAAACTCGACCTCTTTGATATTGAGCTCGTCCAAAATTATATAGATATAATCGGGGTTGATCTCTGTCTTTGACTGGATATATAGCTTGGGCAGAGGCTGTCTGTTTTTGATATTCGCCTCGTTGCGGCAGGCGCGGCCCAGGATAACCACCTTACGCACCGCGTCCATATCGGTCTCGATCTCGGGGAAGCTGAGCTCCTCGCGAATATTCGGATAGTCGCACAGGTGCACACTCTCGGGCGCGTCCTTGTCGACCGACAGCACCAGATTTTGATAGATCTGCTCGGTCATAAACGGGATAAACGGCGCGCAAACTTTCGAGAACTCGACCAGAACAGTGTGGAGCGTCATGTAGGCACTGATCTTGTCGTCGGTAAGCTCGCTTGCCCAGAAGCGCTCGCGGCTCCTGCGCACGTACCAGTTGGACAGCTCGTCGGTGAACTCGGAGATCGCGCGGGTGGCCTCGACTATCTTGTAGTTAAACAGGTTGTCGTCCACCTCTTTGATAACGCCGTTTAATTTTGACAATATCCACTTGTCCATAACCGACAGCTTTTCGGGGTCAAGCTCGTGCTTTGTGGGGTCGAACTTGTCTATCTCGGCGTACAGCACATAAAACGCGTATGTATTCCAAAGAGTGCCCAGGAACTTGCGCTGGGATTCCGAAACGTTTCTCGCCGAAAATCTGTTGGGCAGCCACGGCGCGGAATTTGAGTAGAAGTACCAGCGAACCGCGTCGGCGCCCTGATCGTTGAGTATATCCATAGGCGCGATGACGTTGCCAAGATGCTTGCTCATCTTTTTGCCGTGCTCGTCCTGCACGTGGCCCATAACTATAACGTTTTTATAGGGCGACTGGTCAAACAGCAGAGTCGATATCGCCATCAGGGTGTAGAACCAGCCTCTGGTCTGGTCGATAGCCTCGCTGATGAAGTCGGCGGGGAAGTGCTTTTCAAACAGCTCCTTGTTCTCAAAGGGATAGTGGAGCTGCGCGAAGGGCATCGAGCCCGAATCGAACCAGCAGTCTATAACCTCGGGAACGCGCTTCATCTCGCCGCTGCACTCGGGGCAGCGGAGCTTGACCTCGTCGACGTACGGCTTGTGCAGCTCGATGTCGTCGGGGCAGTTGATTCCCATTTCTTTGAGCTCGGCTATCGAGCCGATAACGTGTCTGTGTCCGCAGGAGCACTCCCAGATGGGCAGGGGCGTTCCCCAGTATCTTGAGCGGGAGAGACCCCAGTCGATTATGTTCTCGAGGAAGTTTCCGAATCTGCCGTGCTTTATGTTGTCAGGCAGCCAATTGACCGTCTCGTTGTTTTTGAGCAGATTGTCACGCACGGCGGTCATCTTGATGAACCACGTGTCGCAGGCGTAGTAGAGCAGCGGCGTGTCGCATCTCCAGCAGAAAGGATAGCTGTGCTCGAACGGAATGACCGCGAACGCCTGACCTCTGTCCTTGAGATCGCGAATGATCAGCTTGTCGGCGTCTTTTACGAACATACCCGACCAGTCTCCGCAGCCGTCAACAAACTTGCCCTGCGTGTTTACAAGATTTATAAAAGGCAGATCGTAGTCCTTGCCTACGCGGTTGTCGTCCTCACCGAAAGCGGGCGCGATATGCACGATTCCGGTACCGTCCTCCATAGTAACATAGTTGTCGGCGACGATTCTGTAGGCGTCGCCCTCGGGCTTTTCGAAATCATAGAGCGGGTCGTAGTGCATACCCACAAGGTCGGTTCCGACGTGCTTTTCGAGCACGGTGTACTCGCCGTCTATAACTTTTTCAAGCAGAGCTTCGGCGAGAATATATTTCTCGCTGCCCGTGTCGATCTTGACATAGGTCTCATAAGGATTGACGCACAGCGCCACATTGGACGGCAGCGTCCAGGGCGTCGTGGTCCACGCGAGAATATACTCGTTCTCGGGCGCGTCCTTTATGTGGAATTTGGCAATGATCGAATTTTCCTTAACGTCTTTGTAGCCCTGCGCCACCTCGTGGCTCGAAAGCGCGGTGCCGCAGCGGGGGCAATAGGGCACGATCTTGTGGCCCTTGTAGAGCAGGTCTTTATCCCAGATCTGTCTGAGCGCCCACCAAACCGACTCGATATAGTCGTTGTGGTAGGTAACATATGGATTGTCCATATCGGCCCAGAATCCGACGCGGTCGCTCATTTCCTCCCAATCGCTCTGGTACACGAAAACGCTGTCCTTGCACTTTTTGATAAAGTCCTCAACGCCGTATTTTTCGATCTCGGGCTTGCCGCTGATGCCGAGGCTCTTCTCGACCTCAAGCTCAACGGGCAGACCGTGGGTGTCCCAGCCCGCCTTGCGCTCTACCAGATAGCCCTTCATGGTGCGGTACCTGGGGATCAGGTCCTTGATGGCGCGGGTCAGCACGTGGCCTATATGGGGCTTGCCGTTGGCCGTGGGCGGTCCGTCAAAAAACGTATATATCTCTGCTCCCTCGCGGTTTTTTACACTCTTTTTAAATATATCGTTCTTTTTCCAAAAATCAACTACTTCCTTCTCTCTGTCAACAAAGGAAAGCTCGGTTGACACTTTACGATACATTTATATCCCTCCAATTCTTAATGTTAGTCTTTTATCTATTGCTGTTGTTTTGTGTTTATTTTTCATTTGATTTGTGCTCGACATGGGTCAGAGCCTGATGTATTATGTCAACAACATGCTCGTCGTCCAGCGAGTAAAATATGTTCTTGCCCTCGCGGCGCGACTTCACGTGCCCCTCGAGCTTGAGCTGCTTGAGCTGGTGCGACACCGCCGAGCCCGAAGCCTCCAGAGATTCGGCTATATCGGTCACGCACATCTCGCGACCGTACAGGGCATAGAGTATCTTGACGCGGGTCTCGTCGCCCAAAACCTTAAAGAACGACGTGACGCGACGAATCAAATCGGGATCCATGATTTCGCATTTTCGAATATTCTCACTCATCTAAAATCACCTTTTATTCCGCGGCGGGATCATCATGGGCGATCCCGGCGAGATGCTCGTATATCGCCACCGCGTTGTTGTGGGCGGCCCGCTTGTCCGCCTTGCCCTCGTGGGCCGGGTACAGATCGCGGACCAGCAGATAATACTCTCCCGAAAGCCCCATCTTCTCCATAAGCGCGCCGTTTTCGTTCAGCGGGTACACTTGCGAAAAACACTCGCCATAGTCGTTGTCCATCAGAAAGTCATAGTATTCCTTATCGACAATATAAATGTCGTTGCTTCCGGAATTGAGCTCGCTCATCAGGCGCGTCTCGACCGCCACCGCCTCCTCGCTGCCGTCGTCGCGGCTGCCGGACATGGGCGTCACCGAGACCGAAATATTTCCGTCCTGATTGACGTCATTGCAGTATTCGGTAAGCTCAGCCTGTATCTTGCTCGCGACCTCCTCGGGCACCGCGTCGCCGCTGTAAACCGCCACAATGGAATCATAGGACTGAACATTGGTGACCTCGTAGATCGTCAGCGCGATCGTGAGGATAACCAAGATCACTCCGGCAACTATCCATTTGTTATAAAACCAGAAGTTTATAAGCCGCTTTTTAAAAGGCAGCTGTTTTGTCATCTCTCTGGCCTCTCTGGCCTGACTGTCCATAAAAATCAACTCTTTTCCGATAATCAACATTTAAATCGAAATTCCAAAGCCGCCTCGCGGCCACAATAATTCCAATCATATATTATACATACTTTGCTATTATACCATACCGAATTTTATTTTGCAATACGAATTTACCAAATTGTTTACAAATTTTCAATTTGCCTCTAAGATGCGCAGCGCAAATATTTTCCGCGCGTCAGACAAAAGTGACTGAGGAAACTCACCTCAATCACTTTTTACCGCCCGCGACTACAAATGGTATAACACAATAGACTTTGCAACGCAAAATCATGTGTCGCATGGATTCTGTTGCACCTATTGGAAACCCCGAACTGAAAGTGGATTCACCCCACTTTTTTTGGGGGGGAAAACACTCATTTTTCGCAATTACAGCTCCTTGAAAATTTATACACAAATGCTCAAAAATGTGTATCCGCAATTATACGCCATAAATAACAAGTAACTTGACTAATTATATTTTCTATTTCTTTACATCAATATCCCGAATTCATGTTCAATGGCGGCCGCTCCACTTTCTATATGAGAAACGGCCGCGGCACATAGCGTAAGCTTTAGTTAATCCCGAAGATAATATGCAAACTCGATTCGGGTATATTCTTTATTGTCCGACTCTATTACCTTTCATTCATCTTCTCCCCGAATCCGGCTTGATTTTGCGTAACGTCTTGATCTAACGCGCTGTCTTGGTTTGTTCCGCTTAGACAGCGGTTTAAAATCCGGCGGTATTTCCGGAATCAGTATATCTATATTTTGCTTTAACCGCAATTCTGTCAGTATTTTTATATAATTTGAAAATTTTGAGTCTTCCCCATTTTCAATACGGAATACCGTACGGTCTGAAACTCCGCATTTGTCCGCAAGTTCGGCCTGCGTAATATCTAATGATATGCGGCACTGTTTGATTCGGGCGCCAATTTCTTTCAAAATAGCCTGTTCATTTTCGTTTTCGGTTATTTTCATACTATCACCTGATTTCTTAATTTATCAAATTTGCATAATTATAATAGCATAAAGCGCTTAACTTGTCAATCATGTCCCCGATAATCCGCAGGGAATTATGTATATTTACAACAGAATTTGCGAAGAGATTTGCCGAAGTTGTCTTGACTGATTTTTACTCGTTCGGTATAATTGTAATTAACATAATCTAATCATTGAAGAATGGTGGAAATAAAAATGAACTTACAAAACAATTTATTTTATTATGCTTCAAGCGAGCTTTCACAGGACGCGTTCATCTGCTGGTTGGCGTCATTCGCGCTGGAGGACGCGGAGAGAGACGAGGTTCTTAACGAATGCGCCGTTAAGATGCTTACGCTGTTCGTGCCCGAACTGAAGGGGCGTCCGGTTACTCTTAAGAGCGTTGAGAGACAGGTAAAGCACATTGACGTTTTGCTTACGGTGGTTTCGGGCGATACAAAGTACAAAATCGTCGTGGAGGATAAGACATACACAAGCGAGCATGACAATCAATTAAAAAAGTATTTGGAGACTCTGAAACGGGAATATCCCGAATGCGCCGTACGCGGCGCGTATTATAAAACGTGGTTTCAGTCAGATATGTCGCAGGTCAGAGAGGCAGGATATCAAATAATCACAACGGCGCAGATATTGGATTTAATGTCACCGTTCGCGGACAGAACCGATAACAGGATTTTTCTGGATTACTATGAGCGATTATATTATTTGTATCACAACGCGCGCCGCTATATAACCCTTCCGATCGCTCAATGGGATGCTTCTCAGACATTTGCTTTTTATGATGATTTGCAAAACAGCGGCTTTTCCGAGGAAAGGGACGCGTCGATAGGATACGGCTATGTTCCAAATCCGAAAGGAGGCTTTGAAGGCCTGTGGACGGGCAACTGTAATAATTTGACAATTAAAGGCATCAGATGCAATCTGTATCTGCAAATCGAATCGAGCCGGTATGTTGATGCGAACGAGCGAAAATTCTTTATTTGTCTTAAACTCCAGCCGGATAGCTCATGTAAAGACGTCCGTGACCGCAAATACGTCCGCGACGCAGTTGTGAATGACAATAACAAGCTATACCGCCTGACGGAGTTTAATTTTGAAAAACCCGGACGCCTTGCTTGCGGAAAGTATATGACGATAGGCATATACAAGGTATTCTGCGAAAACGCGGCGCAGCTTAAAGAAGCGCTGTCGGCTGCGTTCGAGGATTATCGCAGACTTTGCGATTTCTTGAAAGAATAAAGGATGCGGACAACAGAAAAATCAGTCATGAAAGGAAAATGCGTAACGCTGCGCTTTTGGGAATCGTGGGACTGAACATTGCTGACCTCGTAAATCGTCAACGCGGTCGTGAAGATAACCAGGATCACTCCCGCAACGATCCATTTGTTGTAAAACCGGAAGTTTATAAGCCGCTTTTTAAAAGGCAGCTGTTTTGTCATCTCTCTGGCCTCTCCGGCCTGACTGTCCATAAAAATCAACCTAATATATGATGAAGGAACACGCTATACAGCACGACGCGCCTGCTAGTTAAGGCGCGTCGTGTTGTCATCAACTGTCTCACGATTAATTATCCGAGTTTTTCGGTAATAACTTTCATGACGAAAAAATTTAAGGCCATTGTGATTGGTGTTACAATTATTTTCGAAATAATATATGACATTTTTTTCACAACATCAATATTTACGCCGTTTATAATCAGGCCGTTTATTATATTAAGCAGCTTTGACACACAAAATATCAATACACATTGATATAATAAATAAATTATATACTTAAACGCTAGAGGTATCCTTCCGTTGTTTTGAAACACCTTTCTTGTTGCAAAAACAAAAACAAAGGTAACCCCGATAAATGAGCTTATTGTGTTGTTTAAAACAAGATTGCTCGATAACAGTCCCAATATTGTATATGCGAAAAAGTCGAGGAGCCAGCCTATACCGCTGAAACCGACAAATTTAACCGCCTGCATAAACAAATTTTTCAATATGCCGCACCTCTTTTCTAAAACTTTTTTACAGCAAACACCGTCGCCCCGGATGCCTCGGCCGCTTTTATCCCGACTTCCGAATCTTCAAAAATCAATGTGTGTGCCGGGCCTATCCCGAAGTTATCCATAGCTTTAAAAAATCCCTCCGGATTCGGCTTTGTCTTTTTTATGTTTTCCTGAGTTACCAGAAATTCAAACAAGGTGTCTCTGCCGAAAAATTTTAATATATCCAAAGTATTTTTCAGAGACGCCGTAGTCACTATCGCGATATGATATTTATCCGCAAGAGATTCGATCATTTTAAACAAATGAACATTTTCTCTCGCTTTATCAAGGTTTTCTTTATATGCGGTCTTTTTCGCGCTATGCACAGTCTCCATATTTTCTGTTGTGGCGTCATCCATAACGTCGGGCAAAAATTCCAAATAATGTCTGCCGTTGCACACCGTCGTGAAATAATTCTTATCAAGATCTACGCCAAACGGTTTCAGCGCTGTTTTATACGCGTAATAATTGACTTCACCGGTATCAAACAATGTGCCGTCAAGGTCAAAAATCGCTAAATACTCCTTCATTAATCATCCTCCGTGTATCCGCCGTATGTGTTTATAACATCGTTCATGACCATCAGCATTCCGGCGTAGAAAAGAAGCGCTCTTTTCCCGTCTTTTTCTATCTTGTACGGCATAAGTCTGAGCCAATGTATTATCTCGTGAAAATAGATGCTCCGTATCCTCTCATAGCTGAAATTCCTTTGCATGTATTCTTCCAAAAGCTTATGAAGCTCGATATACGCCGACGAGCGCGTAAACAAAAAGTCAATATGGTTTTCTTTTACAGACACACTTTTTGTGGACATCAAAAACTCATATCCGCCATGGATAGACTGCAGAAGCTTTCCGTAATCCAAATTAGGCGAATCATGTACATTTCCCGTATTTGGGTCAATTATGTAAAATCCGTCCCTGCCGTCATCGCCGCGCGTGCATATTATATTTTCGATCGTCATATCACCGTGTATGACCGAATACGTATCATTTTTGAAAATTTGTTCCAAATATTCCTTTTTCAAATATTTTTCGTAATAATTCAGATTCTTATATTCAACTCCGTTAATAAATACCGTTTCATATTGCTGCAATGCGCTTATTCTTTTAAAACGTTTAATGCGGTATAAATTATTTTCCACTTTTAATTCAATATACTTATGAATTGTATCTTTATCCGCTTTTCTCACATTCATTTTATATATTGAATTTTCGAGCTTATTCAAAGCTTGTCTGACTATAAGCCAAACCTTGTCCATCGGCATGGAATGTGCGTATTCAAACAGGCCTACCGCGTGACTGTTATACGGCATATCATAAAAACAATACTCATCTGTATTATCGTGCTTTATTATCTCCGGAAGCGGCAGTATATTCGAATTATTCTCGATCCACTTTTGCTGCTCATACAGCTTTTTGCCGTCATCGCCAAATGCATATTTTCGGAAAAAAGTACGATTTCCGTCGATACATAAAAGTGTGGTTGCGTTGGAGCCCGCGGAAAAATCGCGTATAATTGAAACATCCTGATTTATCTTTAAATAATTTTCAAGATATTCACGGTTTTTATCGGAAAAATAATTCTCCAAAAAATCCAGTCTTTCTTTTGAATTTAAATGTGGAAGCAGGCTCAGGTAACCGTCATCAACATTTTCATCGGCGGAATTCTTGAATTCCGGGAAATATGAGACAAGCAAAATAATTATTACCGGAACGATCATATATATAACGGTGTACACAGTGTTTTCCGATACCGCGTTGCTGCTCCAAAACATAATAGTGTTCACGGTGCTTGAAGAAACGCCGTTCTGCGCGAACAAAACCGTAAAAACCTCCGACATAGTCGTATGCGTGCCGATGCTTGTCAAAAACTCCGCAAAAAAATAATAAGATAAAGCGTATAAACTCCACATGCCTATTGTTGTTAAAAAGAGTTTTGCCTTATTTATTTTCAAAAAAATATCCTTAAAATTCCATATCAGCGCCCATGCAAAACGAAGAATACCGCTTTCTATCGTATTGTTAAAAATCTTAGCGAACGATACAACTATTTTTTTCACAAAGCTTTTTAACAAATAAAGAATAACCGCTGCGCCAAACATTACCGCGGATGCCGCTATGTAAAAGACCGCACTTTGCCTGAGAACAGAGCTTGAGCTGGTTAGGGTCAATATAATAAAAACCAGGCCCACGCATATAATATCTAAATATCTGTCCACTATAACCGTTGACAAGCCGAGCGCTTTTCCGTTTTTCATTTTATTTCCGGAAATAAACACTCTCGCCAAATCACCGGCCTTCAAAGGCAAAATATAATTTAAAAGGTATCCGACCGACAAAGCGCGAAACAAATTGCCATCATTCGGTTTCTCATAAATTTCAATAAAAAGGCGCCACCTTATAACTCTTATCCCGTGCGCAATACACATAAAAAATATTGCTCCGACCAATAACAGGGTTTTCATTAATTAAGCACCTCTAATCGCTTGTCTTTTTCAGCCGCTTTATACTCATCTGGTGTTCCGAATGTTATATGCTCATCAATCGGGAACGTAACGATATTCTTGTTCTTATCGGCCATCTCATTGTATACGCCGCTGACAAAAAATTCGTTATATGCGCATTTTTCCAAATAATCAGCCGCCGCGCAAGTAAAAATATCTTTGCTGCCGAAGTAATACGCGCCGCATATTGCCTCGCTGCTCACGACCTGCTTTTCAACGGTGCCGGCCACTTTTCCCGCCGCGTCAAATTTCACATAACTGTATGCGGGGTTGTCCGATTTAAACGTCAACAAAGCGCCGTCAACGACATCAAATTCACCTGCCGCGCAAAACTTTTCAAATTCCTTGCTTATAAACGCGTGATCGCAGTCGTTAAACAAGACGGGCTTATTGTCGTTTATCAGCTTTACTCCCTCGCGGCATGTGAGGACCGCTCCGTTTAAAACTTCGGGTATCACCCTGATCCGCGCATCAGGATAAAACTTATATATTTTTTTGTCTATCTCAAATTTGTCAACATGCTCTTTAAGAACCACAAAAATAATATCCTCTACCGATATTTTTTTAATCACAGATTGAACCGCCCAGTAAAAGAACGGCTTTCCCTGCAGTTCTATAAGGGGTTTAGGCACATTAAATCCTTCGTTCCCGAATCGTGTTCCGCCGCCGCCCATCGGCATGACCAAATGTATATTTGACATTACTCAGTTCTCCTTTAATTTGCTTAACCATTCACATTCATTTTTAATCAGGTCGATTAGTATAAATTATCTGTACTGTGTATCTATCTATTTTTTTCGTTCGCATATCAGCTTTAATATACTTATCTTTATTCTTACAATAATTCCACAACATTCCCAGGAGTGATTTCGAACAAATCCAAAGCTTGTTATTGGAAACTTGATCTTCTTCTCTCCACGTAATAGGAAAAAAATACATATCATGCTTAAAATAATATGACGCCAAAATCATTAAGGCATTAAAATACAAAGTATCCGGATACTTTAAAAAATACTCCGATTCAAGCATTGAAACCTTATAAATATTTAACCCGGAGCCTAAATCGGTTATTTTCTTGTGTACAACAGCGGAAAAAATCAGGTTAAAACCATAATTTCCCCAAATTCTGATTTTTGAATAACCTATGGGCCTTGAGTCTTTCATAAACCTTGAGCCTAAGCAGCAATCGTGTTTCTTATGCTCACCGGCTTTCAGTATAGGCAAAAGATCCTTTATCCGTCCCTGATCATCGCCGTGCAGGACTATTATGTAATCAAAATTATTTTTAACAGCGTATTGAAACGCCACTTTATGAGAGCCGCCAAGCCCGTAATTTTGATCATTCCTAAACAAACTTATTTTAACGGATTTTTTATTATTGTCGAGGTATTCTTTAACTGCCCGCTCTCCGTTATCGGTGCTGCGGTTGTTAACAACGATCACCTCAGACAGGTATTGACATACTTCATCATCTAACTGATCAAGTACCCTGACAATTTGTTTTTCGCAGTTATACATCGGTATAAACAATAATATTTTGTCCATGATTGCTCTCCTCTAATTTATCTCCCTGAGTTTTAACGGCCGGACATTGACTATTTCGGGTGTTTCGATCTCCTTGCCGTCCTGATATGTTTTCACGGTAATGCTGTTATGCTTGTTAAGCAGCCAATTTCGTCCGGCGCCCAACGGTATCAACAGTTTGCCCTCGCTCATATCGCATACTATAGCGCAGGTCTTTCCGTTGTCATCCTTCCATTCAAATCGAACCGTCATACCGTTATTGTATTTTTTCTTCATTAGAACATGTCCTATGCCCGGATCATTTTGCACCTTTTCCCCGGTCAGATCATAAAGGGTATACACATAGTTTTTATCCATTCCTTCAAATTCAACATACATAAAATCCATTGTATTTCCTTCGATCGACTTTCCTAAATCGATCTTTTTTCCCTTATCTGCCTTTGATATATTGCAGCTTATATCGGGCTCCGTAAATATTTTTTCCAGGCTTTTAATCGAAAGTCCCAAAGAACAAGGTCTCTTTCCCAGCTTAGATTCCTCGGGAATCTTATCAAACTTCTTGTTTTTGGCTACAGTTTCGTTTTGCGAATAAGTTCCTTTATTGGGCAAGAAAGTCTTTGAAGCGGGATCCCAATAATACTCATTCGAGCAGAGCAGCCAATGATACAAATAATATAGATTAAATGCATCGAAATATACATCTGTTCCGATGATAGTATTATTCTTTTTTGCGATTTCAATTGACTCCTTTGTCGAGTTATAGCCTTTTATTGTATATGTTTCAATTGTGCCGTCACCCTTTATTCCCAAAATATAGTAGTAACCAAACCTCGGAAGAGCTCCTAAATAAGAATCGTCACGGCTTTTGTTCTTATATGCCGTATAATAATTCTTTATATCATTATATGTGTTTTCATTTATATATCCCCTACCGAGTTTTTGAATTTCATCATTTTCAATATATTTGTATTCTTTCGGAACAGTATATTGCGCCGCTAATTCTGAGCCGGAACCAAAACTTATTACACCGGCACCTCTTCCTATGAATAGGATCAGTGTCAGGACCGTCATGAGCAATATCCTTAACTTTTTTTGATCAACATATTTCCAAACAAATATAAGCAACATAACCACGCCGACAGATAAAACGCCTCGACTCCGCGCATAAATAGCGCCATCGACAACTCCCATATTATCAAGACGCGTAAATGTGAATGTATAGCAAATTATAGGCATGATCACTGCGCACAAAAGCAAACAAAATATTTTGAGATTTTTGATTCTCACTCTTCTTTTATTAACGGTAATATCAGCTGCTTTAACCGCAACGGCAAAAGCGTACCAAACAAAAACCACAGGCACCATTACAGTCAAAATATAATACACCGCTATACGCAAAAACATACAATTATTCTTTAAATACGGTAAAAACCAATCGGGAACAATCTGTCCGAAACGCGCAATTCCGTCAGACATAAGACTTTGTCCGCTCATTACCAGCATATGTTTCAGAGTTCCAAACAGTAATCCGCAGCAGAGTATCGGCAAGCCCAAAGATACACCCCAGGTTATCCAAAAGCTCACTTTTTTAATTTCCGATTTAAGCTCTCCCGATTTAATATATGTTACAGCCTGCCATATTCCAAGCGGTGCAAACGCGAGACATACCGCCGCCCCGTATAACGGATAATAAAGTCCGTTAAATAAACTCGTCAATATCCAAGTCTGAAGCCAAAGTCTTTTTTTCTCAATCAATCCGGGCACCGCCAATAACAACATTATGGGCAGCATAAATGCCGGACGGTCATAATTGAAATTGGAATACATTAAACAAAGCATAAGTGCGTAACTGCCCTTTACATGCTTCCTCATAAAAAAAACAATAAGAACGTCTGCAAACAGATAAAAAAGATTGTTTGTCACATAATAATTTGCAACTGTACCTCCACCGAACCAATCAAAAATAGCTCCGCGTATGACAGAATACATGCCGGAAACCGGTATATAATCCGAAAAAGGCTTTTGTCCTAAAGCAAATATTTGCGAATATCCGATTATATTCTCAAACGGATGATGCAAATCAGCAGTCATGATAACCCCTGAACCCGAATAATAATTAAAAACCAAAATTGACACAAGCGTGCCGAATGTTATGAGCTCATCTACAGACTCGGCTTTATTCCACTTCTTTACAAGCTTGATAATCGCAAGAGCCATAAAAACGACAATAATCAACGAAATAAACACAATAACAGGATTTGGCGCATTAATTACCACGGTCTCACCGTTATAGCTGTATCTGTTTGCCAAAAACATCAACATAGTCAACGGGATGAAGAATCCCTCGATCATGCAAAGCCTAAGTATCGCTTTTTTTCTGTTTTTGAACAACAACGGAATAAGTGTTGCCGACAATGATAAAACGGCAACAGACATAACGTTCATATCTTTGGCGCCGCCAACAAGAGCATACAATCTATACAATCCGGCAAAGGCATAAATACCACAAAAATAGGCGCATATTCCCGAGATTATAAGCTTTTTATCGATGATATACAGTATGAGCAATAAAACAAGCGCCAGGGTTATCGTTGAAATAACTTCCTGAAACAATAAATAATACAACCCCAAAACGGCTGTCATAACGCAAAAAACCGCTCCTGTTTTCATAAGATCAGTCGCTTCAAAATTATTATTAAATAACGTATCTCTATCCGGATATTTACTTCTATCCCATAAATAAAATGCTCCGTATAAGATAATTCCAAGAAAAATCAGAACAAAAAGCAAGCATCTTTCAGCAGATTTATTACTCGAAAAAACTGCCATATATTCTAAAACTATATCACTATAAGTTTGATCGCCGTTTCCGGTTAAAGCCATAAAAATAACCGTAAATATAGATCCAAATAAAATCATTAATGTGAAAATAAATATTCGTTTTTGTTTAAGAAATAATTTTTTCATGTTTTCCTACCTCTTACATATGTAAATTCTCACAAAGATTAGCAGCCGAAACAATAATCAAAGCAAAAATGTTTCACAGCTATACCAAAATGAAACAAATTATACATTTTGGCAAAATGAGAATTTCACATTTTACCCCATAATATTTCCAATCGTCGTTATTATACCATAATCAAATCTATAAGTCAATATATTATTGACTAAAATCTATGAAATGTTAACCAACTATAGAGTATAATGGATAAAAGGCGGTGAAGAGATGAATATTTGCGATTTTGGCACAGTATTAAAACAGCTTCGCAAAAGCCATAGTTTAACGCAAAAAGGATTAGGCTCTCAGGTAGGTTTATCGAAAGCTGTTATAAGTAAATACGAAAACGGTATGAGCTATCCCACATTTGACATATTGATTTTGATCGCTGATTATTTCGGTGTAACAACGGATTATTTATTGGGAGTTGAAAAAGGAAAAACAGTTGATCTGTCAACTCTGACCGACACTCAAATCGACGCTGTCCGCAGACTGATAGCCGAGTTTAATAAAGCAAACAAAAAATAAGAAGCATCGTCATAAAATAACGACGCTTCTTATTTATCATACATATTATAATGGCTCGTATAAATTCAAAAGTGGTAGAAAGTGGTAAAAACACACTTAAGATTGCTGTAATGCGCTGTTTACTCTTCTATGGGTTTCATTGTGGGGAAGAGTAAAACGTCGCGGATGGAGCTGCTGTCGGTGAGGAGCATTACCAGGCGGTCGACGCCTATGCCGAGGCCGCCTGTGGGGGGCAGGCCGTATTCGAGGGCGTTGACGTAGTCCTCGTCCATCATGTTGGCCTCGTCGTCGCCCGCCTCGCGCTTTTCGACCTGCTTTATGAACCTTTCCTTCTGGTCTATCGGGTCGTTGAGCTCCGAGAACGCGTTGCCGAACTCGCGGCGGGTGATGAACACCTCAAACCTTTCGGTGAAGTCGGGGTTATCGGCGTAGCGCTTTGCCAGCGGAGAGATCTCCACCGGATACTCATATATAAATGTGGGCTGGACCAGCTGATCCTCCACCTTTTCCTCAAACACATAGCTAATCACTTCGCCCTTTGACATTTTGGGCGCGTCGTCGTCAAACTCAACTCCTGCGGCTTTCGCCATATCTATGGCCTCCTC
>CANQLT010000048.1 GCA_947624775.1 uncultured Monoglobus sp.
ACAGGTCAAACAGCAGTACCGATTTCCCGCACCGCCTGATACCTGTTATTACCTTTACCTCGCCGTTGTGCATTTTGCTTATTATACGCTGTAAATAAAAATCTCTGTTTATCATAATTTCACCTCGAATTTGCGTCGGCAATGACATGATTTCTATATTAATATACCACAGATCTTTGCGAATATCAAGAAGTAAATCAAAATTTAACATAGAATTTATGTCAATGACGACGCAACTTCGAGGACATATAGAGCTTGAATTTCTTATATTTTCAGCTTTGCGGGTTTCAATTTTCCGAGTCATAATGCCTGTGAATTATAGCTATTATATCATCGCATTCTTTTTCACTCACGCCTATGCTTTCAAGCGCCTCACGCGTTCCGCAGTCGGGACAAATCAAGGTTTCATTGTCGGTCCTTGATAAAGCCGGGCGATCCGTGTATGTGCGTCCGCATTTCGGACATACCGATATTTTTCGTTCACTATCCTTCATATCCGCACACCTCCAGACTCTTTTTGTAGGCCCGCATAAGCACGTTTTTATCAAAACCGAATGTGATATATCCGTCCATGCAGGTCTCCATATAGAAGTTACTCGGTATCCCTATCGGTCTTTCCTCGTGCATAATGTAGGCAAAGGCGTTGATTATTCTTCGTCTGCCTGTTCGTATGCCCTTATACCGAATTTTAAACTCCTTCTTATAGTAGAAGTTCGGATAACCTTCGTAACGGTCAAGAGCTTTCTCGTCTTTGTCCGTCACTTCCCATACGACTACAGGCGTTCTGCTGCCCTCGCTTGCCTCAATCGTCAGGTAGGACCCTGTCTTGCTGCCTTTGAACAGAAGCTCGTAATCGGGTATGTATCCCGTTCCGAGAATTGTTGCCTTTGGGCAGCGGAACCGCATTTGAGGAATGTTCAGATTGCTTCCATACGCCAAGTAATACTTTTTCATAATGTATCAAATCCTTTCAGAGTTTTTGCCTTTCGGCTTCTACCACCTTAAGACCGCCGAAGCGGTCATTGGCAGGGCTTTCGTCCTCGCAGGCTCCATATCGTTCGTTTCCGTGCAGGCACGAAAAGCTCACTCATTTTGCTGCTCGTCCTCTCCCCAAAAAGCCTGTTGGCTTTTCGGGGAACCCCTAAGCCCTTCAAGCGGCTTGTCTGCCGTATCTGAAGGCTGTGTCGCCGGCCAGTCTCTTGGTAAGGATTTCTCTGGCTGTTTTGAACTCGTCTCCGATGAATCCGAGGCGCAGGAGCCATGTTCTCATCGCGTATTTCGGATTTTCGTTCTGCTGTGGTTTCGGGCTTGCTGTTCTCACCGTTTTCGCCATTTGGCTGAGTGCGAGGCAAAGCTGAATGTAGCTTTTGAGCTGTCCCGCGTGGAGGCCGCCTTTGCGAGCTTCGCTCGGATTGTCGAATTGGAAAAGTCTGAATTCAACCGTTCCTTTCGTGAAGGTCGAGTGAAGGTTCAGCATATGGTATCTGCTGCTGTTGTAGTGCTGAGCTCTGCCGTAATTCGCGTTCTGGCTGCTGTACCAGATATCCGCAAGCTGCGTCATTGTTCTCGGCTTTCTGCAGTTAAGCGTCCGAAGGAAGTTCTGATCAACCGTTTGGCAGTATGTGTGTATCCTGCTTGAGGAAATGTTGATCGCGTCTATCAAAAGCCGCTCGTGGCTTGCCATAATGTTTGCGAGGTTCCTGAGTGTCTGCGGCGTGTGGCCGTTTGCGCCTATGTGAATATGCACTCCGCAGCCTCTTGAAGCGTCGCTTTTGGCTCCCGCGTGTCTGAGCTTTCTCACAAGCTCCTGCAGGAAAGGAATGTCCTCGTACTTAAGTATCGGCGTTACCATTTCGCACTTTTTCGCGTCCGGTCCCAGAATACTCACGTCCTTCTGGAATTTCCATTCTCTGCCTTGCGCGTCCCAGGCCGACCAAGTGTAGTAACCGTTTCTTGCGGCTGTGTTTTCGTATCGACCTGTGCCGAAGTATCTCACCGCGACTTTCGCCGCTTTATCTCTTGAAATGTTATTCATTTCAATCTCTACGCCTATGGTCTGCTTTTTCATTTCCTCGATTTGGTTTCTTGTTTTTTCATTCATGGTATTGTACCTCCGTGTTCTTTATTGTGCTGTCATATTACCGTACAGTCACAGATATATCAATACCATTACTACACAATGATATCATCAATATCTTGTGTATATCTACAATATGTACACAAGATATTGTATGAAGCTAATCTTCGTCGGAGCAGATATCCAGACCCGAAAGCAGTTTGGTGTATATATTCACATATCGGTCACGCTCACTGTCCTCGCTGCCCGCTATCGCCTGAAGGAAGAAGTCAACGGCCTCCTGACGCGAATCCCATATATCCGCCTTACCGTAGCAAACGGTGGTTACGGTATTGAGCTTTTCGGCATAGTCCTCGCCGTAGACCACATTCAAGCCGCTGCCGTTGTCCCAATTCACGAGTAGCGACCCGGTATCGTCAACGCCTGTTATGGTTCCGCGTGTTCCGATTGGCGGCGCTTGAGAGTCGTCCATTTTTCTGAGGACAACTCTTGAGCCTGCCGGATATTCACGTCTTAAGCGTTCGACGATCTCTCTGCTTGGATAATTCATTTTGACGCACCTCCGTTCTTAAAGGCGGAGGAGCCTGTGAAATTCTTAAGCAGAAATTTTCTTTCGGTTTTGTATTCCTTACCGATAAATCCGAGTCTCAGCAGGAAACACCTGAACGCGTACTTTTCGTTATCAACGGGTTTTTCCTTGGCGGTAATCCGCTTCTGGTTCTTTGCCATTTCGCAAAGTGCTGTTATGAAATGCGTGTACGCTTTTACCGAGTCAGGCAATACGTCCGAAAACCACGGAAACGCCACCGTCTCTGCGTCCACCTCGATCGGGAGTGAGGTCGCTCCGAACGCCTTTTTGATAAGCGCTGCTTTGGAGTCCACCAGCTTATGAAGGTTTTCGAGAGTCGCCTCAGTGAAATCCTCTCGCGGCACTTCCACCGCGAACATAACCCCGTCGACCTCGTCCGATGGAACTATGTCTATTTCGACGGTTTCTGACGTTTCCGTTTCATTATCTTCTTCGCAGCCGAGGTTTGAGCCTTGTGAAACAAAACCCTCATTTGCGAGCGTCTCAAGCAGGCTCTCATTTTCCTCACTATCGCCTCTGTCGTCAAACCATACTGTGCCGTCTTTGTCTATCGTGTAGCGGTCTACTTCGTAAGCAAAGGTCGGCGCTCCGAGATACTTTGAATCCGCACCGGTGTAGTTGCTGATCGCCTCCACCAGACGTTTGCGTTCGGTTCCCTTGACGTTAAAGTCAAAGTAAAATTTTTTTGTAATCATTATGAATACCTCCATTCGTTTTTGGTAGGCACATATTACCGTACATCCCGCGATATATCAAGTATGTATACTACACGAATATCGGCAGACGAATTTGTTTATTTTACAGCATATTAAAACCGCCTCCGGAATTCCGAAGACGGTGTTGTAGGTTATGTTTAATATCTGCCGGATAAACCGGAATTTACAGCTCAGCGACAATTTCGGAAACTGCTGTCAAGGCAGCTTCACCGCTGATAGTGATTCGGTTGTTTTCTTCCATTCTGCAATGCAGATAACCGCCGCGCTTTGACGCCTGATAAGCATAAATTTCCTTTTTATTCAGCTGTTCTGCCCAGAATGCGGCAATCTGACAATGTGCTGAACCGCATACAGGGTCTTCCGCGATGCTAAGTTTCGGACAGAAGCTGCGAGACACACAGTCGGTTTTTGTTCCGTGTGCCGTGGCATTCTGAATTCGACCCTCAATTCCGGTCAAAAGCATTTGATCCGGATTCATATTTCTAATGGTATTTTCAGAATCAAAAACGCAAATTAAATCCATTCCAAGTACCGCTTTTATCGGACGCACTCCAAATGCCTTTTCCATTGCGTCTGTAACCGGGATTTCCTTAAGCTCATAAGTGGGGAAATCCATTTCATACAGATTTCCATTACGGCGAATTGTCAGCTCGCCGCTGAGTGTGTTGAATTTTACTTCATTGCTGTCCGGCTCATAGAAGTTAAAAATCACAAACGATGATGCCAGTGTTGCATGGCCGCATAGCTCAACTTCCGTTCCAGGTGTAAACCAACGCAGATGATAGCCCTTTTCTTCCTTAACAATAAAAGCGGTCTCTGATAGATTATTTTCCATAGCCAGCTTCATCATGGATTCTTCGGAAGGCCAACTTTCCATTACACAGACAGCGGCCGGATTGCCCGAAAACGGTTTGCTAGTGAATGCGTCCACGATATATTGTTTCATTATGGTTTCCTCCGACAATCCCGATTTATCGCTTTGATTAATTTTACTATACATCATATGAAAGGGCAATACAAATTTAATTATTATACATTTCTGTTATCATATCTTCCGTTATAGCGCCGTTATCGGCTTCAAATTCCCTTATACAGCGCTTTATAAGCTGCTCAATCTGCTTGTTTGCGGTGCGTCCTTCATATCGCGCGATGTAATGGAGCTTGTCGAGCGGTTCCCGGTCAGTCCGTAATGTGTATCGTACTTTATTATCTTTCATAATTCTCCTCCGTTTTGACGCATTTTTGAATAAGTATTGACTTTATTATACCGCCGTGATATAATGAATTATGAATTTGACGAAGTTATGACGCATATAATAGAGAGGGTTTTTTATGAAATTACTTATTGCCGGATCACGCGGGATTACCGAATTTGATTTAGCTCCGCACATACCGAAGGATACCGAACTTATCATAGCCGGAGGTGCGGCAGGCGTTGATACGCTTGCTGAGCAGTACGCCGACAGCAAGAGAATATCAAAGTTGATTTTGCGTCCGCGGTACGATAGATTCAAACGAGCCGCTCCGATTAAGCGGAATGAAACTATGGTTGACATCTGCGACTGTGTCCTGATTATATGGGACGGTAAATCAAGAGGCACAAAACACACCATTGCGTATGCCGAAAAACTTGGTAAGCCTATTGATATAATTATCGTCCAATAGCCAGTATACCCGACATTCTTTTGTTATTCTGATGCAAAGAGACTAATTTTACTTACCCGGACGGGAGTTATTCCCGCAAGCAGTCCCGCCAACGGAAAACCCCCGGAACCGTCAAAGAGACTGCCGAGGGTAAGTTTTTTATTCATTTGTTTCCACCTCTTTAACAAGATCGGCGTAAGGTATATTCTCACCGTTTCGCGTTACATACACATTTTCCGAGTCTCCGGTATCCTCAACATATCTGCGCAGGATAACGGACGCATATTTTTCGTCAAGTTCCATTGTGTAGCAGATGCGGTTCATCTGCTCACATGCCATCAGCGTGGAACCGCTGCCTCCGAAGGTGTCTATAACCACGGCGTTCTCCTGCGTGGAGTTACCAATGGGATAGCTTAACAGGTCGAGCGGTTTTGATGTCGGGTGATTTTCGTTCCGTTTCGGTTTGGCAAAATTCCAGACCGTTGTCTGCTTGCGATCCGAATACCATTTGTGTCTGCCGTTTTTCATGAAGCCGTAAAGCACAGGCTCGTGCTGCCACTGATAATCCGAGCGACCGAGGACAAGGCTGTCCTTTACCCATATACAACATCCGGCAAGATGGAAACCCGCGTCAATAAATGCCTTACGGAAGTTGAGGCCTTCCGTGTCGGCATGAAACACATAAGCCGAGCCGCCCTTTTCCAAATGCTCCGCCATATTTTTGAAAGCCGAAAGAAGGAAGTTGTAAAACTCCTCATTTTTCATGCTGTCGTTCTGGATGGTCAAACCGCTTGAGCTTTTGAATGATACTCCGTATGGCGGATCAGTCAGGATAAGATTTGCCTTTGTGCCGCCCATAATAGCCGCTACATCATCCGCGCTTGTTGCGTCACCGCACATAAGCCTGTGCCGGCCTACAGTCCATATATCTCTACGCTCAACAAAAGCCGCCTTTTCCAAAGCGGCTGTCAAGTCAAAATCATCGTCTTTAGCTCTATCGTTGGTACTATCATCAGAGAATAACTCCTCAAGTTCCTCATCACTGAAGCCTGTTACTGAAATGTCAAAATCTGCTCCTTGCAGTTCCGACAGCTCTACGGCAAGCATTTCATTATCCCAGCCTGCATTTAGCGAGAGCTTGTTGTCCGCCAGAATATAAGCGCGGCGTTGTGATTCTGTAAGGTGACTTTCCATTATGCACGGAACCTTTTTCAAATCGAGCTTCTGTGCTGCATAGAATCTGCCGTGCCCGCAAAGGATAGTCTTGTCCTCGGAGATAACGATTGGAGATAAAAAACCGAATTCCCTAATTGATGCGGCAATCTGTGCGATTTGCTTTTCATCGTGTGTTCTCGCGTTCCTTGCATAGGGAATCAGCGTATTGATGTCCGCAAGGAAATATTGTGTTTCTTTAGCTTTCATATGCATCCGCTCCTTCAAAGACCGCATCCATCCTTCTGATGATTCCCTTAATTGTGTCATGAACACAACCATTCATTCTACCAAGTTTGCTGAGTGAATATCCACAGTGTTTATATAGAATATAAATGGATGTCCATTCCGAGGGCGACACGGCATAATCAAATTTATTTCTTGCATGGGGATTGAACAGACCTGTTTGAATTGCATGAATATTGTTTTCCGCAACAGTACACCACTCAAGATTTACCATCGCATTGTTTTTCTTGTTTCCGTCCTTATGGTTCACCACTAAATCCGGCTGCTCACCAAGCCATGCGTTTAACATCATTCGATGGGCTTTTAAATGTTTTTTCTCACCGTTTACTAAAATCCGATATGTAGTATATCCATAGCGGTCAGTTGACCCCTTCAATTTTTGAATTCTGTATTTCTCAATATAGTTCCCGCTTTTCGAATATTGACGGTGGCAAACAGAAAAGAAGTTTCCAAAGCGGTCACATACATAGCAGTCATTTTCGATGCAGAAACGGTAGTCACATACACCATGGTTTTTCATTTGTTCATTAATCCAAGCTTTTGCCTCATCCGAATGAGAAGTATAATTTGTCATCATATCAGCCCCCATTCGGCGAATCTTTCAAATCCGCCTATAGAGTCAATGTATTGTTTCGCGATTGATACAATTTCGGAATACGGCTTGCCGTCGATTTCAGTATCGCCTATGGCGCAGGACAGCTCAACGGGCCGACCGGTTTTCTGAGCTTTCAGAAATGCGTATATATTGATGCTTACGTCAGCCTTTGATAAGTCCTTTCCGTGTAGACCGCCGCCTGTGATCCCGTCCGCCATATCCGAGCCGAGTTTGCGATTGACAGCGCCCGTGTCAACATCTGTGCCGCCGATCCAGTATCCTATCGGATTTATCTCAGCATCGGGATACAGCTTTTTCAAATTTTCTGTGTGCGCGTTGCTCTGGCAGATGATCAGTCGCCTTCCGTCAAGAATATATTTTCCGTCATAGGGATAACGGGCGTATATGTCTCTCGCGATTGCCGAGAGTTTTTTCTGCTCGTCGGTCAGAGGCATACCCTTAAAAATTCCGTTATCGCCGCAGCGAGTTTCATTCGCTTGATTATCCGCCAGATTTTTATCCTGAGGATGTATTGAAATATCAACCATTACCTGACCGGCTATTCTTGTTACGGCCTCGGCGATTTCCGAACGGTCAAGCTCCGTGTCGGTCTCAATAATCACATGACAGACTCCGTGACCGAGCAAGCCCTCGACCGCTATCTTCGGGTCGGTGTTTTCTCTGTATGCCAAATCAACGATGGCTCCCGCAATGCGATCCACAATTTTATCCGGGTGCATAGGATTTACCTTTTCTGTCATATCATATACCTCGCTTTCTTCTGAGCAGCAGTTCCATAGTGTCGTTGGGAGTATCCTCGAAGGGAACTGTGCAGTTTTGCTTTACAATATCATAAATCTCGTACCAGATAAGGTTTGCGCTTTTCTGATACTGCTGAGACATCTGTACAAATGGCGAAGCGATAACGCCGCCGGTAGTCGGATGCTTTCCGAGCAGGCCGTAACTGCTGGTTGCCTCCTCGCACTGAATGTATCTCGCGAACGCTTGAGCGTAAGCCTCGATCAGCCGTTTGTTTACAAGTTTCTCACAGTTTCGTTCCTTGAGCCAGCGCCAAGTTTCCTTGTATATCTCATCAGCGCCGAGCGGCACACCGTTTTTCTGTCTCGCCGACAAATAGTCTCCCGGCTTCGGCATATCAACGCCGTCAAGGGTCGCGCCCTCCGGCAGGTTTACAGCCTCAAGCTCATCATCGGACAGCGTCATTATATCGTTATCCAGTATATTCACACTTTCGCCTTTCTGTATTTTCTCGGCGGCAGGCGTGGGTTTAACACCCGCGCGGATGCGTCTGCCGCCGCGGTTTGTGCCGTCCTTGGCCATATTGATTTTCAGCTCCTTTTCTCACCGGGATTTAATACCCCGTTTGAATTGAAATATTTTTGTACGCGATTGGGCGGCGGTCTCCGTGCTGCCTGGTTTTTAAGATTTGACCGCCCCTTGCCCACAATACGGACGTATCAGGATTATATTTTCGATCAATCAACATCTATACGTTGGTCTGCTGTCTTAGCGTGATCATACACTCCGGTTTAAAGTCGCGTTAGCCAAATTAAAAAGGACGTCTCATAATGAAACGCCCTGAAAGGTTTATATTTATCAGTTAACCAGCCACGAGGCAAGGTCTGTTATTTTTATGCCCTCGTGGTCATACACATCATGTTTTGTTCTTGCGATTATAATTTTCGGATACGCATCCGGGATCTTTAACAAAGGCTCATATTCACGTTTAAAGGTATCCGGATTTGTAATGTCATCACTTACCTGTACATAAATTTTTTCGCTGCCCCTTATTGCAACAAAGTCTATTTCATTTGCGTACAGCTTTCCGACATACAATTCATAACCGCGCCTTAGCAGCTCTAAACATACGATGTTTTCATATATCCTGCCGTAGTCCATGTTCCTTGTGCCGAGGACGGAATACCGTATTCCGCTGTCAGCCAAGTAATATTTTTCTGAGGTGGCAAGATATTTTTTCCCTTTAATATCATAGCGCTTTACGTCATAGAACACAAACGCGCTGCACAGATATTTTATATACTTTCCAATCGTTAAATGATTTGTCGGCACACTGTTTGATGTGAGCGTTGCGCTAACCTTGTTCGGAGATGTAAGGTTGCTGACATTATCCATAAGGAACTCCGCAAGATGTCCAAGCACACTTACGTCCGTAACCTTGTATTTCTGTATAAGATCGCGATTGACTATGGTTTCATATACCTCGCGGATATACGTTGTTCGGTCAAGCTCGGTTTTATACAGATATGAGCCGGACAGTCCGCCTTTAATAACATAGTCGTCAAACGCATCCTGAAGCTCACTGCCGCTGTTGGTGCCAATGCCGTAATACTTACAGTATTCTTTAAAGCTGAAGGGAAAGACATGAAGTTCAATGTATCTGCCCGTAAAGAGAGTCGCAAGATCCGCGCTTAACAAGAATGCATTTGAACCGGTGATATAAATATCAAATTTCCCTGACGAGTACAGGCTGTTTATCGCAAGCTCAAACTCATCGCACATTTGCACCTCGTCGATAAATACATAGTTATTCTTTTCCGCATCGTAACGATCCTTGATATATTTATGCAAAGCGTGATATTCCTTGAGTTCCTCAAACTCAAGATCCATAAAATCCACCGAGATGATATTAGCTTTGTCATCAGTTTTTCTGATATGTTCAATGTAAGCCGCCATAAGCTGTGATTTACCGCAGCGTCTTATGCCGGTTATTATCTTTATATCAGGCGTGCCTTTCAGATCAATAAGCCTGTTCAAATAGTCGGTTCTTTCAATCAGTTTCATATTCACACCGCTTTCAAAAATAAAAATATTTTTAAGTTTCGTAACTGATTAAATTTTATCACATCACCGCATCAAAGTCAAGCAATATTCTAAAGATTACCTGTCAGTATATTCATATACCGGTCTGCTGTCCTCGCGTCCGGTTTTTCTGTCGTGGCACGGCTTGCACAGCGGCTGCCAGTTGTTTCTGTCCCAGAACAGGTTACTGTCACCGCGATGCGGAACAATGTGGTCGACCACCGCGGTCTGTGTATATTTACCGCGCTTCATACATTCAACGCACAGAGGATGCTCGCGAAGATATGCTCTGCTTGCGCTCCGCCACTTACTGCCGTACCCGCGTCCGCCCGCTGAACGTGTGTACTCAGGATGCAACGGCTTATGCTCGGCGCAGTACTTTTCACCGCTCGGCACGAGCTTCGCGCAGCCCGGATGCTTACACGGTGTGTTTGGTTTGTATGGCACGGGATCATCTCCTTGCAAACAAAAAGGACGTCCGTCAGTGAACGCCCTTCTTTGATTTTATTTTTTCACGTTATCATAATACCATACCCCATAGGTATCATTCAATGTCTTTAGGTATCATGTTTAAGCTTTCAGCACATTTTTCTAAAGCTAATTTATGTATTTTATATAAGTGATGCAGGCTGTAACCCATGTTAACCGCTATCTGCTCCCACGGTTTAAAGCACAGGTACCTCTGTTCAAGAATAGTCTGCTGTTCCGGATTTTCCACTGCTTTAATCACTGAGACGAGCGTGCGTTTTAATTCCACAAGCTCATCAATGTCCGCGTTGATTTCGTTTTCCAAATCTATCATTTTAGCGATCAGATTTTCCTTTGAGTGTATATTTCGTGTTCCCTTCGGCATATCGGACAGAGTGGACGTTGCCTTAAGCGACAGTTCACGCAACGAAGCAACCTGCTCAATCTTTGAGTTTATCCTTCTGTCAATCCAATACGCCTGACTTAAATATTCCTTTGCCGTCATATATTTTTTGCCTCCTGTTTTAATTTTCTTATCAGTGTTTCGGGATCAAGGCCTGTCAAAACGCCGAACCACTCCGAGCGGAAGAATCTCTCGATAGTACGCTGTTCCCGCTGTGCGCTGTCATTTAACGCCTTTCTGTAATCTTCCGCGGCTTGTATAATGATCGCGTTTGCCAGATTTTCATATCCGCTTATCGTGCTTGTGTTTAACATATATAATACTCGCTTTCACGGCTTCAATGAGAGAAGCCTGTCCTTTGTCTTTATTTTTCAGAGCCTTCATAACTCTTTCGTCAATCGTGCCTTTTGTTATAATGTGGTTGATCACAACCGTTTCCTTTTGTCCCTGCCGGTAGAGCCGCGCGTTTGCCTGTTGGTACAGCTCTAAACTCCATGTCAAGCCAAACCATACTATCGTGCTGCCGCCGCTTTGAAGATTAAGCCCGTGGCCACAGCTTGCCGGATGCGTCACCGCAACTGATATCTTTCCGTCGATCCAGTCGTTAATGTCGCGCTCCGATACAAGCTCGCGAACATTAAATCTCTTCATGATCCGCTCCTTGTCGTGCTTGTAATTATAGAATATCAAAACGGGCTTTCCGTTTGCGGCTTCGATCAAATCCTCCAAAGCATCCAGCTTTCGATCATGTATCAGCTTCACATTGCCGTTCTCATCATAAACCGCACCGTTGGCGATTTGGAGCAGCTTGTTCGACAAAGCCGCAGCGTTGACTGCGTCGATGTCCCCGTCAGAAAACGGGAGCAGCATTTCGTTCTCAAGCTGATGGTACTGCTTCATCTCCGAATCGTTCATGCTGACATTGACTGTGTTGTCAATCCGCTCCGGCATGGTGAGATAATCAACGGCTTTCATAGAAACGGTGATGTCGGAAATGTTGTTATAGATCTTCTCTTCGGCATCCGCCAAAGGCTTATATGAATACACGATCATGCCGTTTCTCTTGTCGGGACGGAAATACATATCGCGGTATCGTGTTATGTGCCTTCCGAGCCGCTCGCCCATATCAAGCAGATTGATCTCCGCCCACAAGTCCATCAGTCCGTTTGGAGCCGGTGTTCCTGTCAGGCCTACAATACGGCTGACCTTCGGCCGAACCTTACGCAGAGCCTTAAAACGTTTGCTTTGATGTGATTTAAAACTTGACAACTCATCAATGATAACCATATCAAAGTCAAACTGATGGTTTTCAACAAGCCACTGTACGTTTTCACGATTGATGATATATATGTCCGCGTCCTCACGAAGAGCCTTTTCCCTCTCGGATACGCTTCCAAGAACCTTTGACAGACGAAGGCGCTTCAGATGCTCCCATTTTTGCGCCTCGTTCGTCCACGTTGTCTGCGCCACTCGGAGCGGCGCTATTATAAGTACCTTCGATATTTCGAAGTAATCAAACATAAGTTCTTCGATAGCTGTCAAAGTGATTATTGTTTTCCCAAGTCCGAGATCAAGAAATAACGCTGTCACAGGATGGGAAATAATATATTCCACACCGTATTTTTGATAATCGTGTAAATCATTCTTTGATAATCTCATCAATCATTTCTCCAATCTGCTCAATGCCGTCAATGCAATAGACCGAAAAGCCTAATGACTCCAATTGCGCTTTTCGCTTTATCTGCAGCTGACGCATTTTCCTGCCCGGAGCTTTTGTCTCAACGAAAACCGCTCTGCCTCCAGGAAGAAGAACAAGTCTGTCAGGAACACCGTTCATACAGGGCGACACAAATTTTAACGCCATACCGCATTTTTGTTTTACAGCATCTCTGAGCTTCCTTTCAATTTCACGTTCTGTCATATAACCTCCGTTCCCAGTAACCTAAAAATCTCTATACGCGCGTATATGTGCGTATGCGTGTCTAATTCTACTGTTTTTATATAATTTTAAAATCATATATATTTATCAGGAACACAGGTACACCGGCACGAAACTCGGCTTGCGCTCGCGCCTGTGATGTGTTCCGAAAAATGTTCCCGCATGCGTTTTTTGGAATAATGCCTTATGGCGGGAACAGTTCCCAAGATGCTGATTTTTAGGAATCGTCATCGGGAACACGTTTAGGAACATAGACGTATTGGGGACCATATAGCGGAGTGCGCAATTTGTGCGGCAATCGCTCCCATCCAAGCTTTATTAGGATAGATGCAAGTTCGTTTGAGTCTGAGCGTTTTATTCCGGCGCGTTCTCTGCCGAAGCATTCACACCATATTTCTATATTTGAGACGGTTGTTCTTTCAACAGTGCCTTTTACGCTTACATCTCCGAATTCACTTCCGTTTAAGAAATTTTTCCGTTCATATAAAGACATATCGCTCCAGTTTTCGGGGAGAAGTACGTCAAGGTATTCGCGAACCAATCCCTCGCGCTCGTCTGATTCCATAGCGGCCCTCTGCTCATCCTGCGCGAGAATATCCTCTGCAGGTGTCAAGTACAATCGTTCGCCGGCTTTCACATATTCAAGCACCTCCGCCCATATTTGTCTGACTTCGTAATCGGTCAGTTCCCATGAGCGTTTATTTCCGCCACCCGGTGTTTTAACCGGCCAGAAGCGGCGATTTCCTGTTGTGTCACGCAAATATCCCGATTCAGCGTTTGTTGTGCCTACAAAGACGCATTGTCTCGGATGCGGAGTTGCGCGTCTGCCGAATGCCGCTCGATATATATCGTTCTGGCGTGATAGAAAAGAACGCAGCGTCTCAACTTCTGCCTTTCTCAATCCGGCAAGCTCACCGATTTCCAAAATCCAATATCCCTGCAGCTTTTCGGCCGCGGTCTTGTCCTTTGTATCTGTAAGACTGAGTGAGTCGGAGAACCATTCACCGCCAAGTTTTGATATGAGTGTGCTTTTTCCGACTCCCTGCGGGCCGTTCAGAACAAGCATAGTATCAAATTTGCAGCCGGGATTAAGGACTCGACATACAGCGCCGCACAGCGCTTTCCTTGTAACGGCGCGGACATATTTGTTGTCGGTCGCACCCAGATAATCAATAAGCAGCGTATCAACTCTCCGGACTTTATCCCAATCCGGCAGAGAGTCCAGATACTCGCGGATTGGATGATAGGATCGGTCATCGGCTACTTTCGTTACCGCAATTTTATAGTTTCGCTCAGAAAACGTGCCATAGTTGGAATCGATATAGCTGACAAGCTGCGCGTCATCGGCGTCGCGCCAGTATTTTGACGGATGCTTCCAGGGCACACTGCCTTTTATCTCCATGCCGTCAAGCTGCTGGTTGAATACGAGAGCTTGGAGCATTTCATCATTCTGTAGAATCAACGTCAGATTGCGGAGCGTGTTTTGCAGGTTCCCGGTTTTATCATACGTTAGGTTTTTGCGCCAGTCATCGGAAACAGCGAAGTCTTCAGCCGCCTGTGCCAGACGTTCCTGCGCAAGGAGAGCTTTTACATTTCCGTCCCTCAGAGCCATGTCAGACATAGCCTTATATGATGGGAGCTTAGTGACGGGCGTATCCTCCGGAAACCTGTCGTCAAGCTCCGCAAACTTATGCAGCCTCACCAGATCAAAGGCGTTCAACAGTTTTCCGCAGACAGGATCTGTGGCGTGATGGCTGTACGCGAAACGGTCGTCATAGATGACCAGGCCTGCCGACGAGTCTGCCGGGATATAGTCGCAGCGATTCTCAATAGAGGAATGAGCGTATATGTCCGACAAAAATGTGTCGATAGCGGCCCTCATGCTGTAAGCCCGGCAGAAGGCACCGACGATACCCGGCTTTGTAAGCGGATCGGCCATCGTCTTTGAACCGTGCTGCGGTACAGCTGACTGCCTTGAGGACACAGGCCATGTCGATTCGTCACGCCAGTCGTCGTATCGAGAGAGAAGCTCATCGGGATCAAGATCGCGGCCATCCTTTTCACGATAGAAAAACTCACCGTTCATGGACGTGGAAGGCCAGTACATCAGTCTGTGCGCCTCGTAGGTTGAATCATCAAACAGATCTATGTCGATGTCCTTTGCCGCCATTCTCGCTACAGCGGGATATTCCGCTTCACTGACGTCGCGGGAGAGGGGGATGACGATACGGAGCCTGGGCTTTTCCGCTGAATGCTTGTGCGTGGAATATGCGCAGCATCGATACGACTTTTGAGCTATGACATCATCCCACACGTTCGGAGTGCCATAGTCCATATCAAGGGCGAGTGCGGAGCGGCAGAGGACCGTATTTTTTCTGCGTCTGCCGCCTTTGAGGTGTCCCGCGACAAAGCCGCCCTTATCCTTGACGTTCGCCTGCTGCGGCTTAGTCATCTTTCGGTATTCCTGAACAGTTTCCGTAGTGCGAATAGTGGAGGATGCCCTTTTCTTGAAATCCTCCCATGAAATTTCGCTGTTTTTCCACTTGGTTTCAAAGCGGGAGTTTCCATAGGATATCTTCATAGAGCCGCCTCCCGCCCTTCCTCCAGAACCATTGTGATAAATTTGAACGCTTCGATGATCGTAGACAGCTCCGCGTCGCCGCCGAGAGCGATTTCGATGCCGGATGTCTCACCATACTTGTCCTTAATTACCCTTGCACTGATATCCGTGCCGCCCTTGTCGCTGATACGGATATATGTGCGCCCGCCGTGTCCTGTGTCGCCGCCACAGTAGCCGTTTGTCCCGACTTCGACAGAGAGTATGTTTGCGTCAAATATCTCACGTTCCCATGTCTCAACATCAACGCCGTTTATTCTCCTTGTTCTGCTCGTTACTTCGTACATGTTTTACCTCCTTATATAGATTCAGAGGTCATATATCCCTCCAAAGTTTCCGTCAAAAGAAAATCGGAGGAATCGTACCCGTTAATCGAAAAATCTAATAAATTTTCGCAGTTCGGGGTTCTCACTGAGAGTTTTGAGTATTTTTCTGTACGTTTTTCTGACTGCACCCTCTGTAACGCTGCGCTCACGTGCAATGCTGACAATGGTTTCATGGTTTTTCAGAACATGCTCGTAGATTTCCTGCCATGACTCAGGCCATGTTGCTGCGATCTCGTCCATCATATCCACAGCACCCGGCTCCGAGTCAAAGGAGGAGTAAGCCCTCGCCAGAATGGCGTACTTGTCGCCACAGGCGCTGTAATCGTCCTCTTTGCCGTCAAGAATCTCATCAAGCGATGCAGACCAGTTCTTAGGGAACATCTCGTCAGCGGCGGCACTTACGTCGGCCGGATGAGGCTCGTAGCCATGTTTTGCTTTAAACCCGCGGATATAATCTGCCTTCCATTCGGCGATCCTCGCCTTTTCGTCTTCGTTTCGCTGAGGACGGCGTGCTTTGAGGTTATAGTAAACCTCCGAGTCTTCAAGTGTGTAAAAATGGCGAATATCTTCTTCGGTAACGCCCTCATCACCCGGCTCAATCTCTATAACCTCGATACAGTCAACGTGGTAGTGGTAGTAGCGAATAGTATTACGTTTCTTGCGTTGAGTTTTTCTAAGATGTTCAGTTTCATTGTTTTTACCATAAAAAATATAATGTTTCATGTTTACCTCCTGTCCGTTCCCGGACCGGAGGCACAGTAAAGCGCAAAAGGCATGACCGGCCTGTCGGAACGGGAATATCACGTTTCGTTGTTGACCGGTCATGCTCGTAGGCTGGTTGTTATTTACTTGTTACCGACACAGCGGCTCGAGCCACCCTGTGCACAAAGGTGAACCGCTATATCAGCGGGCAGTTTTACGCCTTGCCCAGGGCAATATTGTTTAATTATCATTTGCCATAAGCTCCAAATCTCCAAAGACATCGGAGTAATAGCAAGAGCTCAAGTCATTAAAGTTTGTAGCGTTATATCGTTGAAATACTGATTTTGCTACATATGCTCCGTATGTTCCGCATACCTCATCAAATGCGTTTTCGATGTTGATGCGCCACATTTCTCTCTCATCATGTGATATTTTCTTTCACCTCCCGATCGTGGATTACAGTATATTTACATGTGTTTATGTATTTAAACACTGGTTTACTCTTGACTTTGCCTGCGAAATGTTGTATAATAATTTTGAGAGTTAATTTTTACCTTTTTCGCTTTGCTGATATCATTATCGATCCAGTGTTAGGTACTGGAAAATAGATCCAGAAAGGCAAATCAGGTACACAAGGTACAGAATCAGGTACTGGGAGGCGATTGGAATTAAGAGCAATGAGTTTTTAGGTAAATTGTACGGTTCTCTGAATAATCAGAAAAATCAGGGAGTTTATATCATCCGTTTCTTCAATGCCGCTGGGAGTAACTATTTTTCGTTGCCTGCAAATCGACAACATCAAACGAATGCATATCTTGAAAACGAAAGACACTATGCGAAAGATCGTACACTGACCGATGAAATCAAGGCAAGTTTTCCGAATCCAATCGACCTTGACGGGCTTACCCGTTTTATTTCCGACAATTTTGACTCAAACAAATTGTTATCCTGTATGTCGGAGTTTGGTATTCCTGCGAGTGTCGAAGCGCATAAAGATAAATTAGCCAAAGCCTTATCCATACAGTTCGCCAAATTTGTGATTACCACGCAGCCGGATATCAACAACGAGGTTTTGCATATATACCAGTCGCTATTGAACGGTGAAGAAATGAGACCCAAAGATATAATGGGATCAAGATATTCTGGAGATTCGGTTGGAGTTTTTTCGGAAAGTAAACAAGTCTATTTAAATTGCTATGATAACTTTCACTACATTTGGACTATTCAGAACCGTGGCAAACAAGAATGGCACGGGCGTAAACTTGTTTTAGTTAATGCGAACGAAATACAACCAGAAATATTGCAACCGGTCATCCCAATACCGGATACCAGACCTAATGAGACAGTAAGAATAGCCACCGACATTAATGCTAGTGGCTTTGAAGGTAAATTCGATTGTAAGTGGGAAATGCAGGACTCTGATGGTGAGAACTGTTTTCCCAATTGCACTTGGGATTTTAATATACAGATTTGCGTGACATTTGCGGAGGTTGGTAGCTGATGAATGAAAGAGAAAACTGGTCAACACTGAAAGATGTGCAAGAATATCTTGGAGTTGGACGCGAAAGCATACTCCAATGGATAAATAAGCGTAATATGCCTGCTTACAAGGTGGGGAGACTTTGGAAATTCAAATTGTCGGAAGTGGACGACTGGATTCGCTCCGGTGGTGCTGCAGATGAAAATAAGGTAAAGAACAATTTAGAAGATGAAGATTAGACTTCTATTGAAGTACGCAGGAAGGAGGGGCTTCCTCAGGTGGAAAAACTGATAGACATCAGCAGCTACCCGGTCGCAAATGTGCTGAATTTGCTGATTCAAGATAAATCGACAAAAAAGAATATCATCTGGGCTACGGACACTTACGAGGAATTTGGTGAAGAATTCACCGATAAGGTGCAGATTAATGCGAATGCGTTACTGCGGAGAACCGATATTATCCGCCCACGCATACAGAAGTCTTTGGAGGCGCAGGCGCAACGAACAAGGAAAAAAGCTGAGGTGTTCACTCCTGCGTGGCTGTGCAATCGAATGAACAATCACTGTGATGAGGACTGGTTCGGACGAGAGAATGTATTTAATAAGGAAAGCGAGGATCACATATGGACGGTCACAGAGGGAAGAATTGAATTCCCAAAACGAAAAAAATGGCAGCAATATGTGGACTCTCGTCGTCTTGAGATAGCCTGCGGAGAAGTTCCGTATCTGGTCTCTCGTTACGATGTGTCAACAGGAGAACTGATTGTTCCTCCGATACGGCGTATTGGAATGCTTGACAGAAAGCTAAGAATCGTAAATGAAAACACCGATACATATGAGGATTGGGTAAAATGGACGATCCGAGCTTTTGAGGCATCTTACGGATATGAATATCAAGGTGACAATGTTTTGATTGCCAGAATCAATCTGTTATCGACCTTTACGGATTATTATGAAGAACGCTGGGAGAGAAAGCCTAACAACAAAATCTTACAAAAAATTGCAAATATAATCGCATGGAATATATGGCAGATGGACGCGCTGAAGGGTACGGTGCCGCTTGGAAAACCATATGAGGAGTTTCCTCAGTTGTCGTTTGACGATATGTTAAACATAGATAATGTAGAAAATGATAAATTTTCGGAACGCGAAGCTGTTCCGTGCAAGATATTTAATTGGAGAAGCAATAATTCTTTGAGGTTTTCGAATATAAGCCTGCAAATAAAAAGTCAATAGGAAAATGAAAAAAATATAAAAAAGATTTATGCAGAAAGAAAGACACCGA
>CANQLT010000049.1 GCA_947624775.1 uncultured Monoglobus sp.
GCGCAGCTGGGAGCGCACAACACTGGCAGTGTTGGGGTCAGGGGTTCGAATCCCCTATGCTCCACCAGCGCCGAAACAGGCGATTTTTTACGAAGATCTTGCAAAGCAAGGTCTTCTTTTTTGACCGCCTGTTTCGGCGCTTTTCCCAAAAAGTCCTTCAGACTTTTTGGGAGCCCTGTTGAACGCTCGTTTACGAACACCTTGCAAGCAAGGTGTTCTTTTTTTAGCGGCCATTTTTCTACTTTTCCCGCAAAGTGCACTTCGTTGGCACTTTGTGGGAGCCCTACATAATATTAGCCTCGCCCTCCTTTAGGAGGGAGAGGTGCCGCCGAAGGCGGCGGAGAGGGAGGAGATATTTTTCTCTTGTATATATTTATCTTTTATGTTATAATCATCTAAAATTATTTATTGAGGTAAAATATTATGAAACTGTATAATAAATCGGAGCTTATGCCGCTGCTTGAAAATTTTGGCTTTAATTTTTCCAAAACGCTCGGTCAGAATTTTTTGATCGATAAGAATATACTTGATAAAATTATTGATAATTCGAATATTAATAAAAATACTAACGTTTTAGAAATCGGACCTGGCGCGGGAACTTTAACTTATGAATTATGTAAGCGCGCAAAAAAAGTAGTAGCGATTGAAATTGACAAAGCTCTTATTCCCATACTTGAACATAATTTATCCGAATTTAATAATTTTACCTTAATAAATGACAATATTATGAAAATTGATTTGAAAGAATTGATTGACAAATATTTCGGAAATCAAAAATTTATCATCGCCGCAAATCTGCCTTATTATATAACCACACCTATAATTATGAATATATTTGAGGGTGGCTTTAACGTTGAGTCAATGATATTGATGATACAAAAAGAGGTTGCCGATCGTATATACGCGAAGCCCGGAACCAAGGATTATGGGGCTCTGACCGTCGGCGTTGGTTTTTACGCTTCGCCCGAAATAATTTGTCAGGCGCCGCCCCATTGCTTTACTCCGCAGCCAAAGGTCAGCTCGGTCGTAATAAAACTGAATGTTTATGAAAAGCCGCCTTATCATGTAAATAATAAAGAAATGTTTTTTAAAATGGTAAAATCTGTTTTTTCACAGCGCAGAAAAACATTGGTTAATTCCCTGTCGGGAAGTCCTTTTATATACTGTGATAAAACTCAAATTGAAAACGCACTTAAAACTATGGGCCCTGATTTAAAAATACGCGGTGAAAAGCTTGATATAGGGAAGCTGGCGGAACTTTCAAATTATTTATTTAAATAATAGGAGATAAAAAAATATGAAAACATTTGTGCTTGCAAGTCAAAACAAACATAAGGCCGAGGAAATAAAACAAATTCTCGGTTCCGATTTTGAAATTAAAACTATGGATGAAGTTGGACTGTCAAATTTTGATATTATTGAGGACGGAAATACCTTCGAAGAAAACGCAGCTAAAAAAGCCGTTTCGGTTTTTAATGAAATTAATATGCCTGTTATAGCCGACGATAGCGGACTTTGCGTAGATTTTTTAAACGGCGCACCCGGAGTCTATACCGCCAGATTTGCCGGAGAAAACGCTTCAGACAGCGAAAATATTGATAAATTATTATCCGAACTTAAAAATGTTCCTTTTCAAGAACGCTCGGCAAAATTTGTGTGCGTAATAGCTTTTATTGAAAATTCAGTCGATAACATAAAATATTTCAAAGGCGAGTGCTCGGGTTTTATTTTGGATAAAAGAAGAGGAACTTCTGGCTTTGGATATGATCCTGTTTTTTATTGTAAGGAATATGAAAAAACTTTGGCCGAACTCGGAGAAAATATTAAAAATACTATAAGCCACAGATATAAAGCGCTTAAAGCATTTTCCGATTCCTTAAAATAATTGTCAAATAATGTTTCATATGAAACAAATTTTAAAAAAACTATTGAAAATACTCTGAAATGTGTTATAATGGTAATATTGAAAAGGACGGTACAAAAATATGGGTAAAATTATAGCTATAGCGAATCAAAAAGGCGGTGTGGGAAAAACAACCACGGCGATTAATTTGTGCGCCTGTTTGGGGCTTAGAAATAAAAAAACGCTACTTATTGATATTGATCCGCAGGCGAACGCTACCAGCGGGCTAGGTGTAAACGGAAAAGACGCGGAATATACAAGCTATGATTTTATTGTGGGAGATGAGCCAGTCGAAATGGCTGTTGTGAAAACCGAATATAAAAATCTTTGGATAACTCCGGGAGATTTAAATTTGGCAGGTGCGGATATTGAACTCAGTGGCAAGGAAAGGCGCGAGTTCAGATTAAAAGAACAGCTTTCGAAAATTAAAGATGATTATGATTTTATAATTATTGATTGTCCGCCGTCTCTGGGACTTATAACATTAAACGCGTTCGCCGCCTGCGACAGTGTTATAATGCCGATACAGTGCGAATATTACGCGCTTGAGGGATTGTCTCAGCTTACCAAAACTATTAAAAACGTTAAACGGACTATAAATAAAAATCTGATGATAGAGGGCGTTTTGCTTACTATGTTTGATAGACGCACAAATCTCGCGATACAGGTAGTGGAGGAAGTGAGAAAATATTTTTCTTCCACGGTTTTTAAAACGGTGATACCCAGAAACGTCCGTCTTTCAGAGGCTCCGAGCTTCGGTATGCCTGCGATAGAGTATGATAAAAATTCAAAAGGCGCCGAAAGTTATAAAAAACTCGCGGCCGAAATAATAAAGAAAAATAAATAATGTTTTACGTGAAACATTGAATTAAGGAAGTGAAACAATGGCATCGAGAAAGGTTATGGGAAAAGGTATCGGTGTGCTGTTTTCGGATATGGATTTCAATGACGATGGAGAAAATATAGACATTTTTAAAGATTTAAATGAAGAAATAGATGAAAGCAGTATTAAAAATATAAGAATACGCGATATTGAGCCGAATAAAAATCAGCCCAGAAAAAATTTTGATAAGGAAAAGCTTGAAATTTTAAGCAACTCAATAAAAAATCACGGGATAGTTCAGCCTATTCTTGTTAAGAAAAAAGAAAATTCAACATATATGATCGTCGCGGGCGAAAGGCGCTGGAGAGCGGCGAAAATGGCGGGTCTTAAAGAAATTCCGTGTATTATCAAGGATTTTGAAAACGACGCCGTGATGGAAATAGCGCTTATCGAAAATCTTCAGCGTGAAAATCTCAATCCGATAGAAGAAGCGGAAGGATACAAAAGCCTTATGAGCGCTTTTGGGCTTACGCAGGAGGAAGTCGCCGAGCGCGTCGGAAAGAGCCGCAGCGCGGTGGCAAATTCTTTGCGCCTGAATAATCTGTGCGATGAAGTAAAAAAATTTGTGATTGACGGAAAAATAAGTCAGGGTCACGCCAGAGCGATACTTTCGGTAACCGAACCGAAAAAACAGACCGAAATCGCAAATACAGTAATAGAAAAAGGCCTTAATGTGCGCCAGGTTGAAAAAATGGTTTCCGAGCTCGGAAAAACAAAATCAAAAAAGCCTGTTAAAAAAGTTTCGGGAATGATGAAAAAATATTTTGAAGAAGTTGAAACGTTACTCGGCTCAAAATTCGGAACAAAAGTCAAAATTTCCGAGGGCGTCGGCAAAGGAAAAATCGAGATAGAATATTATTCAAAAGAAGATCTTGAAAGAATATTATTTGAGTTAAAAAAATAAAATATATTAAATTTAGTATATTTTATTAAAAACAGCGCTTTAAAAAAGTGGTCAATTTAATTAATTTGGACTATTTATAATGATAGTATATTAAAATTGCGTCAAATTGATTTTAAGGCTGTTTTTGGGGCTTATAAGAAAAATGACTTTTTAAGAAAATTTAAGAAGGTGAAAAATTGAGCGACGAAAATAAAAAAACGGATAAAAAACAGAGAAACATTTTCAGCTATGCTGTAATTATGATTATATGTGTGATTATAATTATTTTGTTTGCGGCCATGGCTGACAATCGCGAAAATGAAATTGATGATAGGATCAGCGAGACTCAAAGAACAAATGAGACGATTCAAAATGAGCTGGTTCGTCTTAAAGATGAAAATTATAATTTAAATAAGCAGATACAGGAAAACGAAACGGCGGCTTCGGCTTACGCCTTGATGACCGAGCAGCAAAATCAATTGACCGAGATAAAAAATCTTATAACAGCCGGAAAAGAGGATGAGGCCAAAGCACAAATTCAGGTGATAGACACATCCGCGTTTGATGAAAATACTTTGGCTTATTATTCGGCGCTGTGTGAGATATTGAATATAGGTCAATAAAAATAAGCATTATATATTTGGAGGAAATATTATGATTGACATGAAAATAATCAGAAATGAAACGGAAAAAGTAAAGAAAGCGCTTAAAAACAGAAACTCGAAGGATATAGACATAGACGGACTTCTTGAGCTTGATGCCGAGCGCCGCTCGTTATTGTTTAACGTGGAACAAAAAAAGGCGCAGCAGAATTCTGTTTCAAAGCAGATACCCGTGTATAAAAAAGAGGGAAAGGACACGACCGAGATTTTCGCTCAGATGAGAGAGCTTTCCGACAGCATAAAAGAGGACGATGAAAAGGTAAGACAAATCAACGAAAAAATTAAGGCTATTGTGCTGACAATACCGAATATACCCGACTCAAGTGTGCCGATCGGCGAAAGTGACGAGCAAAATGTTGAGGTTCGCAGATATTTGACGCCCAGAGAATTTGATTTTGAGCCGAAATCGCATTGGGATATAGGCAAGGATCTGGATATTCTCGATCCCGAGACCGCCGCTAAGATAACCGGCGCCAGATTCCATGTTTATAAAAAAATGGGCGCGCGCCTTGAAAGAGCGATAATCAATTATTATCTTGATACTCATGGAAAAAACGGCTACAGCGAGGTATTCACGCCGTTTATGGTAAGCAGAAAGAGCATGATAGGAACTGGACAGCTGCCGAAATTCGAAGAGGACGCGTTTAAGGTAACCGACACTGATTATTTTTTGGTGCCGACGGCCGAGGTTCCTGTTACGAATATGTACAGCGGAGAAATAATCGACGGCGATAAGCTGCCGCTTAAATACTGCGCGTATACCGCCTGTTTCAGAGCCGAGGCGGGAAGCGCGGGACGCGATACCAGAGGTCTTATCCGCCAGCATCAGTTTAATAAGGTTGAGCTTGTGAAATTTTCAAAACCCGAAACCTCGTTTGACGAGCTTGAGGAGATGACAAATGAGGCTGAAAAAGTTCTTCAGGGTCTCGGTCTTCCGTACAGAGTGGTATGTCTCTCAACCGGAGATATGGGATTTTCGTCCGCAAAGACCTATGATATAGAGGTTTGGATGCCCAGCTACGGCAGATACGTTGAAATCTCGTCATGCTCGAACTGTATGGACTTTCAGGCGCGCCGCGCTAATATAAAGTTTAAAAATTCGCCCAAAGAAAAGGCTCAGTATGTTCATACATTAAACGGCAGCGGAGTGGCGATAGGCAGAACGACCGCGGCTATACTTGAAAATTATCAGAACGCCGACGGCACCGTTACTATTCCCGATGCGCTGGTTTCATATATGGGCGGAGAAACTATAATAAAATAAAATATTTTTTAAAATTATTTGCCCACCCGGTTGCGCGAGCCGCCTTCGCCCCTCGCGCTGCCTCACCGCCTTTCGGCGGTTCAAGTTAGGGGATGTTGTCCCCTAAAACCCCTAAATATTAATTTTTCCCTTTGTCAACCGACAAAGGGAAATTTTTACTTTTGATTTTTTGAGTAGATGCAGCCGCAATAATTTTGGCGGTAGAGATTGTATTTTTTTGAAAGCTCGATCGACTGCTTGAAGCCCTCTTTCTTTTTAAAGTCTGAGGGTAGAAAATTCACGCCGTATTTTTTTGAAAGCTCGTTTCCAATCTCGTTAATCTTTTGCGCGTTTTTTAGGGGACTTATTGAAAGAGTGGTACAGAACCAGTCGAAATTATGTTTTTTCGCAAGCTCCGCCGATTTTTCGAGCCTCAATTCGTAGCACTTGAAGCAGCGCTCGCCGCCTTCGGGGCAGTATTCGAGGCCTTTTGCAATATCAAAAAATTTGTCCGGCTCATAGTCGCAGTCGATAATTTCGATCGGATTTTCCGCCGGCAGTTCGGATATCAGCCTTATCTGCTCGGCTTTGCGCTTTTTATACTCGTTTTCGTCAGTTATATTCGGATTATAATATAATATCGTTATTTTAAAATACTTATTGAGATAACTCAAAACATAGCTGCTGCATGGAGCGCAGCAGCTATGAAGTAAAAGCGTTTGTCCGTTTGCGTTTAAAAGTATTTTATCAAGTTCCTTTTGGTAGTTAATTTTGTTCAATTTATTTCCTCTTATTTATATTAAATAAATTTTAGCCGTTAACCGTTTGTTTGAAAAACTCGTACGCGTAATCGGGAGTTATTTCTTTATTGTCAACCAACACTCTGAGCTTTGAGATAATATTGGTTTTGAAAAACGCGTTAAATTCGTCGAGCTTTCCATAATAATCGGCAACCTGCGCCGGGTTAATTCCGTTCATAAGCATTTTTTCAATATCTGTTTCATTCTGTTCGGTAAGTATCGCCAAAAGCTTGGTAATATTGCCGCTTTCAACGTCGCAAAGCATGATTTTTTCACTCCTTTCTATTTAAAATTTAGGTTGCCTTGTAAAGAAAAAGCGTTACTTTTAACTTACGGTACCATAATAGCACACTATTGTTAAAAATTCATGAACAAAAGATTAATTTTAAATAAAAAATTGTGGAATTTACAAAAAGAGATTTTTATAATTTGCGCTTGATTTAATTAAAAAAAAATGGTATAATAATTTAGTTCGATAAATTCGCGCCTGTAGCTCAGCTGGATAGAGTGAACGGCTACGAACCGTTAGGTCGGGGGTTCGAATCCCTCCAGGCGCGCCAGCGGAAAAATGACCGCCTTTTTACGAAAGTCATGCTTTGCATGACTTTCTTTTTTGGGCGGTCATTTTTCCGCTTTTCCCACGAAACGCGCTGCGCTGGCGTTTCGCGGGAGCCCTGATTTGACCGCCTTTTTACGAAAGTCATGCTTTGCATGACTTTCTTTTTTGGGCGGTCATTTTTCCGCTTTTCCCACGAAACGCGCTGCGCTGGCGTTTCGCGGGAGCCCTGATTTGACCGCTTTTTTACGAAAGTCATGCGGAGCATGACTTTCTTTTTTGAGCGGTTGATTTTCCGCTTTTCCCACGAAACGCGCTGCGCTGGCGTTTCGCGGGAGCCCTGTTTGACCGCTTCTTTTTTACGGCGGTCGCTCCGCTTTATCCCAAAAAGTCCTTCGGACTTTTCGGGAGCCCTATATTAAAGCTCCGCCGTGGCGGAGCTTTTTTTCTTTGGTTAAGCGTTTCTTTTTTAAAAGAAATGCTTAGTCGAGATACAGGTGTCTGGGCAGGCCGTCCACCATGAAGGGGATCAGCTCGCCGATTATCAGCGGGCGGCAGTAGGCGATAAAATCATCGGATACATATGTGCCGTCGTTGATTATCCACTCATCGGGAACAACCTTCTCGATGTTAGCTATCTTGTTGACATCATAGGTCGATGTGGTGATGTTATAGGGCTCGTTGGAGGTTCTTGTGAAAATTATCATCTTGCCGGTCTCTCCGTTGAATGCCGCCTGCGCGGCCTCGCTGCCCGCCATGAATGCCTCGGTTATATCGCGTCTTGAAACGATATGCGAAGCACAGCGCTGCAGCGTGCTGAACACAATACCTCTCGACTTGATGCCGAGTTTGGCGCCGATGAGGTCGGCCAAATACAGGGCGGTGCCGCCCAGCGACTTGTGGCCGAATGAATCCTCGAATGTGGCCTGCTTGTTATCCTCGCAGACATACTTGCCGTTGGCCAACTTTATGCCCTCGGAAACCGCGATGATAACGGCGGTCTTTTTCTTTTTAATCTCTTTTACCTTTTCGATAAATTTGTCATAGTCGAACACTACTTCGGGGAGATAGATCAGGTCGGGACCGCAGCAGTCCTCGGCCTTCGAGAGAGCCGCCGCCGCTGTGAGCCAGCCCGCGTTTCTTCCCATTATCTCTACGATCGTAACCGACTCTGTGGGGTAGGTGTTAACGTCGCGGATTATCTCTTTCATAGCCGAAGCTATGTATTTTGCCGCGCTGCCGTAGCCCGGCGTGTGGTCTGTTACCGCCAGGTCGTTGTCGATCGTCTTGGGAACGCCCATGAACTTAATGTCACTGCCGATCTGCTCAGCGTAGTTTGAAAGCTTTTTGATTGTATCCATCGAGTCGTTTCCGCCAATATAGAAGAAATACTTGATGTTGAGTTCGTTCATGTTGTTAAACAGCAGGCTGTATGTGGACTCGCTCTCCTCAACGTCGGGCAGCTTGAAACGGCAGGTGCCCAGGAATGACGAGGGGGTTCTCTTTAAAAGCTCAATATCCAGCTCGTTCTTCACATAGTCGGACATGTCGATTACCTTTTTGTTGAGGAATCCCTCAATACCGTTACGCATACCGTAAATTTTTTCAACGCCCGCGTCCTTTGCGGCCTTGAATACGCCGACCAGACTGGAGTTGATAACAGAGGTGGGACCTCCCGACTGGCCGACAACTACATTTCCTTTAATCAAATTAATCGCTCCTTTCAATTTTTCCCGTAACAAACAGGATAAGGCCTGATTTTGAATCAAAATTAGGCTTTTTTTATAAATTTTTATAAATACTTTTTAAAATAATATTAATTTTACACAAATCATTATATCAAATTCAGGAAAATAATTCAATGTTTTTTTTATAAAATTTTAGGTCTGAAAATTGGTAAAAAACACAATAAAAAAATTTCCTGATTAATTATATTAAACGAATCAATAATATATGTAGTAAAACTTTATTATAAAAAGAAAGGCGGTATCATTTTGAAAAACGAAAACACATGGATAAACAACACAAAAAACGGAATAAAAAACAGAAAAAATAAAAAAGGCGCGGACGATAAATTCGATATGGGCGGCGCCTCATCGGCGACCGACTGCACCGGAGTACAGCAGCAGGCCATAATGACACACGACGAGCAGGAGAATTTGAAAGCTGTTTATGATTACGGCCAGCCGGATGTGGATTAATGCGTGCGGTCGGGGCGTCCGCCCCTACGATTTTTGGGGTCTTGCGGACAGACAGTATTCAACAATACAATATAATGAAAGTTGGCGGGGACGGATATATCCGTTCCCGTAATTTTTTATTGACATGTTTTGTCGAATATTATATAATTTATATATTAAGCATTGTTTTTGATTTATAGTCCGGAGGAATAATAATGAGTTTATGCATGAATTGTATGAGAGAGAAGGGCGAGAGCGAAAAATGCCCGTATTGCGGATATATCAATAATTCCGATAATGACCGTTTTACCGCCTATCTCAAAGAAAATACACTGCTTAAAGACAGATTTGTTGTCGGCCGCGCTATAGGACAAGGCGGATTCGGCATAACTTATGTCGGATACGACACGTTTTTAAGCCAGAAAATAGCGATAAAGGAATATTATCCCACGGATATAGCGCAAAGAGTGCCCGGAACTGCCACCGTTTCGGCGTACACATCGAGCGGCTCGGCCGATAATTACAGACACGGAAAAGAAAAATTTATTGAGGAAGCCAGAACGCTGGCAAAATTTTCTGATCATCCCGGAATTGTCGGAATAAGGGACTGCATAGAGGCCAACGGAACGGCGTATATTATCATGCAGTACCTCGATGGAATGACGCTTAAGGATTACATAAAACAAAACGGAGGCAGAATACAGCCCGAAGCCGCGGTGTCGATACTTATGCCGGTAATGGACGCGCTGAGAGCGGTCCATAAGGTGGGAATAATCCACAGAGACATAAGCCCGGATAATATATTTTTAACCAAAAACAATCAGGTAAAGCTTCTGGATTTCGGAGCAGCGAGACAGTCGATGGGCGGAGGAAAGAGCCTGTCGGTTATGCTGAAGCCGGGATACGCACCGGAGGAGCAGTACCGAACAAACGGCAATCAGGGACCGTGGACCGACGTGTACGCGCTGTGCGCCACGCTGTATAAAATGATAACGGGAACGGTGCCGCAGGATTCACTGGACAGATTGATAGAGGATCATTTGGTTATACCGCAAAATTTGCCGCAGAATATCCGATTTGCGCTTGAAAAGGGGTTGGCGGTGAGACCGGCCGAGAGATTCGGGTCGGTAGATGAACTTCAAAGCGTGCTGCTCGGCAGGGCGCAGGTAGGAGCGCCTCCTCGACAGCGCAGCGCATCCATTGAAAACACGCGCTCAAACAAAGAAATTAAACCTCAAAAAAATATTAATAATAAACCTAAAAACAAAATTAAAAATAAACCCCAAAATATAAATCGAGACCCAAACACGACGCTTTTAAAGGTAATAATAGCGGCCTTGGTTTGTTTGGTGCTCATTATTTCCGCGGCTGCGCTTTTTATATACAAAGGCGTTTCGGGAAATAGGTATAACAACACAATATCCGATAACACAAATTATATAGATCGACAAACGCCTGTCATGACCGCAGCGCCGGTATCTACGCAGCCACCCGTTCCGGCGCAGGCAACCGTGACCGCACAGCCGCCCGCGCCTACGCAGCCGCCCGCGCCCACACAGCCGCCGCTCACAGGCGCTCAGGCGGTCACAAGCGGCGATATAGCCGAATTTGCAGAGGACTCGCTCAGAGCCTTCACTCGCGGAATCACTAACAAAAGCTCAGCGTATGTTGAGGAATATTTCGGAGGAAACGCGGTAAGCGAGGAATATAACTCATACAGCGTGATCAGCAAAACGGTGGACAGCGAAGAAATTTTGTATCTGGACTGCAGCAATGTCAACAGATTGTCGGACAATGAGGCGACGGTTGTGCGCGAGTCGAATATAAGAGTGTATTATAAAGACGGCAGAGTCAAGGACATAAGCGAGAGGTACAGATACAACGTGCATATATATGATGACGGCTCGATGAAGATAACTGCCTTGACGGAACTTTAAATTTATTTGCATTTAAAACGGAGGGAAAATGTTCGGAAACAGAGATAGATACGGTTCGCCGCGCCGCGAGCCGAGAAGAATAACAACAGAGTCAAACGACGACATAAGAACCGAGGATATAACCGAAAAAATAGGCGTCTTATACGTCATGCCTTACAACGCCCAGCACATAGGGGCGAGAGATGAGCAGCAGGACTATTTCGCGTATTCCGACTTGATGGACGCCGATTCTTTGAGAAAATACGGTTCGGTGGCCGTGCTGGCCGACGGAATGGGAGGCATGGGAAACGGTTCCGAGGCTTCCAAGATCGGCGTGTCGGTTTTTCTTGACGCGTACTGCGATTATATGGAATCCGGCACCGAAACGGAGGACTCGCTCATGTATGCCCTTGAGGAAGCCAACGACGGGGTAAATACTTTGGGCGGTGCCGGCTCAACTCTGATCGGACTTGTGATAAAGCAAAACATGATGCATTGGGTATCGGTCGGAGACAGCCGTCTGTATCTCTACAGGAACGGAATTTTAAGACAGCTTAACGAGGAGCATGTTTATTCAAAGGTCTTGGATGAAAAATACAGAAACGGCGAGATAACATACGAGGAAGCAATCGGAGACCCCGAAAGGCTTGCTTTGACATCTTATCTTGGCATACCGAAAATAGAACAGGTTGACAGGAATCAAGGAAATTTTCCGGTTTTTTCGAATGATTATATCTTAATTTGCAGCGACGGACTTTACAAGGTGATGTCTGACGAGGAAATTGCTGATGTTTTAAGCTTGGGCGGGAGCGACCCTGCGGCGGATATACTGAGAGCCGCGCTCTCAAAAAACAGACCGAATCAAGACAACATCACCGTGCTGGTATTGAAAATAATATAAAATAAATATATCAAGGGAGGAAGAAAAATGAAAAAAGTATTATCGTTAATTTGCGCGGTTTTGATCTTATTTTGTTCAAGCGCCGCGGTATTCGCCGACGACACGCCGGGCGCGGTGCTTGATGCGAGAGACAGCGTGGTGAGGATCCTTGTGGATACTCCGTTCGGCGCGGCATCGGGCACCGGTTTTGCAATCGGCTCGTCCTCACCTGTGACAAAGATCGTCACAAACTACCACGTTGTTGAGGGCGCGACAAAAATCAATGTGTTTATGTCAAGGGACCATCTGATCGAGGCCACGGTCCATACGGCGCTTGAGGCTTCGGACCTGGCTATTCTTAACGTCAGTCAGCCGATCTATGATCTGAAGCCCGCGACGCTCAATGACAGCATCGCAAAAGAGGGTACGAAGGGCTATGCTCTCGGATATCCCGGCAGCGCCGACCAGCTTTCGTCAACTCTTACCGGAAACAAGGAGGATATAACCATAACCGACGGAATCGTCAGCGCGATAACTACGGTTCCTTACATAAGCGGCCTTGAACCGGTTAACGCGTATCAGATAAATGCGGCGATCAATCCCGGAAACTCGGGCGGTCCTTTTGTCAATTCCAAGGGCGAGGTTATTGGAATCAACTCGTGGGGCGTAAACGACGCTCAGGGAATAAACGCCGCTATACAGGTGCGCGAGCTTACCCGCGTTCTCGACCAGAACGGTATTCCTTATATAAAAGGTCAGAGTGTTTCGATATTCAAGATCATTTTGGCAATAGCGCTGCTTCTGCTTTTGGCGGCGATAGTATTTCTTGTTGTTATATTGCTTAAAAAGAACAAAAAAGCAAAGGGTGTGCTCACGTGCATCCAGGGTGAGTTTGTGGGTCAAAAATTCTATTTTGAACCCGGCGGCATCACTATAGGCAGAGATTCCTCGCTTTGCAATCTTGTTTTGACAAGAGAGAATCAAGCGGTAAGCCGCAGTCACTGCAATATACGCTTCAGTCCGGACAGTAAAACGTTTTCGCTGACAGATCTGGCGTCGGCAAACGGAACATATACCGGCATGGGTGCGAAGCTGACGCCGAGAGTACCTGTGACCCTGCGGCCCGGCGACAAGTTTTATATAGGCGACAAATCAAATATGTTTAAGGTTGGTATTGAGCTATGAGTTTTTTCATCCGTGATGAGAGCGCGGCTTTTGAGTCCGCTCTCGTATGTGAAAAAGGCGGCAGAGAGCGTAATGAGGATTATGCCGCTTACCGAGAGACGAAAAACGGCGGATTCTACGCGCTGTGTGACGGCTTGGGCGGTCACAGAGGCGGAGACGAAGCCTCAAAAACCGCCGCGGAAGCGTTTTTGAAATCAATCACCGACGCCAAAAACGTATCGAGTGAGTCTGTCGCCGAGGCGGCGGACTTCGCTCAGAACACTCTTTTGGAAAAATTCGGCGGTAAGCAGCAGCCGGGCGTGCTCTCTCCGAGAACAACGGGAGCCTTTCTGGTTCTCAGCGGAGACAAGGCCTTTGTCTGCAACATAGGCGACAGCAGAGTTTACCACATGAGTGGCGGAAAGATCGAGTTTGTCACAAACGACCACTCGGTGGCGTATCTTTCGTATCTCAGCGGCGAGATTGAATACGGTGATATACGCACATCGCCCGATCAGAACAGACTCATAAGGTCAATGGGCGATAATGAAAAATATAATCCGGAGTACGCGGATCCGATCGAAATAAAATCGGGCGACGCTTTTTTGCTCTGCAGTGACGGTTTTTGGGAATATGTCACCGAGCAAGATATGGAAAAAACCTTGAACGCTTCAAAAACACCCTCGAGGTGGCTTGCGAAAATGCTCAGGATTCACGCCGCCAATACAAAAGGAATAAAAGATAATGACAATTTTAGCGCGATCACGGTTTTTGTAAATTAATTTAATTCAATTCAAAGGAGAGATTTATATGGCAATGAAAAGATGTCCCAACGGACACTATTATGACTCATCTCAGCATGTCAGCTGTCCGTACTGCGGAGTGCAGATCGGAGGCGCTGATATGCGCGGAGGAGGCCCGTTCATGGGGCCGTCCAATGACGTCACGGTAAAGCTGTCACAGGAGCCTCCCGCTGTTGCGCCGAAGGCGCCCTCGTTTGACGATATAAAAACAATAAAAAAGAGGGACGACGAGCTTAAAACCATAGGCAAAGCCCAGAGCATGATGGGATTCAGGCCTCTGGCGGGATGGCTGGTGTGCATAGACGGACCCGACAAGGGCAGCGACTACAGAATTTACTATGAGCGCAATTTTATAGGCCGCGCCCCCAATATGGATATAGCGATAAAAAAAGATCAGGGTATTTCCCGAGTTAATCACGCCGTTATCAGCTATGATCCCAAAAACAAGATTTTCAAGCTGAGTGATGGCGACGGACGCAGCATGTTGTATGTGAACGGCGAAGCTGTCGAATCATCGGCAAAGCTTAAGCACGGCGACATAATAGAGACAGCGGACACTAAGCTCATGTTTATTCCCTGCTGCGGAGAGTGGTTCTCATGGTAAGGAAAACGGTCGCGCTGGTCTGCGCGTTGTTCTTGATTTTCGTCGTTTCATGCCCCGTGTGTTTCGCCGCGGGAGCGCTGAGCGAGGTAAATATCGGTCAGGCCCATATCTACACCGATTTGCTGCATACATATATCGATCTTACCGACGCGGATGGAAACCGGGCCGCGCAGCCCGATGTAGGATATGTGCGCGGTGTTATGGATGACGATTTGCTGCAGATATCCGTGATAAAAAAATTTACCGACACGGGCGAGGGAACAGCGTATATTTTTCTGGTCGATACATCGGGTTCGCTGAGCGGAAGTCAGTTTGAAAAATTTAAGGCTGCCACTAAAAACTGGGCCGCCAAAATGGGAGAGAGCGATCGCATGGCTGTGATCTCGTTTGGAAATGAGGTAAAAACGCTGCTGGATTTTTCAAGCGACAAGGCACAGATCAACAATGTGGTTGACGGACTTTCAAACAATGACGGCAGAACCAGGCTCTATGACGCGGTGGCCGAGGGGCTGAGCGCTTCAGAAAAGCGCGGTGCCGACATACCTAAGCGCAAGGTCATTATTCTGCTCTCGGACGGTGAAAACGACGCGAGCGGCGGAGCATCTAGAGACAGCGTGATCGACCTCACAAAAAAGCATATGATACCGATTTACAGTCTCTGCACATCCGGTAAAAACAGCGGCAACGGAGCTCGGTTCATGGATGAGCTGTGCGAACTGTCCCACGGCATGTTCTTCGATATATCAAAAACGAGCGTTGAGGACGTGTATAACTACTCATATGAGAGACTTATGAACGCGTATGTAATAGATTTCAAGTATCCGTCGTCAAAGACGGACGGTGCGATGCACAGCCTCAAGATAAGCGTAATGGAAAACGGCACGGAATTCAGCGACACAAGAGAGCTGTATATGGAAAAACCAACGGAATCGGCGGTTTCAGCTGTGACAAACAACGCGGCGCCTGCCGCGGGAGAGGAGGAAAATTCTGATATGAACGGAGTATCAAAAACCACAATACTGCTCATTATAATAATAGGAGTTGTTGTTTTAGCGGCTTTGGTCGGCATTGTGGCGTTAGTTGTGATAATGAACGGAAAAAAGAACGCGAGGAACGTTCCGCCGCCGCAGTACAGGCCGATCGCGCCCCCGCCACAGTCGCCGGCCGGAGAAGAAACGGTCGCTTTGGGCGCGCAGCCTCAAATGGGCGCGGCGCGCGAAAATAACGGGCCGGTGTTTAAAATGACGGATATAAACAGCGGAGAGGTTTTCTCGGCGGCGGTAGCCGACTCGATCATAGTCGGACGCAAATCCGATTGCGACATCGTTTTGAGAGACGGACAGGTATCCGGTCATCACATGAAAATTACCCGCGCGGGAAGCGGGTTCCGCGCTTCTGATCTCGGCTCCACCAACGGCACGATCATAAACGGCACGCAAATCTCGGGCGAAACCGAGATAAACCGCGGCGATTTGATACTGCTTGGAACCAAAGAATACAGAGCGGAATAAAAAACGACACTCAAAAAAGGCCGCGCGTCTGCGCGGCCCGTTAAATTTCCTATAATTCTTGTTCCTGCGGTGCCTCTTCATCCAATACTTCCTGATACTTTGCGAGTATCTGCTCGTTAAGCATTGTTCTTGTAGTAGAATTAATCGGATGCGCTATGTCCTTGTATTCTCCGTCCGGTGTCTTTCTGCTGGGCATAGCCGTAAACAGTCTGCCTTCCTGGCCTTCGATGATTTTTATGTCATGAACCACGAATGCGTCATCAAAAGTTACTGAAACAACTGCCTTCATTCTTCCGTCAGCGTTAATCCTTCTGACTCTGATATCTGTAATCAGCATACTACTCCATCCTTTCCCGGATTTCTCCGCATATTTTTAACCTTTCTAATCTTATATAACCTCAATCCTTTCTTTCTCCTTCAAAAAAGTCAACTTTGTGCGTATATATTCTTGAAATATTTTCAAATATATAGTATACTACACTAAGAACCACTATTGAAAGAGGGTAACGTTAATATGAGTAAATTTTCCATAGCCGACATTCCGAAGGGCGCGCATGTGCACATGATCGGTATCGGCGGAATAAGCATGAGCGGCATTGCGGAAATGCTGCTGAGCTTCGGATACAAGGTGTCCGGCAGTGATACAAAATCTTCCGATTTGACTGATCGGCTGAAGCAAAACGGCGCCGAAATATATATCGGTCAACGCGCCGAAAACATAAAAAGCCCCGATGTTGTGTGCTACACCGCCGCTATAAGCGACGATAACCCCGAACTTGTCGCCGCGCGTGCGCTCGGCGTTCCTGTTTTGGAGCGCGCGGAAATGCTCGGCGCGCTGCTCAAGCTCTATAAGTACCCTGTGGCGGTCGCGGGCACTCACGGAAAAACCACAACATCATCCATGCTGTCGCTGGTGCTTCTCGCCGCGGAAAAAGATCCAACGATCCTGATAGGCGGAGAACTGCGCCAAATAGGAGGAAATTACCGTATCGGCGGCTCCGAGTATCTGCCCTTTGAGGCCTGCGAATACGTGGACAGCTTTCTCTGCTTTGATCCGTTTGTATCGATAGTCACGAACATAGAAGAGGACCACCTTGATTATTTTAAAGACCTTAATCACATTATATCATCTTTTATGAAATTTACAAGACTAACTGATGATAATGGGTGTAATATTGTTTGTATTGACGAAAATAGCACCCAAAATATTGTGCAAAATGTCGAAAAAAATATCTTGACATATGGTCTGAAAAATGAAAACGCGGACTACACAGCCAAAAACATATCTCTGCGAGATAAAGGTTATCCCGGTTTTGATATTTATAATAAAGATAGATTAATATGTCATGTTGATTTAAATATCGTTGGCGAGCATAATATCTGCAACGCGGTGGGCGTTGCGGCGGCCTGCGATTTTCTCGGAATAGCCCCCGAATATATCAAAAAAGGCCTCGAGGAATTCACCGGCACCCACAGAAGATTCGAAAAACTCGGCAAGGCCGACTGCGGCTCCGACGTGGTTGATGACTACGCCCACCACCCGACCGAGATCAGAGCCACCTTGGGCGCCGCCAAAAAAATGGGATACGACAATGTTTGGGTTGTGTTCCAGCCCCACACCTACAGCAGAACGGCGGCGTTTTTAGACGATTTCGCCGCGGCCCTCAGCGAGGCTGACAGGGTCATGATAGCTGATATATATCCCGCCAGAGAGAAATACGACGGTACCGTCCATTCCTGCGACCTGGCGAGAAAAATAAAGGGCGCGGTCTACATGAACGACATGCGGGCGATAAAGCGCTATTTGCTTGAAAACGCGGGCAAAAACGATTTGATAATCACTATGGGCGCGGGAAACATCTGCAATCTGGGCTACGCGCTGACCGACAGTTCAAAGGAAAACCTGATATGAACAGAGCGCTTTTTGAAAAAGGGCTGGGCGCGCTCGGTCTCAAAGCGGACGGGGAAACGATCGGCAAATTTGCGCGGTACTCCGAGATGCTTAAAGAATATAACGAGAAAGTCAATCTGACCGCCATCACCGACGACGACGGGATCGCGGTCAAGCATTTTCTGGACTCGCTGCTGCCTCTCAAATATATTGACATAAGCGGTTCCGTTGTGGATATCGGCACCGGCGCGGGCTTTCCGGGCATTCCGATAAAGCTGATGCGGCCGGATATAAAACTGACGCTCATAGACTCGCTGAACAAAAGAGTCAATTTTCTGAAAGCCGTCTCGGATGAATTGGGCCTTGAAACCGGCTGCGTGCACGGCAGGGCCGAGGAGCTGGCACGCAAAGAATACCGCGAAAAATTCGACTTCGCGCTGTCGCGCGCGGTGGCGAACATGACCGCGCTCTCGGAATACTGCCTGCCCTTTGTGAAGGTCGGCGGAAAATTCATAGCTCTTAAGTCGGGGGGCGCGGATGCCGAGATTGAGGCCGCGCGGCCCGTGATAGGCACGCTGGGCGGCAGGATATCGAAGATCATAATCGCTCCGCTGCCCAAAAGCGATATTGTGCGCAAGCTCGTCGTGGTAGAAAAAATCAAGCCGACGCCCAAAGCCTTTCCGCGGTCGGCGAAAAAAATAAAAGGAGACAAAAAATGAAAACAAAGAACGGTAACAGGTTTGTTTTTATATTGCTCGGCGCTGTGGCAGGCGCGGTTATCGGCGGAATAATCTGGGCGTTTATGCGCGTTATGCACCTGCTCATTGAATTGCTTTGGGATTATATTCCGGGTGTTGTGCATATTCCGGGCTACACGGTACTGCTGTGCTTGCTGGGCGGCATTGTGATTGGAATTATACAGAAGAAGTACGGCCCGTGTCCCGATGACCTTCATCAGGTCATGGCAAAGTACAAGCGAGACGGCAGGTATCCGTATCATAACGTTTTGAT
>CANQLT010000050.1 GCA_947624775.1 uncultured Monoglobus sp.
TCGGTGTCTTTCTTTCTGCATAAATCTTTTTTATATTTTTTTCATTTTCCTATTGACTTTTTATTTGCAGGCTTATAATATAATAAGCGAGTGCAGAATTCTTGCTTACAAGAATTTAGGGCTCCCGAAAACGCTTGCGTTTTTGGGAAGAAGGAGCAAACCCGAAGCAGGTGAGACTTTCACGCTTGCGTGAAAGCGAACAAGCGCAGGGATTTGCGACGTCACATGTGTGCCGGCGCGTCGATTTTAAGCATATTAAGCACGCCGGCTATGACCTTGCGCGCGCAGTCGATCAGCTTAACTCTGGCATCGCGCAGCTCCTCGTCCTCAACGTTGACGCGGCAGTTGTTGTAAAATCCGTGAAACTCGGTTGCGAGCTCAGTGGCGTAGCGCGTCATGCGAGCAGGCTCCAAAGTCTCGGCCGATATCCTGATCTCCTCGGGCATGTCCGCAAGCTTTTTGAGAAGCGAAAGTTCGCTTTCGTGCGTGAGGAGCGACGGATTTATCTCGGCGTACGCCTTGGGAATAACGCCGTCCTCTTTTAATATCCTTAAAATTCCGCATATTCTGGCGTGCGCGTACTGCACGTAGAACACCGGGTTGTCGTTGCTCTGCTCCTTGGCGAGCTCCAGGTCAAAGTCCAGGTGGCTGCCCGCGCCGCGCATGTTGAAGAAGAAACGCGCCGCGTCAATGCTTACTTCGTCAAGAAGATCGGTCAGGCTTATCGCTTTGCCGGTGCGCTTTGACATGCGCACTACCTCGCCGTCGCGCGTCAGGCGCACAAGCTGCATCAGTACGATGTCAAGGCGATTTGAGTCGATACCTACGGCACTCAGAGCATCTTTCATGCGCGCCACATGACCGTGATGATCCGCGCCCCAGACGTTTATAGCGCGGTCAAAGCCGCGGGTCTCCAGTTTGTTTATATGGTACGCGATGTCCGCCGCGAAGTAGGTGGGTATTCCGTTTTGGCGTATCAGTACCTCGTTTTTTTCAAGTCCCATTTTTTCGCAGTTGAGCCACAGAGCGCCGTCCTGCTCGTAGGTATAGCCGCGCTCGCTCAGACGGTCGATTGCCGCTTTCACGGCTCCGCTCTTGTGGAGCTCGCTCTCGCGGAACCATACATCGTAGTGTATTCTGTATTTTTCAAGATCGGTTTTAAGCGCCGCTATATTTTTTTCAAGAGCATAGTCGATCAGCGCCTGAGCACGCTCTTCCTCGGGGGCGTCAAGATACTTGTCCCCGTTTATTTCGATAAATTCTTTGGCGCGGTCAACAATGTCCGAGCCCTGGTATCCGTCCTCGGGGAATTCGACCGCATCCTCGCCGCGGAGTTGCTGAATATATCTTGCGCTCAGAGAGCGGCCGAATTTGTCAATCTGGTTTCCCGCGTCGTTGATATAAAACTCTCGGGTAACATCGTATCCCGCATACTCCAGGACCGAGGCCAAGCAGTCGCCCAGCGCGCCGCCTCTCGCGTTGCCCATGTGCATGGGACCGGTGGGATTGGCGCTGACGAACTCGACCATGGCTTTTTTGCCCTTGCCGATGTCGACCTTGCCGTAATCCGCGCCCTGTTCCTCAATGGCACGCATGGTCTCATAAAGCCAGTCGGGCGTTAAGTAAAAATTGATAAAGCCCGCGCCGGCAACCTCGATTTTTTCGATATTCGCGCCTTTGTCGATCCTCGATGTGATCTCGGCGGCGATTTTCGCGGGAGCGCAGCGGAATTCTTTTGCGAGCGCCATTGCCGCGCTGCAGGCGAAGTCGCCGTGGCTTTTGTCCTTGGGGACCTCGAGCTTTATGCGGTCACTCAGCGATTCGATATCCGCTCTACCCAGCGCGCCGTCGTCCATAGCGCCATTGAGCGCCTGTTTTATTTTGTCCGTGATCTCCTGTTTTATCTTGTCGGTAATGCTCATGCTGAATTTTTCCTTTCTAAATTACTAATCGCTAATCCATATGTTGACCCCTCTCAGTCAGCTTCGCTGACAGCTCTCCCCAAGGGGCGAGCCTTTTGCCTTCCCCTTGAGGGGAAGGTGGGTTTTTGCCCGAATGGGCAAAAAGTCGGATGAGGTGTTCTAATCACTATTCGCTAATCCCTAATCTCTACGTTAACCGTCATGTTGTTTTTTATAAAGTTTTGGTTGTCGGCGTCCAGTAGGTAATTCATTTTGAGAGTGCCGCCGTCCTTGCCGAATTTGTAGTCGATATTCTCGGTCGTCACCGCAGCGCCGATCTGGCCGTAGGGTGTGTTCACCAGGCAGAGGCTCTTTTCGCCGCTTCTGTAATCCATCTTCGACGAGAACCTGCCCTTTCGCGAAACGCTGACTCCGGCGTCGCTGACCTTTATCGTGGTGGTCGTGTCCTCAAAACCGGTCATTGCGCTCTCGTCGTATATTATGTATATTTTATTGTTCCGTATTGCGTATCTGCCTCTGGTGTCCAGAGCTATGGTTTCTTCCTCGCCGTCGATCTCTTGAGCGGTTCGGATGGTAATAAACGCGTTGTCTTTCATATAACAGTCTCCTTTTAGTATTTTTCGATGTCGATCTTGGCGACCTCTCCGTCTATTTTTTTCGATAGGAACAGGCTGCCCAGTTCCTCAAAGCCGTGCACCGTGTCGCTCACATAATATTTGGCTCGTCCCTTTGCGGTTTTGTCGGTCAGAAGTCCCCGAGCATCCATGATGGATTTTGCGTCGTCGGCCGCCGCGGCGCCCGAGTCGATCAGAGTGACGGAGCTTCCCGCGATCTTCTGTATCGTTTTCCTCAGCAGAGGATAATGGGTGCAGCCCAAGATTATCGTGTCCGCGCCGCCCTTCACTATGTCTTCGAGATATTCTTCGGCCAGCATTTCCGCGATCTTGGTGTCGGAGTACCCGTTTTCAACCACAGGCACAAACATGGGGCAGGCCGTGGAGATAACTTTAAAGTCCGAATTCAGCTTTTTGAGCTTTTCGGCGTACTTACCGCTGCTTATGGTGCCGCGCGTGCCCAGAACTCCGATGGTCCCGTTTTTTGTCGCTTCCGCGGCGCGCTTTGAGGCCGCGTCCACAACGCCGATTATATCGGTGTCGTATTCGGTGGTTATATGGGGCAGAGCTGCGCTGCTGGCGGTCCCGCAGGCAATTATGATAAATTTAATATCAAAGCTCCTGAGAAAGTTAATGTCCTGCCTGACGTATTTTACTATGGTCGAGGAGCTTCGCGTGCCGTAGGGCACCCGTCCGGTGTCTCCGAAATATATAATGTCCTCATTCGGCATTATGTTCATGACTTCGCGCACGCAGGTCAGCCCGCCCAATCCCGAGTCGAATATTCCAATTGGTCTGTTGTCCATAATCAAATTCCTTTTCTTATCCGCGGCGGGTCTCGGCAAGCTCGATCAGTTTGTCAAGAAGGTCGGTTCCTTTGAGGCCGCTCGCCTCCCAAAGCTTGGGATACATGCTGATGGACGTGAAGCCGGGCAACGTGTTGATCTCATTGAGTATAACCCTGCCGTTTTGTTTGTCAACAAAAAAGTCAACGCGCGACAGTCCTCTGCACTCGCAGATCTTATAGGCAGAGAGCGCGTATTCTTTGAGCTTTTCCTCAACCGCTTTGTCAACAATGGCAGGTATCGTCAGCACCGAGTCGCTGCTGTTGTATTTCGCGTCAAAGTCATAGAAATCGTTGGCGGGCGCGATCTCGCCGATGTTGTCGGCAATGACCGGGTCAAAGTTGCCCAGTACGGCGCTCTCTGTCTCGGATGCGCTTATATATTCCTCGATAAGGACCTTGTAGTCATGCTCAAACGCCAGTTTAACGCCCTCGATCAGTTCCTCGCGGTTCCGTGCCTTGCTGATGCCCACAGACGAGCCCGCGTTCGACGGCTTGATAAAGCAGGGGTAGCCCAGCTTTTCCTCGACTTCGCGCACGTCAAGCTCCTCGCCGTATTTGACGGTTATCCAGTCGGCCTGGGGGATCCCGGCTTCTTTGAACAGGATCTTCGCCACGCATTTGTCCATGCAAACCGCGCTGCCCAGAACACCCGAGCCCACATAAGGTATGCCCGCTATTTCAAACAAGCCCTGAATAGTTCCGTCCTCACCGTTTTTTCCGTGGAGTACGGGAACAGCGACGTCGATCTTTATCGTTTCGACCGCGCCGTCATTTTTGAAACGCAGGATACCTCTGTCGTTCCTTGAGGGCGAAATTATTGCTCTGTCAAATTTTTCAACTGCCGAATCGTTTGCGTCGGCAGATATGTCGCCGCTGTCAAAATATACCCAGTTGCCCGCCTTGTCGATAAAAATTTTATGTATTTCATATTTGCTCTTGTCGAGCAAATCAATAACAGTCGCTGCCGATATTTTGCTTATGTCGTGCTCGCTTGAAACCCCGCCGAACACAACGCACACATTTTTCTTTGCCATATAATCATCCTTTCATAGCGTGTCTTAATATGTGATAGATACTAACATACTATTTTACCATAATTTAAAATAATTTCAATAGTTATAATAAATAAAATTTGAGGCGCGAACGCCGCCTCGTTTGATGACAGAGCCTGATCGCCCGAAAAAACGTTGTTTTCGGCAAAATTTAAATTTTTGTAAACAAAACGAAATAATCCCGGTTCTGATTTATTTTACTTGATTTGCGGAAATATTTGTGTTATAATATTTTTGTATGTTTAAAGGGCGGATGATTCGCCCGAGAAAAAATTTGAGAAAGTAAAATCGAGATATGAATTCTTCAAAAAAATACAGGAAAATTTTATCCGAGATGAGGCTGAGTATTTTTATACTGGCGGTGTTTGTGCTGCTGTCCTGCGTCTGCATGTTTTACATGAGAGCTCAGCTTTTGCAGAACGCCTTGGAGACAGGAACCTCTCTCGCTAAGTCATACGCCGTTGAGGAGCAGAACAATATCTCTTTATATTCTACTTTGCTTGAACTGGGCACAAGAAATATAGACGAGCACCTCGGCGATGAGCCCGCTAACGCGGACGCGTGGATGTATGACTATCTTGAAAGGCTGAATCTCTATTTCGGAGAAAGCTTTGACCCGTTCGCTGTAGTCAACGGTCGCTGCATATTCGCCAATCCCCGCGAGAACCCGGACACGTATGATTACGCCTCCGAGGAATGGTATATCCGCGCGGTCGAGGCGGACGGCGACATTGTTTACACTGACATCCACGATGACGCGTACAGCGGAAAAAAGGTGATAACCGCGGCCAAAAAGGCAGGCGGCTCCGACAGCGTTATCGCTTTTAACATATTCCCCGAGAGCTTCAATTATTTTGAGGGCAGCTCGGACATTCCCGAGGGCGGCAGATATTATCTCTGCGACAGCAGCGGCGGACTTATATACTATCAGACCGACTACGGCGAGAGCTATGAGGAATGTCAGAATTTTGCGGCTCTTCTTTTGGGAGGTATCGAGCGCGGCGAATACTCGGAGTACGGCGACATGTTCGACTCGAAAAAAGAGGGAAAGCGCGGCGTTTATTATTACAAAATGAGCAACGGCTGGACCTCGATCCTCACCATACAGATGAGCAGTATTCTCGGCGGGCTCAACTATTTTTACGCGATACTCATTTTGCTTGTGCTGGCCTTCATGCTGTCTGCGCTGTATCTCACGTATCGCGACTATAAAAATAAGAAAAATATTGAGCGGGCGCGCGATACGGTTCAGGTGCTCGGCAATATGTACTACGCGATCTACCGCGTTGATTATTTAAGCGGCACATATGAGGCGATAAAAGCATCCGATCATGTTAGAGACAGGATTGGACTGAGCGGCAGCTATGAAAAGCTGATCGACACGATAAACGAGGTAACCGATGAGAACACGGGTCAGGACTTCAAGCAAAGCTTTTCGACAGCCAAAATAAAAGAGCTGGTTCGCGACGGTGTCAAAGATTTCGGCGGCGATTTCCTGCGCAGGTTCGGCACGACATACAGATGGGTGAACGTGCGTTTGCTGTTTGACGACAACCTTGCTCCCGGCGAGGTCGTGCTGTGTTTCCGCCGAATAGACGACGAGAAAGGCAGACAGACCGAGCAGCTCAATCTGCTGCGCAACGCCCTGCGCTCGGCGCGCAAGAGCGAGAACGCCAAAAACGTGTTTTTCAGCAACATGTCCCACGATATGCGCACGCCGCTTAACGCGATTATTGGTCTCACGACACTCGCCAAAAACAATATCGACGACAAAGAAAAGCTCGGCGAATATATCAGAAAGATCGAGCTGTCAAGCACTCAGCTTTTGAGCCTTATAAATGACGTGCTTGAAATTTCAAGGATCGAAAACGGCAAGGTATCCCTTGAATACAAGCCTGTAGATCTTAAAGAATGCGTCAGCTCATGCGCCGATTTGTTCCGCGATCAGGCGGCCAAAGAGCATAAGAAATTCACGATAAACTGCGATATCAAAAACAACATGGTGTTGTGCGATTCGTTCAGATTGACGCAGATAATAAACAACATACTCTCGAACTCGTTTAAATACAGCAACCGCGGCGCGAGGATAAAGCTCAGCGTCACCGAGATGACGTTTAAAGAGCACAGCAAATACAGGATCGTTGTTGAGGACACCGGTATCGGCATGACAAAAGAGTTCCTGAAAACCATATTCGAGCCATACGCCCAGGAGAACCGTTTCGGAGCCGGCAACGTTATGGGAACAGGCCTTGGGATGCCGATTGTCAAGAGCCTTGTGCAGCAGATGAGCGGCGAGATATTTGTTGAAAGCGAATACGGAAAGGGCAGCAAGTTCACCGTCATTATCCCGATGGAGACGGCGGAAGATCACGAGTCGGCGCAAGAGAATAACGCTGATGCGGAGGCGACCGCAAAAATCGACCTAAACGGCCTCAAGGTTCTTATGGCCGAGGATAACGTTATCAACATGGAGATCGCAGCGGAGCTTTTGAGCGACAAGGGGATCGAGGTCACCGAGGCGTGGAACGGAGCTGAGGCGGTCTCGATATTCAAGGATTCCGAGCCGTATACCTTCGACGCGGTGCTGATGGATATGCAGATGCCCGTGATGGACGGCTGCGAGGCGGCGCGCCATATAAGGGCGCTCGGACGCGAGGACGCGAGAACCGTTCCGATAATCGCTGTGACCGCCAACGCTTTCGCCGAGGATGTGGCGATGACGACCGAGGCGGGCATGAACGCGCATATCTCAAAGCCTATAGACTTTGAAGAGCTTGGCCGCGTGCTGAGCGAGCATGTGAAAAGATAAGCCGCGGCGCGTAAGACAAAGAATATACTGAAAGGACAAAATTTGATGGAATTATGGTATTCGGAAAATCACAGCCGTGATGTGCGGTTTTCGGTCAGGGTCGACAAGCAGTTATACAGTGCCGAGACCGAGTTTCAGCGAATTGACGTTATGACTTCAGAGGAATTCGGCACGTTTCTGACCCTTGACGGATTGATGATGGTGGCCGAAAAAGACGAGTTCATATACCATGAGATGATAGTGCACGTGCCGATGGCGGTGAATCCCGAGATCAAAAATGTATTGGTTATCGGCGGCGGCGACGGCGGCACCGTGAACCGCCTTGTCCTGTACAAAACGATTGAAAGCATTGATCTTGTCGAGATTGACAGCGAGGTCACCGAGGTCTGCCGTCGGTTTTTCCCAAGACTGACCGCCGGGCTTGACGATCCGCGCGTGAATATACATTTCGAGGACGGGCTCCGTTTTATACGCTCGTGCAGAAATAAGTACGACCTTATCATAGTAGATTCCACAGACCCGTTCGGACCCGGCGAGGGCCTGTTCACGCGGGAGTTTTACGGAAACTGCTCACGGGCGCTGAGAGACGGCGGAATACTGGTCAACCAGCACGAGAGCCCCTATTATGACGATTATGCCGAGTCGCTGATACGCACCCACCGCCGAATAAAGGGCGTGTTCAAGGTGCACAGACTGTATCAGGCGCACATCCCCACATACCCGTCGGGGCACTGGCTGTTCGGCTTCGCCTCCGATCGCTTTGACCCGGTCGCGAATTTCGACGCGGAAAGATGGAACGCGCTGGGGCTTGAGACGAAGTATTACAACACCGAGCTGCATAAGGGATGTTTCGCCCTGCCAAACTATGTTAAGGAGCTGATTAACAATGCCTGAAAATATTGACCCGATCACGATCGCGCAAAGCGTGACAAAGTTTATCGGCTGCGAAAAGACGGCCGACGAGGCGGACATATGCCTGTTCGGGGCGCCGTTTGACTCTACCGCGTCCTTCCGTCCGGGCTCAAGGTTCGCGCCGCAGGCAATGCGCTCCGACTCGTGGGCGCTTGAGACCTACAGCCCGTATCAGGACAGTGATCTCGAGAATAAAAAAGTCTGCGACTGCGGAGATCTGGAACTGCCCCTCGGCGATACCGAGGCGGCGCTTGAAATGATAAAAAATCAGGCCGCGGCTATATGCGATGCGGGCAAGATCCCTTTCATGATCGGAGGGGAGCATCTTGTTACGCTGGGCGCCGTCGAGGCGTGCTGCGAAAAATTCGGCCTGAACCTCAGAATGATACATATCGACGCCCACACCGACCTTCGCGACGAGCTGTTTGGCGTCAAGCTGAGCCACGCGACTGTCATCAGGCGGTGCGCCGAGATGCTGGGCGACAAAAAGGTTTATCAGTTTTGCATACGCAGCGGCGAGAAACAGGAATTTGAATGGGCCGAGGAGCACACGAATCTTCATAAATTCGACTTAGGCGGTCTTGACGAGCTGATTGAAAAGCTGCGCGGATATCCGGTGTATTTCACGCTGGACCTTGACGCGCTCGACCCGTCGGTGTTTCCCGGAACAGGAACTCCCGAGCCCGGCGGCGTGAGCTACGCGGAGCTTCAGGAGGCTGTTATAAAAATCTGCGGCGGGCTGAATATAGTGGGCTGCGACATTGTGGAGCTTGCCCCGAGCCTTGACCCGAGCGGCGCCAGCACCGCCGTCGCCTGCAAAATATTAAGAGAAATGCTTATAGCGATGTAATATTCTATTCGCTATTCACTAATCTCTAATCACTACGTTAGGAGGAAATCAAATGAGCAGAGCTTTAATTATCGGAGCCGGCGGAGTTGCCGGTGTGGCTGCCCACAAGTGCTGCCAAAATTACGAGGTATTCACCGACATTATGATCGCGAGCCGCACCAAGTCAAAGTGCGACAAGCTCAAACAGAGCTGCGAGGAATATATGAAGAAATTCGGCGGCAAGACCAATATTGAAACCGCGCGGGTCGACGCCGACAACGTTGACGAGTTGACCGAGCTTATCGGAATGTACCGTCCCGAGATCGTTATAAACCTGGCCCTGCCTTATCAGGACTTGTCGATAATGGACGCGTGCCTGAGATCGGGCGTCCACTATCTTGACACCGCCAATTATGAGCCTCCCGACACGGCGAAGTTTGAGTACAAATGGCAGTGGGCGTACCGCGAAAAGTTCGAAAAAGCGGGACTGACCGCGATATTGGGCAGCGGCTTTGACCCGGGCGTGACCGGAGTTTTTTCGGCGTACGCCATGAAGCACGAATTTGACGAGATAAATTATATAGATATTTTAGACTGCAACGGCGGCGACCACGGCTATCCGTTCGCCACCAACTTCAATCCCGAGATAAACATACGCGAGGTGTCGGCAAACGGCAGCTATTGGGAAAACGGAAAATGGATCGAGACCAAGCCGATGGAGATCAAGCGCGAGTATGACTTTGAGGGCGTGGGAAAGAAGGATATGTATCTGCTGCACCACGAGGAACTGGAGTCGCTGGGTCTCAATATCAAAGGCATAAAGCGCATACGCTTCTTTATGACCTTCGGCCAAAGCTATCTGACGCATTTAAAATGCCTCGAAAACGTGGGCATGACCTCGATCAAGCCCATTATGTTTGAGGGCAAAGAGATAGTGCCGCTGCAGTTTTTGAAGGCCGTGCTGCCTGACCCCGCGTCGCTGGGCCCGAGGACGGTGGGCAAGACCAACATCGGCTGCATATTCCGCGGCAAAAAGGACGGCAAAGACAAGAACTATTATTTATATAACATCTGCGACCACCAGGAGTGCTACAGCGAAGTCGGCTCCCAGGCGGTCTCATACACGACCGGAGTGCCTGCCATGATAGGCGCGGCTATGGTTCTGACCGGAAAGTGGAAAAAGCCCGGCGTCTACAACGTTGAGGAAATGGACCCCGACCCGTTCATGGACGGCCTCAACAAATTCGGCCTCCCGTGGAAAGAGAGCCATAATCCCGTATTGGTGGATTAATTTCAATTTTATATTTGAAATTTTCGCGCAAAAACCATATAATATAATTAAACCCTATAGTATAGAAAGGAGATGCTTCTTATGCCGGGAGCGACAACAAATATAAGTATTTGCATGGACGCCGGGCTCAAGGCGCAGGCTGACGAGTTGTTCGCCGAGCTTGGAATGAATATTTCAACGGCGTTTAACATTTTTGTCAGACAAGCAATTCGAGAGGGTAGAATTCCATTTGAGATAACTCTAATGCAGCCTAATAGTGAAACCGTTGAAGCTATGCTTGAAGCCGAGAGGATAGCAAATGACCCGTCGGTAAAAGGGTATACCGATTTGGACGAAATGTTTGAGGAATTGAAGAAATGAGCAACACTCCGAAATACAGCGTAAAACTGACTTCACAGTTTAAAAAGGATTATAAGCGTGCGATCAAACGCGGTTTTGATATAGAGTTATTGGAAAATACTGTTAGAATTATAGCCTCGGGTGAAACGCTGCCCGAGGCATACAGGGATCACAGTCTTTCCGGCAGATGGTCCGGACATCGGGAATGTCACGTAGCGCCTGATTGGCTGCTGATTTATAGGATTGAAAATAATGTTCTGGTGTTGACCCTGTCCCGTACGGGCAGCCACAGCGATTTGTTTTAATAGGGGAGGTTTTTTATGAAAAAAAGATTGTTTGGTATCGTGCTCGCTCTGTTTATGATTTTTTCGGCGCTGCCTTCGGTAGCGGCCGCCGACACGGCAGCGGCGGAGGAGCCCCAAAAAGAGATCATCGGGCGCGGCGCGATCGGCGCGGTAAATCCTGCCGGCGGTGTGTATCTCACGTGGCGCCTGCTTGAAAGCGAGCCGGCAGACAGCGTGAGCTTTAACGTCTACAAAAACGGAGCGCTTCTCACAAACGTGAAGAACACCAACTACATCGACGCAGAAGGCGCCAAGACCGACACATATAACGTTTCGTCCGTGGTCGGCGGAGCGGAGGGCGAGAAGTCGTCCGACATCGCGATCCTTGACGGATACGCCGACAAGGGCTACGAAAAAGCGCCCTACGCATATTTTGATATTCCCGTGAACATTCCGCCCGACGGCAACGGAGCGACCTACAACGCGTCCGACACAAGCGGCGGTCAGAGCGGCGGCCCGAATGACGTTTCTGTTGGCGATGTGGACGGTGACGGAATTTATGAGATAATTTTAAAGTGGGACCCTTCAAACTCAAAGGATAATTCCCAGAGCGGCGTGACCGGAAACGTTTATATCGACTGCTATGAGTACGACGGAACACAGCTCTGGCGCATTGATCTTGGCAGAAATATACGCGCCGGCGCCCACTATACCCAATTTCAGGTATACGACTACGACGGAGACGGCAAGGCGGAGGTCGCGATGCGCACCGCACCCGGCTCGAAGGACGGCAGCGGAGCGTACGTAACCGAGGCCGGCGTGAATGACGCAATAAAGAAAGCCGATAATACAGCGGTTTACGCAAATTCGGACGGACAGGTCATAACCAATCCCGAGTATCTGACGATTTTTAGCGGCGAGACCGGAAAGGCCATGCAGACGATAGAATATGAGCCCGCGCGAGGCTCGGCGAGAGCCTGGGGAGATGACAGCTACGGCGGCCGCTCGGAGCGTTTTCTGGCGGGAACCGCATATCTTGACGGAGTTCATCCCAGCATGATCTTCGCAAGAGGCTACTATCAGCGTTCATCAATGGTCGCATACGACTGGGACGGCAAGGACCTCAAAAGGCGCTGGCTGCTCGACAGCGGAATGAACTCGAAAAATCCGTTCTACGGCCAGGGCAACCATAACCTGTCGGTGGCCGATATAGACAACGACGGCAAGGACGAGATTATCTACGGCTCCTGTGCGGTTGATGACGACGGCACGGTTGCGCACTCAATGGGCTGGGGTCACGGTGACGCGCTGCATGTCTCGGATTTTGACAACGACGGGGAGCAGGAGATCTTCGCGCCTCTTGAGGAAAAACCCAATTGCGGAATAGGCTTCCGCGAGGCGGACGGCACCGAGATATGGCACTATGTCTCAAGCAAAGACGACGGCCGTGGCGCCATGGCGTATTTCAGTCGCAAATACGGCGTGCTCGCCTGGGACGCCTCTTTCGGCATAAGAACAATAGACGGAACTCTTATAAATAGTAATCCCAAGCAGGACAACGAATGGTCAAACGCCAACTTCCCGATTTACTGGGACGGGGATTTGTGCAGCGAGCATTTTGACGGAAACAGAATAAACAAATTTAACGACGACACCGCCTCGTTTGGCAGATTCATGAATTTTTCGGGAACAGCTTATAACAATACCACTAAAAAGAACCCATGCCTGCAGGCCGATCTGTTCGGCGATTGGCGCGAGGAACTGATTCTGAGGCGCGCGGACAATGCGGCGCTCAGAGTGTTTATGTCGCTTTGCCCGACGGATTATATGTTCACAACATTTCTTCAGGACCACCAGTACAGAATGGCAATTGCGTGGCAGAACACGGGCTACAACCAGCCGCCTCACCAGAGCTATTACATAGGCTACGACAAGGACGCCGCCGAATCAATAGTGACCGTGAAGGACAGTGGCGGCAATCCCGTTGCAAACGCGTCTGTAACGCTCAGCGGTCCCAATGTGAGGTACGGTCTCACCGGAGACGACGGCATAGCTGCGTTCAGGGTCGAAAACGGCGATTATACGGTTTCGGCGGAGTGCGACGGATATGTAGCCGCGGAAACCGCCGTAAAAGTTGACGGCGGCTCAAAAGCGGAGCTCACGCTCGAAAAAGAGGTAAACATAGGCGAGACGTGGAGCTTTGACGATCTCGCGGTCGGCAAAACGTTTGAGGACGGCGAGACTGTTTCAAACAGAAACGGTAAAAATATCACTGTAAAATTCGGCACCTCGGCTGAAGCGGGCGGCGTCGCCCCGACGATCGAGAGCCGCGACGGCGGTGGTTATTTGAAGATTACCGACAAGAACAAAAAGCAGGACGGCTGGTCGTATTCGCCAGAAAATCCGATAGACTACGACAAGCTTGTTATAGAAATTGATTTCACGGTTGGCGAGACCGGCAGCGGAGTTCAGCTGCTCAGGGTGCTTGACAAAAACAACGTTCCCGAGAGTTTGGCCTACAGCGGTACCGACGGCAGGGCTTTTGATATCATAACCGGCGACGGGACGCTCAATTTCACCGACTATCTTTCAAAGGGCAGTAATGATACAAGCGCCAAAACCGCCGCGGTATCGGGATTCAAGCTTTCGGCGAACAAATGGTACTCGCTGAAGTTGGTATATTCAAGAAGTGATGGCAGCGTCAAGGTGTTTACCAAAGACGCGGCGGACACAGCCTATACCCCGAGAGACACGTTTGTGCTCGGCGGCACTTCGCCTAAGGGAGAGGTGCCCAAGCTCTCGCCAACATCAATTCTCACAAACACCAGGGGCTCGGCGAGCACAAATCTCGGCATAGACAATATATTCATCGGCACGACCGGAGCGGCTCAGAACCAACTCGCCTACACGATCAACAGCGTCGAGGCATCGAGCAGATTCGTGACCGTCAGCGTCACAAAGAATTTCAATTCGGGCGCCGAAAACGATACGCTTATAGCCGCGTCGTATGATAAGTACAGCGGCGCTCTCACAGATTTCAATTCGGCAAATCTGGTTATGAGCGTTGGAGAGACAAAAGAGTTCATACTCGATCTCACATCTTCCGAGACCGACGAGATCTCGGCCTATATCTGGAACGGCTTTGACGAAATAAAGCCGATTGCTGAGAAAAAATAATATAGTTCTAATCACTATTCACTAATTACTAATCACTACGTTAGGAGGTAAATTTATGAAAAAAAGGTTATTGAGCATCGTATTGGCGCTGTGCATGGTGATAACAGCGCTGCCGGTTTTCGCTGCGGGCGAAATTGATGACGGCACGGCGCAGGCCGCGGCCGACTCCGCAGCAAGACAAATGGAGGATATTGACCGCGGCTTGATAACGGTCAAGACGAATGACGGCGTTTATATAAGCTGGCGCCTTTTGGGCACCGAGAGTCTCGACAATCAAGCATTTGATATATACAAAAACGATGTCCTGATCCATACAACAGGCGCTCACGACGCCACAAATTATACCGACACAAGCGGAACGGAGAACGATCGTTATCAGGTGGTGCCTGAAGGACAGAGCAAAGACTTATGTCCGCCGTCGATTCCGATAAAATCAAATTACACCGCAAGGAGCGATTATGTCAGAAAAGGCACCAGCGAGTATAACTCCTTCACATATTTTGATATACCGCTCGATCGTCCCCCTGACGTGCAAAGAGCCGACGGAAAGACCTCGCACTACCACAATACGGTTAATTCCTCCGGCGCGGTCGAAAAAGAGGGCGGCGCCAACGACGCCAGCGTCGGGGACCTGGACGGCGACGGCGACTATGAGATAATCTTAAAATGGGATCCCACCGACTCAAAGGACAGCGCGGGCAGCGACTACACAGGCTATACATATTTCGACGCCTATGACTATGAGATAAGCAACGGCACAGTTGAAAGCAAACGGCTCTGGAGGATAAATCTTGGCGTGAACGTCACTTCGGGCCAGCATTTTTCGCCGTTTATGGTGTACGACTTTGACGGCGACGGCGAGGCCGAACTGGCCGTCAAGACAGCGCCCGGCTCCATTGATTCGCAGGGAAATTACGTGACCAAAGTCGGCGACACCGATGAGATAAAAAAAGCAGACAACGATCATGTTTACGTGACCGAAGGAACCCAGCACGGCAAAAACACCACGGGTCCCGAGTATCTGACGATATTTAACAGCGACGGCGTGGCGGTTTATACCACCGACTATATTCCCCGCGGAAATTTAACCGATTGGGGAGATCCCAATGCCAACCGCAGCGAGAGATATTTGGCGGGAGTCGCGTATCTGGACGGCGTTCACCCCAGTCTGATCATGTGTCGCGGTTACTACAGAAAGGCCGTGGTGCGCGCGTACGACTTTGACGGTGAGGAGCTCGCTCTGCGCTGGGAGCATAACGGAATCAAGGACGACACATCCTCGCTCTACGGCCAGGGCAATCATAACCTGTCGGTGGCCGATATAGACAACGACGGCAAGGACGAGGTCGTGTACGGCTCGGCGGCTCTTGACGACGACGGAAAAATCATGGGCAATACCCGTCTGGGCCACGGCGACGCGATGCATGTCAACGATTTTAATAACGACGGCATTCAGGAAGTGTTCTCGGTCAAAGAGGATAAAGTGGGATACAGAAACAACGCCGCCCATTTCAGAGTTGCTTCAACCGGCGCTACGATCTGGGGCAAGGGCGCAACCGGCGACACGGGCCGCGGCGTTATGGACAATATAGACGATGAGTACGCAAAAACCCACCCCGACGCGTTGGCTCTCGCGTGGTCAAGCTCGCACGCCAATGTGTTTGACTTAAAGGGAAACGAGCTTAATGCCCATCCCGCCACATCCTCAAGAACCATGACAAACTTCCTCGTGTTCTGGGACGGCGACCTGAGCCGAGAAATACTCGACGATAACCAGCTGGCAAAATATCACGCCGACACGGGATATACCACAAGGTTTTACGATGACGGCAACGGTTATATGCCGGGATCGTCCAACAACTATTCAAAGCACACGCCCTCGCTTGTGGCGGATATCTTGGGCGACTGGCGCGAGGAAATAATCATGCCGGTCGGCAAGGGCGAAAATGACACTCCCTATCTCAGAGTGTTTGTTTCGACCATCCCGTCCGATTACAGGTTAACAACGCTCATGCACGACAGTCAGTACCGCTGCGCCATAGCGTGGCAGAACACCGCGTATAATCAGCCGCCCCACCAGAGCTACTATATAGGCTCCGTTGCGCTGGCGAAAGATTCAAGCGGCACGGAACTCAACTATCTTGCGCCCGCTGTTCCGTTCACAAAGGTCGAATACCCGAACGCAAACAGCGTGCCGGTAACCGGACTCACGCTGTCCGAAAGCAATATAAACGTCGAAAAGGGCGCGACGCACGCGCTTATCGCGACTGTGACTCCCGCGGAGGCAACCAAAAAGGGCGTGACATGGACTTCCGATAATCCGGGCGTGGCGACGGTTTCCGGCGGCGTTGTTAAAGGCGTGTCGCCGGGAAAAGCCGAGATCACAGCCACCGCTAAGGATACGAAAATCGGCACATTTTCTCAGAAGTGCGAAGTCACGGTTTATTCCACCCCTGTAACAGGCATTTCGGTTCCGTATGAAAGCACTACCGTATTCAGCGGCGGCTCCAAAAAAATTGCGGCCGCAGTCGAGCCTGAAAACGCCACCGATAAGCTGATCCACTGGTCCTCGTCAAACGCAAATGTGGCGACGGTTGACGAGAGCGGAACCGTCAGCGCCAACGGCCCCGGCTCCGCGATAATCACGGCCGGGACCGACGAGGGCGGTTTTGAGAAAGACATTGTTGTCACCGTTGCCGAGGGCACGCAGACGGACATAACCGGAACGAATAAATTTGTAAACGTGAGCGACGCCGACGGTCTAAAGGTAGATGGAGCGAGCATAAAGCAGACGGACGCTAACGAGAACGGCGAGACCTATAAGGATTTCGAAGTCTATGACGACAATAAGGTGACGCTGACGCTTGACCTCAACACAGGCGGAAAAAAAGACGCGGACGAAAATTGGAACTGGGACGGCAGAGAGTATACCGTCGGTCTGAGCTTTTTGGGAGCCGACAACAACAATATACTCACGCTCTCTCAGCAATATCTCAGCAAAGCTCAGATGACGCAGAGTACGATCATGGCGGAGATGGCACAAAACGCCGACGCCGACTGGACCGAGGTGCGCTCGAGCAACAACGGCATTTTCGGACGAAGCACCACAACCTGGCATCTGTCTCTTGAATTTGACTATGACGGAGATGTCTGCAACGCTGTTATATACGGAAATCCGAAAGACGCAAGCGAGCCCGTCGACAATTACACCATATACAGCAAGACATTTGACTTAAACGGCGCAAGATTCAAGAGGGTGAGACTGTATACCGAAAAGAACGGCGACGGTGCGATAACAGCCGGCCCATATATTTCAAATCTTAAATACACCCGCTCTCTCGCGGCTGTTGGCGACGGAACCGCCCTTTATGAAAAAGGAACCAAAGGCGCGGCATGGAGTGAAAATGATATTGCCGACTGGACCATTACGGGAGGTCAGACACTTCAGTATGACGCCGAAAACGGCAGGATAGGATTTAATCCCACAAAACCCGACAGCGCTTACAGCGCGACAAAGAATTTTGGAACGGAACCCGGAGCGCTTATAACCTACGATATGGATTGGTGCTTCGGAGACAGCCCTTATAAAAGCAGCTATGAGTATATTCAAATTGGAGATAATTTCCGCCTAAGCTGGGATGCGAATTATAAAGTTCTTATTAAGACAAAAGTTAATGATGTGTGGACTGATTACAGCGCGGTCGGAACGGTGTTCCAAGGGGATAATCATGTACCGTATGAAGAGAATATTCATATAGTGATCGACAGCGCGGCAAATACCGTCAAAAGCTTTAAGTTCGGCGGAACCGAGTATGATTTGAGCGGCATTAACATTGCATCTCCCGGTAGCGTTTCTTTCGGATTGGAACGTTTGTCGGGTACCGCTACTTGGGGTTATCCTAACTATTTGAAAAACATAACCGCGCTGCAGTTTGTTCCTGACGGTTCGGCGGCATCGTCAACTCCGGTTCCGGTGCCTACCGACGCACCTACGCCGAGCCCGACCGCGACCGCAACGGTGACGGCAGCGCCGACTCCGACCGCAACGGCAACTGTGACAGCAACGCCAAGTCCAACAGCAACAGCAGCAACAACGCCAAGCCCAACGGCAACAGCGGCAACGACGCCAAGCCCGACAGCAACAGCGGCGGTAACAGTGACAGCGACGCCAAGTCCGACCGCGACCGCAACGGTGACAGAAGCGCCCACACCGACAGCAGCGGTGACGGCAGCCCCGACTCCGACCGCAACCGCAACAGTAACGTCGACCCCGACCCCGACAGAGGCGGCGACATCAAAACCGGGTCCGACGGTTACAGCGGAACCGAGCGCGACTGAAACGCCTGCCGCGACGACGCCGGCGCCCGCAACGGCTACTCCCGAAATTACCGAGCCGCCCGCAACAGAAGTACCGAGCGAGACCGAGC
>CANQLT010000051.1 GCA_947624775.1 uncultured Monoglobus sp.
TGTCTTTGAGCTCCGCGCCGCCGTAATCCACATCAGCCGAACCGAGGAACGTTTCTCCGATATAGAAGTCGACCTTATCCTCATCGGAAGCGAGAGAGGCACCCGCGTCAGCCTTTGTGACCTCGGCGGTGAGGGTGAACGCGTCTCCGTAGACAACGTCCGCGCCGTCAGATTCTATGGTCGAATCGCCCTTTACGATCGTGGCGGTCAAAGAGGCGGCCTCACTGTCGTGGTAGTGCTTGCCGTCAATAAATCCGCCGACCACCTTGTACCAAACCGTATATTGGCCTACGGCTGTGCCGGTCGGGATCTCGGGCGAGTAATTTTCGCCGTCGAGGCTGTACTGCATTTCACCGTTTGTGCCGCTTCCCGCGGTTATGAGCTCCTGCGGCTCGCCGCTGAACACAAGGTTCCTGACCGCTCTCGGCTTTGTTGCCACATCCGCGAATCCGTGAGCAATTTTGACCTTTATGGATTTTGGCGCGGCGTCGTTGTAGTTATTGTCGCCGACCACTTTGTACCAAACGGTGTATTCACCGGCCTCGTTCGCTTTAGGAATATCCTCGGTATAGGTTTCGCCGTCTGTGCTGTATTGCAGCGTGCCGCCGCTCGTTGTGCCCGTCACCAGATCGTCGGGCTCGGGGTCGTCGTCATACAGCGCGTTGGCCGATTTAACGACAACGACCGGGTCGGCCTTCGCGATATTCACGTTTATTTTAAGCGTCACAGGGTCTGTGCCGAATGTCTCAACGCTCGCGAGCGAGAACAGAGGCGCTTTTTCCTCCGCCGTGACCGTGAGCGTATAGCTTCCCGCGTTTGTGTTCTTCGGGACAGACAGCATACTGCCGTTTATCGTCGCCTCGGTTTGACCCTCGTCGCTTATGCTGTACTTGAATCCGCCCGAAACTGATGCGCCGTTTTTGTATTCGATATATTGCGACAGGTCCGCGGTTATTCCCTCGCCGTAGGTGCCGCTGAGGCTGACCGCGTCGCTTTCGCCGCCGAAGAGCTCGCGTCCGACCGAATGAACGACCGTGTCCTCGGTCACCGACGTGTCGGCGGTGAACTCCTCAAACGGCGAGGCGCTTGACGCCGACCACATTTTAAACTCGGCGCCGTCTATATCGGGATCGTCGGGCAGCGTCACCTTGCCGCCCGCGTTCGTGTAGCTCGCTGCGTAATTCGCGTTATTATTTGTCGCAAATGTCACTTTGACGACCTTTTTGTCCGCGTCGCTTGTCAGGATAGGATAGTCGTTTTCTCCTATCTTCTGGCCCCAAGTCGGCTCATCGCAGCCACTCTGCAGCAGATACGCGACTTCGCCCGACTTAAACTCATCCGCGGTCTTTACTGTCGCGATTGGGTCATCGCCCGTATTTTTGAGATAATAGCAATTGGTTACTGTGCCTTTATAATTATAGCCCACTATACTGTAGCCCAAGCCGGTTACATGGAGCGCTCCGGTATTATAGCAATTTTGTACCGAACCGAGAGCGTTCTCGCCTGCAATGCCGCCGACATGTATATCGCTGGCCGTGACAGTGCCGCCGTTAGAGCAATTTTTGACCGTGCTGTTCCATGTATCTCCAACAATACCTCCGACATTGAAGTGTCCGCTTATGGCACAGTCGTTTCTGCAATTTTCAATCGTTCCGTAATTAAGAGAACCCGAAATGCCGCCCACTTGCACAGTTGCGTTGATCGTACCGCTAACGCCGAGATTTTTGACTGTGCCGTATTCGACATCTCCGAACAGGCCTTGATAATAGCTTAAGTCTTGTTCTGTCGAATTAATATAGAGACCCGATATCGTGTGTCCGTCGCCGTCGAATGTGCCGCTAAAATATTTGCCGAAATATCCTATACCGATCGATGCCCACGATTCTTTATTTTCGCCGTATTTGCCCGACATATCTATATCGGCGGTCAGCTTGAAACAGCCGGAGCCGTTGTCTTCGTTTACGTAATCGCGGAACGCCTCAAGCGCCTCAAGATTCGGGATCTCGTAGGGCGAGTCCTCTGTGCCGCCGCCCCTGAAGTTTACATCTATATCGATCGTAAGCTCGGCGAAGAATTCCGCGGGGTTCGGGTCAAGTGCGGTAAGCGCGATATTGCTGTACGGCTTTTTATCTGTAACATTGAACGTAATGGTGTATGTACCGATATCCGACGCGACACAGTCCGATTTGAGCTTTCCGCCCTCTAAGGTAAAGCTGCTCGGGAGCGTTGATCCGTCTTTCAGTTCAAATTCAAAGTCAGAGCCTGTGATGCCGCTTCCGTCCGCGAATTTCAACAAGCTTAACAGATCCTGCTCAAACGGAGCTCCGCATTCGGCTTTGAGCGTGATATCGCCATCGGAGCTTTGCTCAAACTCGCGGCCTTCTATTAAATAGAGGGTCAAATCGCTTGTTATCGGCGTGTTTAAGTCAAACTCGGCCTGCCCGCTGCCCGGCGCGGTCTGAGACCACTTGACATACGGATAGTCGTCCTTGACCGAAAGCCTTTCGCCGTCGGGAACATACAAAGCGCCTATGTTCGGGCTCTCGCTCTCAAATGTCACCTTATGTAATGTTTTTATGTTCTTGTTGAGCGCGATCAGATCCGGGAAATCGCCGTTTTGTCCCCATGTCGGCGAGTCGCAGCCGCTCTGCAGCAGATATGCCGCCTCGCCCGATTTAAACTCGTCCGCGGTCTTTGCGGTCGCGTTCGAGTCATCGCCCGTGTTTTCGAGATAATAGCAATTGGTCGCCTTGCCGCCGTCGATATTATAGCATATACTGCCGACTTTGTCCTTGCCTTTGATCTCTCCGGTATTATAACAGTTTTGCACCGTTCCGTCCTGGTTTATGCCCGCGATGCCGCCGACATCGGTATCGTCGCTCGTGACAGCGCCGTCGTTAAAGCAATTTTTGACCGTGCCGCCATATAATTCTGCCACAATGCCGCCAAGCATAAAACTTCCGTTTACGGTGCAGCTGTTTCTGCAATTTTCAATCGTTCCTCCTTCAAGATATCCGACGATGCCCGCCATTTGATCGTTTCCTTTGACTGCGCCGCTGACGCCAAGATTTTTGATTGTGCCGCTTACCGTTCCGAACAGACCCAGCATATCGTCTGTCGTATTGATATAAAGGCCCGATATCGTGTGTCCGCCTCCGTCGAATGTGCCGCTAAAACTATTGTTATAAGTTCCATACCCTATCGGTGTCCATGATTCTTTATTTTCGCCGTATTTGTCCGACATATCTATATCGTTAGCCAGCTTGAAATACTCGCCGGAGCCGTTGCCCGAATTTACATAATCACGGAAGGTCTCAAGAGCTGAAAGATTTGAAATTATATGCGGGTCATCCTGCGTGCCGCTGCCGCTCTCCGGATGGCTGATAAGTATCGGTCTGCCCAGAAACGCGTCATCCTTCCACACAGGCTGAGTATACTTTTTATTGATATTTTCCGAAATGACAGACTTAAAGTCCTCAGCGGATATTACATTGACGTTTGATGTTTTTTGAGAAATACCGCTTATCGTGTAATAATCAGCAATATACGCCTTTCCGTTTGCAACAGCTTCTCCGTCTGCAATACCGAGATTGTAGCCTTGCATAACGGCTAAGCTGCCGTCGGTAAAGCCCGCTATGCCTGCGTTATATTGTCCCCCTTTGATAGTTCCGATATTATAATTGTCAATGATTTGACCGTGTCCGCTTGATGCTAAGCCTGTGATGCCGCCGACAGAGGCGCCGGACTTGTCCGAAAAAATACTTCCGGCGTTGTAAGAATCCTCGATAGTAGACGTGTCTTTTCCCGAAATACCGCCGATACAAACATCATTATCAGCGGTTTCGCTATTTGTAACGCTGCCGTCGTTATTGCACCTATATAAAAGCTCATTGTTTTCCCCAACAATGCCGCCTGCGCAGCTGCCGGCAATGACTGTGCCATAGTTGGAAGAATCGTTTACCCCGTGCCCACTGTCATTTTTTCCCACTATGCCGCCGCTACAGTTGTCGCTCGATACAGACCCGTAGTTTGTGCTGTTTTGTGTTCTGGAACGATCATAGGGATAACCGGGATATGGTTCATTTATGCCCGATATGCCGCCGGAATAGTTCGTTCCGTCGACAGAACCGTAATTTGTGCATTTATTCACTCCTACGCCGTTTTCTCCGGCTATTCCGCCACTGTTGTTGCCCGATACAGACCCATAATTTGTGCAGCTTTCTATAGATACAGATCCCCATTCTACATTTTTATTTACACCCGCTATACCGCCCGCTATGCCGCCGGTTTCTTTTGTGCTGCTGACAGAGCCGTAATTTTGACAGTTTTTCAGCCGAGCCGCGTTGTCTCCCACTATACCGCCGCTCTCGCCGGAGCCGGCCGATACGGCCGCGGAATTCGTACAGCTCGATATTTCGTTTGAATTAACTCCCGCAATGCCGCCGACATTGTTCGCACCCGTGATGTCACATTCATTATTGCAGCTTTCTATGGTTCCCTCGTTTTGGCCCGCAATGCCGCCGACGTTATCCTTGCCCTTGACCGAGCCCTCGACCGTCAAATTTTTTACCGAGGCACCGCCGGCGATATATCCGAATAAGCCCTGATCATCACTATCGGAGTTGATATAAAGTCCGCTGATCCTATGTCCGTTTCCCGAAAACGCGCAATTGAATTTTGTATTGCTGCTGCCTATGGGCGTCCACGACTTTTTGCCGTCTCCGTATTCTTTTGACATATCAATATCATTGGTAAGCTCAAAATACTGTGACGGCAAAGAATTATAATCTCTGAATCTTTCAAGCGTTTCAAGATCGGGTATCTCAAGCGGATCATCCGCCGTGCCGCTGCCGCTTGCGAAAACCTTAGGTTCGGAATTTGATCTTAAAACGGGTCTCGCGGCGACACCGAAATCAATTGTCCAAACCTTGTCAAAATCCCAATACTGGAAATTGTCCTTTTGGGCGAACTTATCGAGAGTCAATTTGTTTCCGCTGCCTTCAGCTCCGCAGGAATCGAGATAATAGTTATAGTTGACGATAGTGCCGGGGTCGCCTATGACGCCGCCGACGTTTGAGCCGCTGCCCGAGACCTTGCCGATGTTATATACGTAGTAGACGGTGCCGCTGTTTTTGCCAGCTGCGCCGCCGACATTGTTTTTGCCCGAAACATTGTCGATATTGTAGCTGTCCTGCGTTGTGCCCTGATTGTTTCCGACAACGCCGCCGACCGCGTCTTGGCCCGAGACCGCGCCGCTGTTATAATTGTATTGAAGCACGCCGACGACCAGATCTCCGTTTTTGACGGTTTGGCCCGCGATGCCGCCGACATTGTTTGTTCCCGTAACGCCGCAGGCGTTATGGCAGTTTTCAATGGTTCCCGCGGTTTGACCCGCGATGCCGCCGACGTTATCCTTGCCCTTGACGGTGCCCTCGACGGTCAGGGCTTTGACCGAGGCGCCGCTGTCGATATATCCGAACAAGCCCTGATCGTCGCCACTTGAGTTGATATTGAGGCCGCTTATCTTATGGCCGCAGCCGTCGAACGTGCCGCCGAACTTTGCGGAGGCGTTTCCTATCGGCGTGAAATTATTGTCCGCGCCGCCGAGGTCGATGTCGTTATTCAGCTTAAAAAATTCATTCTTGCCGTTTCCGCTGTTTACATAGGCCGCGAGCGAGCTTAAAACCGATGCGCTGTCTATAATATAGGGCTCATCTTCGGAACCGCTGCCCGAGGTGAACACATGCTCGGGAACCGATTTTAATATCGGTCTGGCAAAGGTTTCGATCTCCCAGACCGCGTCAAAGTCCCAGCCCGAGAATGTGTCTTTTTTCGCGAGCTCGTCGCTCGATACGGCTTTCACGCCGTCTTGAGGGTCGCTGCCCACGATGCCGCCGCTTGCCGAGCCGCTCAGATAATAGCAGCCCGAGACCGTGCCGCTTGAGCTTCCCGCTATGCCGCTGCCGCTTTTGCCGGTGTTATAGCAATTTGATATGGTACCGCCGTTTGCCGCCGCGATTCCGCCGACCGCCGCCGCACCGATATTATAGCAGTTTGAGACCTCGCCCGCGTTGTTTCCGACTATGCCGCCGCCCGAAGAGGACGCCGTGCTGTAGCACCGCGATATCTCGCCCGCGCTGTATCCCGCGACCGAGCCGACGTTGCTTCCGCTGCCGGAAACGTTTCCGCCGGTTATTCCGATATTTTGGATAACGGAGCCCTGCGCGGCGTATCCGAACAAGCCTTGATAATCGCTGTTTGGGTCGGTATAAAGTCCGCTTATCATGTGGCCGCCGCCGTCGAATGTGCCGCTGAACGGCGCCGCCGAGGTTCCTATCGGTGTCCACGGTTTTTCCGCGCTGCATCCGAGGTCGAGGTCAGCGGTGAGCAAGATATCCGCGCCGCTGCCGCCGCCCGAGTTAACATAGCTTGCCAGGCTCTCAAGCTCCGCCTTGCTTGAAACGCTGAGCGGCTGAGGCACGGACTTCAGGGTCGGTCTTTTCAAAAACGAGTTTATTTCCCATGTGCCGTCAAAATCCCAGCCGGAAAACGAGCCGCTTTGAGCTAGATCATTGGCGGAGAGTACCGTTGTGCCGCCCGCTTGGTCGCTGCCCGCGATACCGCCGCTCGCAGTGTTCATCAAGTAATAGCAGCCCGATATCTCGCCGCCGGTCGCTCTGCCCGCTATCGCGCCGCATGACGTGATCTGAGGCGATGCCGCGCTCACCGCGCCGCTGCTGTAGCATTTTTCGATCGTGCCTTTGTTGAATCCCGCTATGCCGCCCACGTTGCTCATCGCGCTTATCACGCCCGCGTTGTAGCAGTTTGTGATCTCGCCCGATGCGTTGTCTCCCGTGATACCGCCCACGTTTCCGCTGCCGCTCACAGAGCAGAGGCTGTAGCAGTTTTCAATTGTGCCGTAGCTGTTGTATCCCGCAACGCCGCCGACATAGCTGCCGCTGCCGACTATCTCGCCGCTGACGCCCAGGTTTTGCGCGGTTCCGCCCAAATTTCCGAACAGGCCGATATAGCTGTCATCTGATTCGATATAAAGGCCGCTGATCAAATGACCGCCGCCGTCAAATGTGCCGCCGAACGGGTCCGCATAGTCGCCTATCGGGGTCCAGGGCGCGGTCTCTCCGCCGAGGTCGATGTCGGCAGTGAGCTCAAAATACATGCCGCCGCAGTCATTTCCGCCGTTTACATAGTCACGGAGCTTGCCGAGCTGTTCAAGATTTGATATCAGATACGGGTCTCCGTCCTTGCCGCTTCCGCTCGCCGCGCCGTCAAAACCCGCGGCGTACGCCGAAAAACCAAGCGAGAGCGCGACAGACATCAGCATTGCCAGCGCCGCCGCCCACGCGATAAACTTTTTAGATATTCTCATGTTTTTAACACCCCTTTTAAGAATTCTTAACATGCTTTCACGACGCCGCCCTGTCTTGGGCGGCATCGTGAGATAATTATATTCGTTTCGCCTATCTGATGCCCGAGATCAGCTTGTCGAGCCTCTCGGCCACCGCTGCGGTCTCGGCTCGGGTCGCGTTGTTTTGCGGCGCGAATGTTCCGTCGTCGTTTCCGTTCAGGATTCCCTGCTCGACGCAGAGCGCTATCGGCTCGCGCGCCCAGTCGGAGATATTTGCCGCGTCGGTGAAGCTTAGCTCGGCTCCGCTCGCCGCCGCGCCCGTTTTGTATGTTATATAATTCGCCGTCATCTTGGCGATCTGCTCGCGGGTGATATTGTCCTCGGGGCCGAAGTTTCCGTCGCCGTAGCCGTCCACAATGCCGTTTTGCGCCGCCCACGCGATATACGGGGCGTAGTACTCATCGGGAGCCACATCCGCGAATCCGCTGTCCGCTGCCTCGGGGGATACGCCCTCCATACGGCCCAGAACGGTCGCGTACATTCCGCGCGTCACATTGAGATACGGCTCAAAAATTCCGTCTCCCGTTCCGTTCATAATGCCCTTTTCAGCCACGTACTCCACACTGTCATAGAACCAGTCGGAGGGCTGCACATCAGCGAATCTTGATGTCTCCGCGCCCGATGCGTCGGGGGTCTCGATTGGCTGAGCCGAAGCGTCGGGGCCCTGTGCCTCTGTCGGCAGCGGGGTCGCCGCTGTATCGGTCGTCGTTCCGAAGGTGCCGCCTCCGAATCCTCCGCCGCCGCTTGACGGGCGTCTCGTGGGAGTGGGTGATATTCCGTCTCCCGTGACTGTCACTTTTATGCCCTTATATCCTCCGTGAGGTATTATCATGACATCGAGAGTGGTCTCGCCCTCTCTGAGAGCTTTTAATGTATCGTCGTTTACCTGCGCCACCGAGCAGTCGCGCACGGAGTAGTTTACCTCGGCGCCTTCATAATAATCACTCTGTGAGAATTCGGTATTAAGTTCAAGGCTCTCGCCCTCTTTGAGCGTTATCTCGGAAAGGTTCTCGTCGCCGTTGACCGTTATGCTGTAGGGGAACTCGAGAGGCAGCTCGAACGCCTCGCCTTGGCCTATGTTGTTGCCCTCGCTGTCTTTTACTCCGATGTACGCGTTTATAAATCCGTTCTCGAAATCATCGGCTGGAATAGTGAGACGGCCCGAATAGCTCTTTGTCTCGCCCGGCTTCAGCTCTCCGATCTGCTCCTTTAAATAGGGGTCGGAGGTCTTTCCGGTATAGTAGATGTCGTTGAAGAGCACGACCACTTCGTCGGTCGGGTTCGAATCGGCGTTTCCGCTGTTTGTGACGGTGTAGTCGATCTTAAAGCCGTCGCTGTCTTGGTCCAAGTTATAGTCGGTGATCTCGTAATTCGGCTCTATGTCGATGCTGTCGCTCTGATACTCGAGTATCTGGCCCGTGCCAGTCTCGTTGAGCTCCGCGTACAGCGAAAGGTCGTTTATGCCTTCGAAGCTCTCGGGCATCGTCCATTTAAACTCCGCGCTTGAGCTTGACGACGGAGTGATATGCTCGTTTGACTCGGTGGAGAACAACTTGTCTTTCACTTCTCCGTTGACCATCTCGTATATGTCGAGGGTGTAGCCCGACGCGGGCTTGAGGCCCGTGTTCTTGACCTTTAAGGCCACGTCGATCGTTTCGCCCGCCATCGGATGCTCATCCGAAAGCACGGTGTCGACGGGCTCAAGCGAGCCGACCGTTTCAAATTGCGTCGAAACCAGCTTAACGTCCTTGACCGCGACATCGTCGCTGCTGTCGTCGATCTTATACTGATTGTTGACGGTCATCAGATTTCCGTTTTGGTCGAGCGCAAGAGCGGGCTCGTCGTTGAACTCGCCGCTGTGGGTGAGGCGAACGCTGTCGGACCAGCTTGATCCGTTTTCGTCGCTTATCAGCGCGGCAGTGTAGATCTCCTGGCAGTTCTCACCCGCGTCGTTCTTTTCGGGCTGTATCCATACGATGTATATGTTGCCGTCCGCGTCAACAAACGGCTCAAAGCTTCCGAAAGTGGGATTGACGTCCGGATCGTTGGTTTCGCAGTACACCAGACCGAACTCGGAACCGTTCTCGGAGATAAAGTCTTCGTCCACGGCATAGCCTTCGTCGAACAGCTCGGAAATTCTTATATAGCGTATATCGCTGTTGTTTTCAAGCCAGAACAGAGCCACACGATCTCCGGTTTTAGCGAACTGCGGCATCGAGTCGCAGTAATTGTCGTTGGTTATTCTTACCGGGTCGTAGGTCTTGTGCGTCTCAAAGTCGTAGGTTTGAACAAACAGCTCTCTGTCGGCATTGGTGTCCATATTGTTGTCCTCGTCGACTGTGTAGGTGTATATTCCCTTTCCGTCGCAGCTTATGGCGTCAAAGTCGATAATAACGGGGTCGTTCATTCCGAAGTCGCTTATGGGCGAGGACAGGAACCTCTGTCCGCCCCACTCGTCGGTGAGCGTCTGCTTAACGCCGTTGTCGGGCACCTCGTTGTCGTAATACATATCTCTCAGCCATTTGCCCTGCTCCGCGTCGTAGAGCATATACATGATCTCGCCCTCATTGACCGTGGGCGATACCGACTGCTCAAAGTCGTCGGTCGGCGCGGATTTCATATAAAATACCATCATGTCGCCGCTCACGTCGTCATATACTCCGACGGGCGAGCTGTTGAAGTAGTCGTCGTTTGTCAATTTCTCGACCTCGCCGATCTCGAGAGTGTTCTTGTCGAGCGTCACGGCGTGGACGTTGAGGCTCTTTAGGTATTCCTTTTCACTTGTGTATTCCGCGTCCTCGGCTCTTGACGTCCACGAGATCAGCACCTTGTCGCCCGCGTCGCATATATCGGGCTCAAAGTCTGCCGTGCCGTCGTCGTGTATCATTATCGGGTCGGACCAGGTGTTGTTCTCATAAATGCTGTACATTATCGCGGTCCTGTTTTCATCGTTTCTTTCGGGAATGTCGGCCACAAACACAAGCAGCACTTTTCCGTTGCCCAGGTTCAAAAGCTGCGGATCTGCTCTGTCGTATCCGTTCTCAAGCAGCACGCTTGTGCCGTCCTCCTCAAAGGAGCTCGCCGCCTGCACGAGGTCGCCGTTTGGCAGCCAATCCGATGTTCCCTCGGCTCTGGGTCTCATGACCGCCTGCGCGGCGTCTGAGGCTCCCAACGTTCCCTCTTCTTTTTCCTTTTCAATTTCCTCCTCTTCTTTGCGCGCTTCCTCAACATCCTTGAAGTATCCGTAGTTCTTCTCGGCAATAGTTACCGCCGGTATCGGGATCGAGAACAGGAGCACGTCGACCTTTATTTTTAATGTCACGTCAAGAGTCAGTCCGTCTGTGTGATATGACGGATACAGATCCTGCACCGTGGGATAATATATATAATCCGCGCCGAAGCTGATTCCGCCTCTCACGCCCAAAATTCCGCACAGACCGACGCCCGCGTATCCGAAAACATCACCGTATGCCTGAATGACCCACTCGGGTTTAAAATTATCGTCGAACGAATTGTCATAGTCCTTGATAGAGTTGATAGTTACACTACTATCCTTGAGCTTGCTGAAACCGCCCTGTCCGACCACGGCCATGTCGCCGTCAATACCGAGGTAGATCGGCACCGCGCCGACCAGGAAATACTGAACGATGCGGAAGTCTCCGCTTATTCCGAGGTAGAATCCGCCGCCGGTGAACACAAGGCCATCATCTTCACCTCTGATACCGAAATCCACATAGAGTCCGAATATGGGGCTCAGTCCCCATTCGGCCATGCCTATGGAATTCTTGTTGCCCGCCAGCTCTCCGATATCCTTGAACAGATCGGCGCCTTTTTCGATTTCCTCCTGCGTCATTCCCGAACCCGGGAAATCCGTCTTTTCGGACAGCGGAACATATCCGACGCCGAGACGCTCTCCGCCGTCGGGCAGACTGGTGAGCGACAGACTGATAAATTCGAGATTAAAGAACGCATTTAGCGTGCCTATAAGCGGAAGAGTCTCAAAATTCATATATGTATTAACATCTATGTTCTGCGTCACGGGCTTCTGCGGGTTTTGCTCCGTGAAAGTATAGCCCGTGTTGATCGGATTGTAGGTCGTCTGCATAAACGCCTCGTTGTCCTTCTGGTTTCCGTCCGCGTCGATCGACTTGCCGTTGCCCATGAGCCTGTCGGTCGTGAGTCTTACATACAGCTTATCGCTGGCCTTGTAAAAATCAGCGTGACCCTTGTTGAAAGTGTGGTTCAACTGCCATACCGTTGTGGTCGTTCCGTCGTTGTTGACCGTCTCGCTCTTCTTTATAATAGTCGCGCTGTTGTTTACCCTGTTGGGGTCGGGAGTGGGCGCCGCGGTGGCGTTCGGGTCGGGAGTCGCGGTCGGCTCCGGGCTCACGCTGGGCTCGGGCGTGGCTATCGTGCCCGTTATCGTGGCTTTGACCTTCTTTGATGTGGGGTCGCAGGCCAAAAGGTCGATCTCCTTGACGCTCTCGATGCGCTCGTTTCCGTCCGAGTCGGTGTAGGGCGCGTTGTCATTATTGACGGTGATCGTGAAAGTCTCGAACTCATCGTCGCTTATTTCGACCGTGTAGAAATTGCTCTGATTTCCGTTTTCATCGGTTTCCACAAACGAGCTGATATGCGGGGCCGTCATGTCGGACGCGTTGACAGGGATAGCATCGCCCGCCGACGTTTCATAAGCGGTGATCACATTCTCGTCCTGTCCGAATTCCGATATCCTTGTATTATGCAAAACCGTCGTTTCGTATTTTGTATTGTTCGAGGCTATTACTTTATAAACAATGCTGAATCCGTTAATGCCGTACATGGCAGTGGTGCTGAAATTGCCGTTGTCGTCTGATATTCCGTAGTTATACGGGTCTATATATATGTAGGTTCCGCTCGCGGGCAGATACGCGTCGCCGGTGAATGTGCCGTTTAACGGCTGGTCCGAATACGTAACGCTGCCGGTCAAAACATAGCGCATATTATCCGCTTTCTCACAGGTCAGGAATATTATGTTTTGCTGCGGGTTGTCGGCCGCCATGAAATAGAATGTGTTCTGGGCATACTGCGTCGTATTCGTGCCGGTCTGCCTCCAAACCGACACATATCCGTCCTGCGCGGGCGTCGCCGTCATTTCGTAGTAATCCTTGTACACGGTGCCGCTCGCGGCCAGGAATTCCACATAGTCTCCGGTGTCGACGCTCGGGTTTGTGAATATTCCCGTGCTTGTGTCGAACTTGCCGAGATCGCTCTTTGCCACTCTGACGGTTATCTGATTGTCCTGTCTGGTGTAGTAGGGCGTAACGTCTATTTGGTCGCAGTCGACAGTATACTGGATGTAATTGTCGCCATCATATTCTCTCAGGTTGTCGCCCTGATTGAGATTTCCCGAGGTCACTATCTGTATTCTGTCGGAGGTGTACATATCGGGGTCGTTTATGGTCTGAGAAAATCTTATGGTGTCGCCCTTATGGTAGGTATACGAGCCGTCGCTGTTCGGCTTAACGTTTCCGCTCGGCGTGACCGTGCCTATTCCGAGCGGGTCGGCGTGCACGTTTACGGTCGCGTTTATATAGCCGAGGATGGGCTGAATGTTGAATTGTCCCTTTTTGCCATGGCTTCCGTTATCCGGATAATTGATATAAGCCTTGTATTGATTAACAAAATCCTCGGTGAGCTTGACCGACGCCGATTTATTTCCGAGACCGCTTGTGTATTTAGTGTCTATTTTGGTCGATGCCTTTGAATCGCTTTTCACGATATTAAAGCCCGTTATGCACGAGTATGTGCCCGTGGTGTTGATGGTGATGGTGTCGCTGCCGTCCTGAACGAATCTTATTATGCTTTGGTGCTCGTTCGCGCCGCTGAGCGAAACATTTGTGGCGTCCACGACATCTTTTAACTCCGTGTTGTTCTTGTAGTTTCCGTCACCGTCGAGAAACTGCAGCGGTGCGGGACCCTCGAGCGTGATATCAAACGGCCTTAATATCGGCTTTGCCGAAGATATGTACAGGTGTACCGCAGGATTGATCACGCTGCTCATTTTCGCCTTTAAATAAAACTGATTAAAATCTATACTTGAGAAAAAGTCGTTCGTTTGTCTGTCAAAACGCTGCTTTGATTCATTCCATTGAACATCTTCCGAACCGTCTGACGAGTTTATAAACTTAAATGTGATGTTATTATTCGGAAGGGCCGGCGAGGGCTTGCTGGCAAAGGCCCAGTCAAATTCTATGCCGCTGTAAATATCGTGGTGACCGATGTCCCATTTCACTTCATGATAACCGGGGGGCTGAGTTCCGCCGGCATTGGCTGTGATCTGATATTGTGTTTTGTCTTTATTCCATGTGCCGGAGCCGCTGTCGCATGAATAGCCGACGCCTATGCCGTGACTGTACGAAGGCTTCGATAAATCAAGCGCGTCAGCCAAAAAAATGCTGTCATCTGTGGCGTCTTCCGCCGCGGTGACCACGTCGTCAGCATCGTATTCCGTCTCGTTTTCAAACGAATAGCTCTCGCTGCCGGCGGGGATAATTCCGCGCGCGGTCGAGTTTCCGCCGATAACGCAGCCTTTCGGGTCGGAGAGCGTGATGTTAAAGTCGGCGTCATCGCCGATGTATTCGCTCCTTATGGGTATGTTGATCGTGCGCCGCGTCACGCCGTAGGGGAAAGCCGCCTCGGTGTCGACCTGCGAATAGTCGCGGCCTGCCGCCGCCGTGCCGTCCGAGGTTGAGACCTTGAGCGCGACCATTTGATTTATCGCCCCGCTCCTTTCAAGCGTGACCTTTATGTATCCGTCCTCGGGATAATACTCCGAGCTTCCGAACGAGATCACGGCGGGCTCCTGCTCCTCGTCGTCCTTGATCGTGACGGTGACGCCCTTTCTGTCGCTTATAACGGCGCTTTCGGATATTGGGAAAAGAGCCGCCATGAACATTCTGTCGCCGTCGCCGCTTAAGTTGTCGTTCGGGATGATCTCTATGTACTTTTCACTTTCGCCCTCGGCAAAATCGAGGGGGAGGTACGCGCTGTCCATCTCAAGCGAAAGCGCGGACAGCATTTCGTCCGTGAACTGCGCCATGCTTCCTCCGCCGTCCATCGGCGTCTTGTCGGATTCAAGGCCCGTCGCCATGCTCTTGGCGGCCTTGAGGCTCACGGCTGCGGCCTCTGTTCCGCCGGCTTCCGCCTCGGCCGCTCCGTCATTCGGGTCATCGGCCGCTTCGGACTCTTCCGAGACCTCGGGCGCTTCATCAGCAGCCGCGGGCTCGGCCGATGCCTCGGCGTCCGTATCGCTCATAGCGTCGCCCAAATAGTTTCCGAGCTTTTCGACATCCTCGGTATAAAGCTCGTTCGCCGTTTCTTCATCGAGGTTCTCGCCGTCCACCAAAGTGTTGGTGTCGTTCCGCTCCTCGATCGAGTCGGAGTTTTCTACGATCTCCTCGAGCAGCGACTTGCTCTTCCGCGCGTTTTTAACGCCCTCCGAAAAAGCGCTGCCGCCGAACAGCTTGACCTTGTAGTCGTTTCCGTATCTCGCGGTGATGTCCGTCATATTAAGGCGCAGCGAGGCCTCGGGCAGGTCGCTGCCGCCTCTCGCTACCTTAAAGATATAGGACGCGTTCGCACTCTCGTCGATCTCGGCGTTTGAGACCGACACGTAAAAAGCGCCGCTCGAAATAATTTCATCCGCTATTTCGTCCTCGGGCAGATATATCGGGTCGCCCGCGGCGAACACCGGGATCTGCAGCGAGCAAACGATCATAGCGAAAACAAGCGCCGCGCTTAAAATGCTTTTGACTTTCCGTTTGATGCTGATCTTCATATGTCTTTGCCTCCTGATATATAGATTTAATTAATTTACACCCTAATAAATCAAAACATATTTCTCCCATAATATTTATCTATAATTATATCAATTATATCACAAATTTTAAAATTTTTCACCCCTCAAATCTGACGTTCACGCACTCAAACATGACTTTTACGACAACCTTCGAAATCCGCGCTCCGCAAACCGTAAAACACAAAAATAACTATTCGATATAAAGAACGGCGTTTTGCCGAAAATTATTTCCGCAAGCGCGGGACGTCTCATTAACTTTGATATCGCGCGGCAATACCGCACGATAATGATCGCGGCAAAAATAAATAACCGAATTTTCCACGCGGCCAAAATCTGCGCAAACGGCGTTTTTACGCGTGTTCCGCGGGTTTTGGCAAAGTCACATATTGTGCCGTAATATAATTGTAACCACAATATCTGGTATTTTTAACAAAAAAACCCTTGCATTTTAAAAACAAGTGTGCTATTATTAAATGCAGATGCGAAAAGGGGATGTAAAAAATTGAAAATTATTAAGAGAAACGGCTCGGAGGCAATATTCGACTCCGGCAAGATCAAAGCGGCGGTCAGCAAGGCGAAATTCGCCGGCGACCACCAGGACGAGCTCACGAAGCGCGACATAGACGACATAGCCAAAGCGGTCGAGGAATACTGCGCCAATATGCACCGCGCTCTTTCGGTCGAGGAGATCCAGGAACTGGTCGAGACCGAGATCATGAGCCACGGCGCGTTTGAGATAGCGAAGCGCTATATCCGTTTCCGCTTTACGCGCAACCTGGTGAGAAAGACAAACACGACCGACAACCAGATACTCAGCCTGCTTGAGTGCGACAACGAGGAAGTTAAGCAGGAAAACTCAAATAAAAACCCGACCGTGAACAGCGTTCAGCGCGACTACATGGCGGGCGAGGTCAGCAAGGACATAACCGAAAGGCTGCTCCTGCCCGAGGAGGTCGTTCAGGCGCACAAAAACGGCATTATCCACTTCCACGACTCGGACTATTTTGCGCAGCATATGCACAACTGCGACCTGGTGAACCTTGAGGATATGCTCCAAAACGGCACGGTCATCAGCGAGACCATGATCGAGCGTCCGCACTCGTTCTCGACCGCGTGCAACATCGCGACCCAGATAATCGCGCAGGTCGCCAGCAACCAGTACGGCGGCCAGAGCATAAGCCTGACGCACCTGGTTCCGTTTGTTGACGTGTCGAGGCAGACAATAAGAAAGCAGCTCGAAAAAGAGCTTGACGAGATCGGCGCCGAGTGCTCCGAGGAAAAGCTGAGCAAGATCGTGGAGGAGCGCCTGAAGCTTGAGATAAGCCGCGGCGTGCAGACCATTCAGTATCAGCTCGTGACTTTGATGACGACCAACGGCCAGGCTCCGTTTGTGACGATATTTATGTACCTCGGCGAGGCGCGGAGCCCGAGGGAGAAAGCGGATCTGGCTCTCGTTATAGAGGAAATGCTCAAGCAGCGCATTGAGGGCGTTAAAAACGAGGCGGGCGTTTGGATAACTCCCGCGTTCCCGAAGCTGATATATGTGCTCGAGGAGGACAATATACGCGAGGATTCACCCTACTGGTACCTGACCGAGCTGGCGGCAAAATGCACCGCCAAGCGCATGGTGCCCGACTATATATCGGAAAAAATGATGCTGCGCCTCAAAATCGACAAGAACGGAGACGGCAACTGCTACACCTGCATGGGCTGCCGCAGCTTCCTGACCCCGTATGTTGACGAAAACGGCAAGCCGAAATACTACGGCCGCTTCAATCAGGGTGTTGTGACTATCAACTTGGTTGACGTCGCCTGCACCGCCATAGAAAACGGCGGAGACGAGAAAAAATTCTGGGAGACCCTTGACGAGAGGCTCGAGCTGTGCCACAAAGCGCTGCGGTGCCGCCACGAGCGTCTTGTGGGAACGCTCTCGGACGTGGCGCCTATCCTCTGGCAGCACGGCGCGCTGGCGAGACTTGAAAAGGGCGAGCCGATAACCAAGCTGCTCTACGGCGGATATTCGACGATCTCGCTGGGCTACGCGGGTCTTTGGGAATGCGTGTACGAGGTCACGGGCAAAAAGCTCACCGAGCCCGAGGGCGAGGAATTCGGCCTTGAGGTCATGCGCAGACTGAACGCGGCCTGCAAAAAATGGAAAGAGGCCGAAAATATCGACTACTCGATCTACGGCACGCCCCTTGAATCGACGACCTATAAGTTCGCGAAATGCCTGCAAAAGCGCTTCGGCATTATAAAGGGCGTGACTGACAAGAACTATATAACAAACTCCTACCATATCCATGTGACCGAGCCGATCGACGCTTTCTCGAAGCTCGAAAAAGAGGCGCGGTTCCAGGAGCTGTCGCCGGGCGGCGCCATAAGCTACATCGAGGTGCCGAATATGCAGAACAATATACCCGCTGTGCTTGAAGTCATCAAGTTCCTCTACGACCACATCATGTACGCCGAGCTCAACACCAAGAGCGACTACTGCCAGGTCTGCGGCTATGACGGCGAGATACAGATAGTCAACGACGATGACAAGCTCATATGGGAGTGTCCCAGCTGCCACAACCACGACCAGAACAAGATGAACGTCGCGCGGCGCACCTGCGGATATATCGGAACGCAGTTCTGGAACCAGGGCCGCACGCAGGAAATCAAGGAAAGGGTACTTCATCTGTAATGAATTACTGTGAGATCAAAAATTTCGATATAGCAAACGGGGAGGGCGTTCGCGTCTCCCTGTTTGTATCAGGCTGCACCCACCGCTGCAAGGGCTGCTTTAACGAGATAGCATGGGATTTTGACGCGGGCAAGCCCTTCACGCGGGAGACCGAGGACATGATCATAGGTATGCTCGACAAGCCCTACATAAACGGCCTGACGCTGCTGGGCGGCGAGCCGTTCGAGCCGTCGAACCAACGGGGGCTCACTCCGTTTTTAAGGCGCGTCAGGGAACGCTTTCCCGAAAAAAATATCTGGTGCTACACGGGATACACATACGAGACCGACCTGCTG
>CANQLT010000052.1 GCA_947624775.1 uncultured Monoglobus sp.
CTGCTGCTTACAAAGGACTTTTTCAAGAAAATGGTTATCCGCGCGGATATTCCTCACAGCTACTATGACGACAGCGGAATCTGTCATTGCGGCCTGCTTGATTTTCTTTTGGAACGGACACAGCTGTTTTAATATAAAAATTACATCGAAGCATCATCTCTTTATGAGCGGATGCTTCTTTTGTCTGTATATAGCTGTATATTAAACAAAAATTTCTCCGATATATTGTGTAGTTATCGTATTGATATATCCCGCGTTCAGAGGTAATATGTGACTACAATAAAGAATTGGAGGAAAACAAAATGTTAAAACTTAAAAAACTTTACAACCTTTTAAACAGGAACGTGACGCTGGACATAGTTAATCCCAATCACACCACGGTATACTTTTACGGAAGCGTAAAGGACATCCCGGACGAGTACGACAACTACACGGTCGTTGATATCAACGCGTTCAGCAACTTTGAATATGAGATCATCATAACAAAGTAAGCCGACCTGAGAAAGCCGCCTTCGGGCGGTTTTCTTGTGCAAAAATTATGCTGTAATATGTACAATATTATCCCGGAAACATTGTGTAGTAATGGTATTGATATATCTGTGAAATGACGGTAATATACAACTACAATAAAGAATTTGGAGGAACAATATCATGAAGTATGAAGACAGCAGAGTTAAAGGAATCGGCAAAAATACACTTAGAGAACTGGAGCAGCTCGCCATGAAAGCCAGCTACGCACTGCGACTGAGAGGCGGCATCGACGTCAGAGGCAACGACGACATAGATTTCCCGGAGGTTCATGTGTACTCCATACAGGCGATGCTTGAGTATGCTTACCGCCTCGGAAGGGAAGATGCGGTCGAAGCGGAAGCGTAAGTCAAAAATCAAACGGAAGAAGGCCGCGAAGCCTTTTTCTATGTCGATACATACCACGGCTTGCCTGACGGCAGGCTTTTTTTACAGGAGGTGACAGCTTGAGAAAACTGAAAAGATACACACCGTCAAAGTTCATGCTGCCCACCTCGCACTATGACAGCGATGAGGCTGATTTCGTGGTTGGTTTCATAGAGCAGCTTAAGCACACAAAGGGCGAATTTTACAAACGGCCCTTTGAGCTTATCGACTGGCAGGAGCAGATCATACGGGATATTTTCGGCACGCTGAAGCCGGACGGAACGCGACAGTTTACCACGGCGTATATCGAGATAAGCAAGAAGTCCGGCAAGAGTGAGCTTGCCGCCGCTGTCGCGTTGTATATGCTGTGCGCGGACGGTGAGCAGAGAGCCGAGGTGTACGGCTGTGCCGCTGACCGCGATCAGGCGTCTCTTGTATTTGACGTTGCCTGCGATATGGTGAGGCTCTGCCCGGCACTCGGCAAACGCTGCGAAATAAGGCCGAGCAGAAAGGCTATTCACTTTAAACCGACAAACAGCGTTTACAGGGCATTATCCGCCGACGTAGCAGGAAAATCGGGCGTTAATGTTTCGGCTCTCGTCTTTGACGAGCTTTGGGTGCAGAGGGACCGAAAGTTCTTTGATATGATGACCAAAGGCACATCCGACGCAAGGAAAAATCCTCTGCACTTCATAATAACTACGGCGGGAAACGATACAAACTCGATATGCTACGAGCTTCACCAAAAGGCTATGGATATCATTGAGGGCAGAAAGGTTGATCCGACTTTTTATCCCGTGATATACGGCGCAGATACAGATGATGACTGGACAGACCCGAAGGTATGGGAAAAAGCAAATCCAAGCCTCGGTATTACGATAGATGTGGGAAAGGTAAAGGCCGCCTGTGAAAGCGCGAAACAAAATCCCGGCGAGGAAAACGCGTTTCGGCAGCTCCGGCTTAACCAGTGGGTAAAGCAGTCTGTGCGCTGGATGCCTATGGAAAGATGGGATAAATGCGCGTTTGCCGTAAACGAAAACGAGCTTGAAGGACGTGTATGCTACGGCGGCCTTGATCTTTCAAGCACCACGGATATAACGGCGTTCGCGCTTGTATTCCCGCCGAGATCTGATGATGAGAAATACATCATCCTACCCTTCTTCTGGGTGCCGGAGGAGACGCTTGAATTAAGGGTAAGGCGCGATCATGTCCCATACGATGTGTGGGAAAGACAAGGGTACCTTAAAACCACCGAAGGCAACGTGGTGCATTACGGGTATATCGAAAAATTTATTGAAGCTTTAGGAAAGAAATATAACATACGCGAGATAGCCTTCGACCGTTGGGGAGCCGTACAGATGGCGCAGAACCTTGAGGGCATGGGCTTTACGGTCGCGGCGTTCGGACAAGGGTATAAGGATATGAGTCCGCCCACAAAGGAGCTTATGAAACTGACGCTTGAACAGAAAATAGCCCACGGCGGACACCCGGTTCTCAGGTGGAATATGGATAATATATTTATTCGAACAGACCCGGCGGGTAATATAAAGCCCGATAAGGAAAAATCCACCGAGAAGATCGATGGAGTGATAGCGATGATTATGGCGCTCGATCGAGCGATACGGAATAAAGACACTATAGAGGGCAGCGTCTATGACAGACGCGGGATGTTATTTATATAATTTTTTGCAAAACGCTTGCATTTCGCAAGCAAATAGAGTATAATATACATGAGGTGATTTTTATGGCAAAAACATCGAATGTATTTGCACGTGTAGAGCCTAAAATTAAAGAGCAGGCCGAGCAGGTGCTTGAAAAACTTGGTATCCCCATGTCCAATGCCGTCAGTATGTTTCTACGGCAGGTTGTGTTACAGCATGGCATTCCGTTTGAGCTGAAACTGCCGAAAGAAATACCGCTTGCGTATGGTTCCCTTACGAAGGAACAATTTGACGCGGAAATTGCTAAGGGTATTGCTGATGTAAAAGAAGGGAAAGTATATTCAGCTGCTGACGTAGAAGCTGAAATGCGCAGGGATTATGGCATATGAGTTGGTTGGTTCAATACTCTGATTCTGCAAGACATGATTTAAGAGGGATATACGAATATATCGCATATACTCTGCTGGTTCCCGAAACGGCATCGAGACTTACCGCACAAATTATGAAGGAAATTCGTTCGCTTGAAGAAATGCCGTTGCGATATCGTCTTTATGATGAAGAACCATGGCATACGCAAGGGCTGCGGTTTTTCACGGTGAACAACTATCTGGTATTCTACATTGCCAATGAAACGGATCGTTCTGTTACTGTTGTTCGCATCATGTATGGCGGCAGGGACGTCAGCAGACAACTTAATGAAATGCTTGAAATATAACTAACGAGGAAATTTTAAAAAGCGTCTATGAAAATAGGCGCATTTTTTATGCTCTTTTTTGTGGGAGGTATTATGGGAATATTTAAATCACTTTTCAAATCACGAGACAGACCGCAAAACTTTATGGGCGACAGCGTTGGCGGCGGTCGCTCATTTCAATTTGGAAGCGCGTGGTCGGGCAAGTCGGTAACAGAGCGCAGCGCCATGCAGACAACGGCAGTGTACGCATGTGTCCGTATCATCGCGGAGACAGTGGCGAGCCTGCCGCTTCATGTTTACGAATACACAAAGGGCGGCAAGGAAAAGGTGTATACCCATCCGCTATACAAGCTGCTGCACGATATACCCAATCCGGAAATGAACAGCTTTATCATGCGCGAGGTCATGATGTCGCATCTGCTTTTATGGGGCAATTCGTATTCACAGATAATCCGCAACGGCAAGGGTGAGGTCATAGCGCTGTATCCTCTGATGCCGGATAAGATGACCGTGGATCGCGGCGACGACGGAAAGCTATACTATACATACATTTCCGATAAGCAGGGCACATTCATTTTCTCAAAGGACGAGGTGTTCCACATAGTCGGTCTCGGCTTTGACGGACTGATCGGTCACTCACCGATCGCTATGGCCAAAAACGCCATAGGTCTTTCGATAGCCGCCGAGGAATACGGTTCGAGCTTCTTTTCAAACTCCGGCACTCCGAGCGGTGTCTTGGAGCATCCGGGTGTGCTGAAAGAGCCTGAAAAGGTGCGCGACGCCTGGAACGACGCATACGGCGGCAGCGGAAACGCGCACAAGGTCGCTGTTCTTGAGGAGGGTATGAAGTTCACGCCGATCTCGATAAATCCGCAGGACGCGCAGTTTCTTGAAACGCGCAAGTTTCAGGTAAATGAGATCTGCCGTATATTCCGTGTACCGCCGCACATGATAGCTGATCTTGAAAAGTCGAGCTTCAACAATATCGAGCAGCAGAGTCTTGACTTTGTCACCAACACGATCCGTCCGTGGCTCGTTCGGATCGAGCAAAGCATATTTCAGCAGCTCCTGACCGAAAAGGAACAGGAAACGCTCTTCGCAAAATTCAATGTTGACGGACTGCTCAGAGGCGACTTCCAAAGCCGCATGAGCGGATATGCCGTGGGAATACAGAACGGATTTATGTCTCCGAACGATGTGCGCGAGCTTGAGGATCTGAATAAAATACCGGCGGAGCTTGGCGGCGACCGCTATCTCTGTAACGGAAATATGATAGATATCGGAAACGCGGGAAAATCAACAGAAGGAAGTGAGGAAAACAGTGAATAAATTTTGGAAATTCAGCACGATTAGTAATAAAAACGATAACGACAACGAAAGCACGGAAAACGTGCTTTTTTTAAACGGTGTGATTGCCGAGGAATCGTGGTACAGCGATGATATTACGCCTAAGATGTTTCGCGATGAGCTTGATAAATACAGCGGCGATCTGACTGTGTTTATCAACTCGCCCGGCGGCGACTGCTTTGCCGCAAGCGAAATATACACGGCTCTTAAGGAGCATAAAGGCAAGATCACCGTCAAAATCGACGGTATCGCCGCATCAGCGGCATCCGTTATCGCTATGGCGGGTGATATGGTGGAAATGTCTCCGACCGCTATGATCATGATACATAATCCGTCCATGCTGCTTTACGGCGAGGCGTCCGAGCTTGAACAGGGCATCGACTTTCTGAACGAGGTCAAGGAGTCGATAATGAATGCCTATCAGCTTAAGACGGGCCTGTCCCGGAGCAAATTATCGCATCTGATGGACGCGGAAACATGGTTTAACGCGCGCTCGGCTCACGATATGGGGTTCTGTGACCGGGTGCTGTATACCGAAGACAGCGAAGCCGAAAAAAGCGAGAACATGGTATTCGATAAAACCACTATGGTCACCAATACCATCGCGGCTATGCGTAAAAAGCTGAAGCCGATAGCGCCGAAAAAGACCGGCGCGGATATAGCTCAGTTTGAAACGCGATTAAACTTATTGAAATAGGGGAGTTAAATTAATATTAAAAGAGAGGGAGTTTTTCTATGAGTAAAATTACAGAATTGAGACAGAAAAGAGCGGATTTGTGGGAGAAAACAAAAAAATTCCTCGATGACGCGAAACGGGATGGCGATGTCCTGTCAGCCGAAGATGTCGCTGCCTATGAAAAAATGGAGGCTGATATCGTCGCGCTTGGCAGGGAGATAGATATTCTTGAGCGTCAGGCGGATATGGACAAGCAGCTTAACGCGCCCACTTCGAAACCGGTGGTAAACACACCTGCCGGCGGCGGCGACGAAAAGACCGGAAGGGCAAGCAACGAATACAAAAACGCGTTCTGGAAGGCTATGCGGAATAAAAACTCATACGCGGTCCAGGACGCTCTTCAAATCGGAACAGACTCCGAGGGCGGATACCTTGTTCCGGATGAATTTGAGAGCAGACTGATCGACAAGCTCGCTGACGAAAACTTCATTCGCGGTCTGGCAACGGTTATCACAAGCTCAAGCGGTGATAAAAAGATCCCTGTTGTGGCGTCACACGGCGCGGCAACATGGACGGACGAGGAAGGCGAATACACCGAGGACGATGACTCCTTCAGTGCGGTAACTCTGGGCGCGCATAAGCTCACGTCCATAATTAAGGTTTCTGAGGAGCTTCTTAATGACTCGGCGTTTAATATCGAAACCTACATAGCGCAGGAGTTCGCGAGACGTATGGCCGCTGCCGAGGAAGCGGCGTTCCTTGACGGCAACGGCACAGGCAAACCCACGGGACTGCTCCGGATGGGCGAGGCCGGAGTTACGGCGGCAAGCGCGGAGGCAATAACCGCAGACGAGATAATCGACCTTTACCACAGCCTGCGGACACCGTACCGCAAGAACGCGGCGTTCATCACGAATGATTCCACGATAAAGGTGATTCGCAAATTGAAGGACAGCACCGGACAGTATCTCTGGCAGCCGGGACTTAAGGAAGGTCAGCCCGATACTATCCTGAACCGTCCTATCTATTCTTCGGCATATATGCCTGAGATTTCAACGGGAAATAAGATAATGCTGTTCGGCGATCTGTCATACTACTGGATATCCGACAGGCAGGGCCGCACGTTCCAGCGGCTTAACGAGCTCTATGCCGCCAAAGGTCAGGTGGGCTTCCGCGTATTCCAGAGAGTGGACGGCAAGCTGATACTGCCTGAGGCGGTTAAGACGCTTGCAATGGCGTAACCGGAGGTATGACTTATGCGTGTTAAAATATTGACCTCGTGTGCCGGACGCGAGTTCAGCTACTACGAGGGTGAAGTTGTTGACGTATCGGCAAAGCTTGGCAAAGATTTAATAAAGGCCGGATTCGCGGAAGAAGTGAAGTATGCGCCGAAACGGACTTCTAAGTCGAAAGACGGTGATAAAAATGCTGACGCTTACGGAAGTAAAGCAGTATCTCAGGCTTGACACGGACGCGGAGGACAGATATTTGAAAATCCTCCTCATCCTCGCGCGGGAGATGTGCGAGAATTTCACGCGGCTCCCTATGCCGGAGGAGCTGCCGGAGAGCTACAGGCAGGCAATGCTTGTGTGTATAGGATATTTTTTCGAGCATCGGGATGGCACCAAAGAGGGAATTCCGAGGGTGTTCTACACATTGCTCGCTCCTTACAGAAAGGCGGCGTTTTAGATGGACTTTTCAAAAATGCGGCATCGGATAACCTTTATGAAGCCGAACGAGACGGAAAAGAACACCATGTCTGAAAATGTGCCGCGCTACACCGCATACAAAACCGTATGGGCGTTTGTCTCGCCGAAAACAGGCCGCGAGTATGACGAGTCGCAGAAGCTGAGAGCGGAAACAACATACAACGTAATGACGCGGTATTTTCCGAACATTACAACGGATATGCAGATTTTGTTTGAGGGACGGACTTTAAAAATAGAGTCCGTCCTTAATATATCCGAACATAATGAACAGCTGCGGATCATTGCAAGCGAGGTGGACAATAATGGCAAGGACGATTGATGTTTTCGGATTCGATGAGCTTGAAAAGGCGTTCAAACGTTGTGAAAAGCGGTATCCGAACGAGGCCGACGCGTTCCTGATGGCTCAAGGCCGGGCGGTGAATAAGCGGACCAAGGCTCTCACTCCGGTTAAGACCAAAAAGCTGCGAAACTCATGGCGGCTCAAAAAGGTTAAGCTGTATAAGAGCGGCAAGGTGCGCGTGGTGCGCGAGCAGTCAACGGCTCCTCACGCTCACCTTATCGAATTGGGACACAGAGTTGTCAGAGGCGGTCGCACCAGAGAGCGTGGACGGAAGCTGAACCGGATACAGCAGAGCGCGCGTGGCATAAAAACACTCGGCTATGTTGACGGAACACATATGCTCGAAAAATCGCTGTCCGAGGCTCAGTCGAAATTTGAGAGCGGAGCAAAAAAGCTGCTTGATAAGATAACGGATGATTTGAAGGTGTGATAATGATAACGGAAAAAGATATACAGACCCGGATTGCCGAGCTGCTTGCCGAAAACGGCTTTAATGTGGTCGCGTCCGAGGTTGACGAGGGCTTTAAAAAGCCCGCTGTGTTTGTGAAGGTCTATCCCTCAAGCGCGGTAAAGCTCACCTGCGGCGGCGCTACCGAAGAGGTAACCGATACGGTTGAGATAAAATATATATCCGCGCTTGAGACGACCGAGGACTGCGTAGACGTAGCAAACAAAATCAAAAAAATTTTCTTTTATGATACATTTGATATTTCCGATAGGAAACTCACCGTTCAGGAGATTGAATTTGAGATCGAAAAGAATGCGCTTTACGCGTATTTTGACATCTCGTTTATTCAGTATGTCGATAAGGGTGAGGAATTTGATCCTATGGAGATATTTGAACTTAGGGGGAATGTATAAATGGGTTTACCCGAAATAATAATCGAGTTTAAAGCAAAAGCCGAGACTGCGGTGCGCCGCAGCGAAAACGGCATTGTGGCTGTAATACTTGAGGATACTTCAAAATCCGGCGATGAGTACGCAAGCTACAAGTACAATTTTGAGGCGGATATAGTGAAAGCGCATTGGACGGCTAAAAATCTTGACTACTTAAACAAGATATTCCTCGGTACTCCTCACAGGGTTATCGTGGAGCGCGTTCAGTCAGCGGCTGAGTATGAAACCGCTCTGGCGAGGCTGAAGAACAAACAGTGGAACTGGCTGACAATACCCGGCATCGCTGATGAGGATGTCGGCACGATCAAGGATTGGATCATTGCTCAGAGGGCGGCCAAAAAGACGTTCAAGGCTGTGCTGCCGTCCGGGGAAACGGCAAATAAATTTAATAATGAAGGTATTGTTGAATTTTCTACTACGGGAATAAAGGTCGGCGCTAAGTTATACACGACCGCGGAGTACTGCGCGAGAATCGCCGGTCTGCTTGCCGGACTTCCTCTCACCGAAAGCGCGACATATCAGGTGCTTGCCGAGGTGGACGGTATAACCGAAGGCACTACGCCTGATGACGACATAGACGCGGGCAGGTTTATCCTAATAGACGATGGCGAAAAGGTCAAAGTTGGCAGAGGCGTCAATTCTCTCGCCACGCTTTCGGGAGACAAGACAGAGGACATGAAGTCGATAAAAATCATCGAGGGCATGGACTTAATGCGCGACGATATTCGCTCGGCTTTTGAGAATAACTATATCGGCATTAATAACAGCTATGATAATAAAAAGATGTTCATCGCGGCGATCGGGCAGTATTTCACCGGGCTTGAAGGAACGGTTCTTGACAAAGACGCGAACAACACCGTTGATATCGATGTTGAGGCGCAGAGGGCGTGGCTCGCGGAACGCTATGATATATCCGACTACTCCGATGAACAGATACGGAAAGCGAAAACGGGCAGACTGGTGTTTGCCACAGCTAATGTTACATTCTGCGACGCTATCGAGGATTTAAGGTTCGCGATAAATATGGCTTAATGATTGGGGGAATGAATTATGGCTGCCGAAAGACGTATGCCCGGTGTTGGTAAGGTAATATCGGGAACACACGGATATTTCTGGTGGAACGGTAGCATCTGCTACGAGATCACATCGTTTGAGGCAAAGATCAAGTCAAACCGCGAAACGATAAACTTCAGCGGTCAGATGTGGGACGACTCAAAGCTGATGAGTGTGTCGGGAACATGGACGGCTAAGATAAAGAAAGTATATTCAAGGGGAAAAGAGTACGCCGAGAAGCTGGCGGAAGGTCATGACCCCCGCTTAACGCTTGTCAGCAAACTTCAAGATCCGGACAACGGAGGTACGGAGCGTATTCAGCTTAACTCCTGCTGGCTTGACGAGCTTACGCTGCAGACGTTTGAAAACGGAAAGATCACCGAGGATGAGTTCAGCGGCGGCTTTGTCGGATTTAAATATCTTGACGCCATAGCCGATCCGTGCGCGTAAGAAAGGAGAAACTTAAAATGTCAAAAAGAACAAAATTAACTCTGCAGGAATTACTGCGCCGCAAGGAGCAGATGCTTGCGGCAAAGAAAACAAAAGCTACAAAAGAACTGTATATCTCATCCATTGACGCTTCCATAACGATTGAGGAGCCGGACGGCGCGCTTTGTCGTGACGCGAACGATATGGAGCCGGGCGAGGGCGACAAGTATATGTGCTATGAGTGCATTAAAGAGCCTAACCTCAAATCACAGGAAGTTCAGGAAGCCTTCGGCTGTGCCGAGCCTATGGACGTGGTTGATTTGATATTCAAGCCGGGCGAAATACCGCAGATTGCGATTGAGTGCATGAAGCTCGCCGGATACATGGGCGGAGTTGAAGAGGTAAAAAACTAATCGAGACGGACGGCGAGCTGCAGCTTATCCATTACTATGTACAGCGTGGATTTGACTGGGACAGGCTTGCGGCTCTGTCATCGTCCGAGAAAGTATTTTTAAAGGCAAGTATGGAGCTTGCAATCAAGGAAGAAACGGAAAAATACAAGGCGATATTGGGCGGAGGTGAGTAAGGTATGACCGGCAGGAATATAGGCGCGACTTTAACGCTTAAGGATGGTAACTTCTTCGCGAATATGAAGTCTGCGGTAAGCGCGAGTAATAAGCTGCGCGACACGCTAAACGGCACGTCAAAAGGTATGAAGTCGTTTGGCAGCGAAACAAGCAACACGGGCGGCATACTCACCTCTCTCGCGTCAAAAGCCACCGTAGCGGTCGGCGCGTTTGTCGGAATACGCCAGGCGGTGAGTTTCGGAAAAGATGTGGTCAATACCGGACTTGAGTTTGAACAGGGCATGGCGAATGTGTCCGCAATATCCGGCACGACCGGCGCGGAACTTACCGCTCTTTCGGAAAAAGCTAAACAGATGGGCGCGACCACTAAGTTCTCAGCCATCGAAGCGTCCGAGGCCATGACATACATGGGCATGGCCGGATGGAATTCATCGCAGATGATTGACGGTATTTCCGGTATTATGAACCTTGCCGCCGCGAGTGGTGAAGAACTTGGCTCGGTATCGGATATTGTAACCGACAGCTTAACAGCTTTCAGACTGCAGGCAAAGGACAGCGCGGATTTCGCGGACGTCCTGGCCGTCGCTTCAAGCAAATCAAATACCAACGTTTCTATGCTTGGCGAGTCCTTCAAGAACGTTGCTCCTGTCGCGGGCGCGATGGGATACAGTATGCGCGACACAACGATCGCCCTCGGCCTGATGGCGAACGCCGGCATCAAGGGCAGCGATGCAGGTACGTCTCTCAGGGGCGTTATGACAAGACTTGCAAAGCCGACGAAGGATGTATCAACCGCGTTGACCGCACTCAATTTGTCTGTTGTTAATACCGACGGCAGCATGAAACCGCTGTCACAGCTTATCCCGGAACTGCAGGCTAAGTTCAGTACCCTGACAGAAGCCGAACGCGGTCAGTACGCCACCATGCTCGCCGGAAAAAACGCGATGTCCGGTTTTCTCGCGCTCGTAAATTCAAGTCCTGCGGACTTTCAGTCTCTAAGCGAGGCTATATATAACTCTGAGGGTGCGGCGCAGAGCATGGCTGATACCATGAATGACACGGTAAGCGGAAAGCTCACATTGCTCAAGTCGCAGTTTGAGGGAGTTAAGATCGCAATATTTGACGCGCTCGGCTCATCTCAGTTCAAGGGCGTACTCCAGTCTATGTCTGACGGGCTTGGGGCTGTGACTCCCGCGATCTCAGCGGTTACGGTCGCTATCGGAAATGGTCTGTTCGTGGCTATTCAGAGTATTTACAATATATCAAGCACAGTGTTTAACGCTGTAAGGTCGGCGATCGAGAATAACCGGCCCGCGATAGAAAACCTGCGCTCGGCGTTCAATAATGTAAAAAGCAGTATTGTAAACGCGTTCTCAGGTGACGGAACAGCGCTCATACAGACGCTTGCCAACGTGATTATTCCAAACCTGTGTAACGCTCTGTCTCTCGCTATGAACATCGCATCCGGGGTTATCACTGTCGCGAGCGCGCTGTCTCCGGTTATTGCCGGAATAGCGGCGGCTGTCACAGCGTACAAAATCGCGGTAACCGCCGCGAACGTAGTAGAGGGCATACGAAACGGATTAATCGCGTTCTCAGCGGTTATGACAGGAGCGCAGGCAGCGGCTTTCGCTCCGCTTACAACGGCTACCATAGCCCAGATCGCCGCGACACAGGCGCTTAATGTCGTGACAGGGGTATTCGGCGCGATTATGACGTTTGTCACCTCGCCCATCGGTCTTGTGGTTATAGCTATAGGCGCTGTTATCGCAATAGGCGTGGCGCTGTATAAGCATTGGGATACGGTCAAAGGCTGGGCGCAGAACCTGTGGAACGGCATTAAAAATATATTCGGCGGAATAAAGGACAGCATTGTCGGCGCGTGGAATTCTGTGAAAGAAAAGGCGACAGGTATTCTGGGCGGAGTCAAGGATACAGTCACCGGAATCTGGGACGGTATAAAGAGCAAAACGTCCGAGGCGTGGAACGGCGTAAAGAATACGGTCGGAACAGCTCTTGATGGAGCGAGGCAGCTCGCGTCAGAGAAGCTGAACAACATCAAGACCACATACGAGGAACACGGCGGCGGTATCAAAGGCACTGTCGCTGGCGCCATGACCGCTGTCAAGGAATACTACAAGACCGGCTATGACGCAATAAACACCTTAACGGGCGGCAGACTCGGTCAGGTGGTTGAGGCCGCAAAGACAAAGCTGTCTCCTATGGTTGACACGGTGAAGGGCAGGCTCTCAGGTGTGAAGGACGCGTTCGGAAACGCGTTTTCAAACGCAATTAATTTTGTAAAGAATTCATATAACGAGGGAGCCTTAAAGCCCGTTGTTGATAAAATCGTATCGGCGTTCGGAAATGTAAAGACTGCAATCGCTGAGAAGTTTAACGGTATAAAGGACGCGATCGGAGCAAAAATCTCGGCTGTCGGCGATGCCGCGAACGGGCTTAAAGACAGCATAGCCGATAAATTCACTTCCGTAAAAGAGGCTATTGCCGATAAGTTTTCAGGCATTAAAGAGAGTATATCCGAAAAAATATCCTCGGTCGGCGATGCCGCTGTCGGTATTAAGGATAATATTGCCGATAAATTCACCTCTGTAAAAGACGCGGTTGTAGAGAAGTTCAGCGGCATAAGCGAGGGCATCTCAGCGGTTCTTGCACCGATTGGAAGTGTGGTTTCAACTGCTATAGGCGGTGTGCGTGATATCGTGTCAACCATAATTGGCGGGATACGGACAAGTATTGAAAATACAGTTATCATCATCCGCACAACGATCATGAACATTATTGACGGAATTAAAATGAATTTTCAGAACTTCGTCACAAGTGTAACCACCGCTTTTGACGGAATAAAAAACGGCATAAGTTCGGTATTTGAGGGCGTTAAGAACATTATCTCCGGCGCGTTTCAGTTTATCGTGGGAATTTTCACGTTTAACATAGAGACGATCAAGAGCGGTATTCAATCGATAAAGGACAGCTTTACCCTCATGTTTGAGGGGATATCTATGGTGGTCACCAATGTATGGAACACCATAACCTCAAGCGCGTCGCTTGCCTTCGAGAATATAAAGACCGTTGTGTCAAACGCGGTGAACGGGATAAAGACAATAATTGACAGCATTAAAACTACTTTTTCAAATGTTTTCAATTCCGTAAAAACTACCGTGACAAACGTGTTCAATTCGATAAAGTCTACCATAAGCAGTGTCTGGAACGGGATAAAGAGCATAATCAAAGCTCCTCATATTGTCCAGAACGGCACTATCAGCATTGCGGGCATAAGCACTCCTATACCGAAGCTCGGTATTCAGTGGTACGCGAAGGGCGGTATTATGACACGTCCTACGCTGCTTGGACTAAGCGGAAACGACGCGATGATCGGCGGCGAAGCCGGAGCCGAGGCTGTTCTGCCTCTATCGGAGTTCTGGAACAGGCTCGCTGTGATGGTTCAGCCTCAACCGATCCCCGTAGCGGCTGGAAACACATATAACATAACCGTAAATGTGGACGGACGAGATACTGACGATGACGGTATCGCGGAAAAGGTGGCCCGAAGAATTGTGGACTTAATCGATAATATGTAGAAAAAGCTGAAATATATCTTGTATATCTGAGAAAAATATGGTATACTTGTGTCAGCGGAGAAATCCGTTACATAGGAAACTATGCGGAGAAAGGCAAAGATTTTCAAAGCGGTGTACACACCGGCGGTTATGCCCACCTTTACCTAATACAGGCCTTGCGGTCGAGTACTATGGAAAGGGGGTGGCGTCTATGAAAAGTAGACGTGTTGCGACAAATGGCGAAGAAACTGCTTGTTGCGGTTTTGGTTGCTATCATAATTATGATAGCATTTACCATGAAAGTGCAATAACCGCCCACGCCCGGACGGTTATTGTAAGATAACTGATTATATGGGCATAACCGTTTGAGGTCAATGCCTTTTTCTGTTATCATTATACTATATATTTTTCGCGCTGTCAACTGTCTGACAGCTTTTTTATTGCGAAAATTATGAGAGGAAAAAACATGGACATCTATCTTTCGGTAAACAACAGAGAGGATATCTTGAAGATCCCCGTTCTGCCCGCGGAATACACAATTTCAAAGCCGCAGGGATTACAGACCTTTGAAACCGTCTCAAAAGGCGAGCTGCAGCTGATCGGAACACCGAAGCTGAAAGGCATAACGATAACGAGCTTCTTTCCGATCAGAGATTATCCGTACCTTAGGGATACATCCATGAAAGGTCAGGACTATGTATATAAAATAGATACATGGATTTTGCAAAAGCTGCCGATCCGTCTGATCATTACCGATACGCCGATAAATATGGTCGTTGCGGTAAAAAATTTCCAGTACACAACAAAAACAGACGGTGATTTGTGGTACACGTTAGAGCTTGAGCAGTTTAATCTGCTCGGCTATGAAAATCCGCAAACCGATGATGAGGAGGAATTGACTATGTCACAATACGAAGAATTAAAAGCAACAGATGAATATCAGCAGAGTCTGCTTGACGAGCTTACCAATCCATATAACTACATAGACGAAAATATGCCCGAGTGGGCGCGGGCGGCTGTTCAAGCGGCAAAAGAGAAGGGCATAATAAAGGGCGATGAAGGCGGACTTGCTTTGACGTATAGTGAACTTCGCGTAATTACATGGATGTACAGAGCGGGACTGTTCAGGTGAGATTATGGGATATATAGACAGCGCGGTCAAATGGGCGGTCGATATTGCCAATAACGACAGCTACAGATATGTGTGGGGCGGTTGGGGCGCATCGGACGGCGGCTACGACTGCGGTCATTTTGTAATAACCGCATACACGCAAGCGGGGATCGACGTAAAGGGCGCGGGCGCCACCTACACAGGCGATATGCCGGGCGCGTTCATGAAGTGCGGCTTCCAAAACGTGACCAACTCTGTAAATCTGTCGACAGGATCGGGAATGCTGAAAGGCGATGTGCTGATAAATTCCTCGAAGCACGCCGCGCTTGTCCAGAAGGACGGCGGCACGACTGTTGAGGCGTGGTGCTCCAAATACGGCATTGTGAGCGATAAGGCGTACCGGAATGATAATTGGGATTATGTACTGCGTTATCCCGAAGAGCGTACAGGCGGCGCTGCAACACTTCAACCGCAGAGGCAGGAAGTTATCACTGTTCCGACAGGTCTCGGCAAGACATATACATACGAGACATGGAACAGAGAGGAACACGGATATTCGGCGTGGAGTAAAGGTTCTAATCAGAGAAAGCTGATAGAGACGGCGAAATCGCGTAATGAATATAAATTTGACAGCGATGGTTACGGCTTAGTCGGCGGTCGCAGCGTTGTGGCGATGACTTCAACATTCGGCGCGGTCGGCGATTATGTTGATATATACTGCGCGGACGGAAGGGTTATTCATGCGATAATCGGCGACGAAAAGAGCCAAACTGTCGAGGCATGGGACAGCAATCCCGCCAATAGATGGGGTCATATGGACGGACAGTGCGTTGTCGAGTTTATGACGAACTGGGCGGCGACTCCCGTGCATCAAAATCCGCCGTCAAATGGCGGCGTGGTCAAAGTAATCAATCTCGGAAACTACTTTGAATATCCGGAATACGCGGCGGGCAGTACCGAGAGTTATATGTATTCCGAGAACGCCTACTCCGATACCGAAAAAGAACCAACGGTAGTCTGGAATAACCGCGTTAAGGAAAACATACAGCCTAAGCTCCAAAATACGGAGACAATTCCAAGTACAGCCGAACCCGCGCTTTACGCGAACGGCGAGGACATAACCAAAATGGCGGGAAGCCTTACATGGAAAAACAGCTTACACGAGCTGTCAACCACCATGTCATTCAACGTGGCTAAGACGGACGCGCAGTATTTGAAAGATCTGATGTACACGCCGCAGGTCGGGGACGTGCTGCAATACGTTACAAACGGCGAAATATTCCGGGGAGTGATAATCAAAGTCGATGACGGAGACACGAACCTGAACAAATACACGGCTGTTGATATGGGGTGGTATCTGAACAAGACAAGCCAGACCTATCAGTTTAAAAACATAACAGCCGCAGACGCGATAAAGGAGCTTTGCGACGATTTGTCGATAAATATTGTTATGCTGCCGGAGCTTACCGCGAACATCAATCAAATATATTTTGATAAGACAATATCGGCAATACTTACGGATATTCTCGACAAGTGTGACGGCGATTACAATTATGACTTTGTGCCGGACGGACTTAGGGTATATGAAATAGGGGAGCTTTACGCTTATCCCGAATTTACTGTCGCAAGCAATATCGCGCAGGAGTACGCGCCCGACTACAAAGGAAATGTCAGCCACAGCACATCAATTGAGGAAATGAATAACTCAATAAAAGTCACATCCGAGAAGGACAGCGTGTATACGGAGCTCATGGTTAAACAGAACCGTGAGCTTATCGACAGGTACGGCTTTTTACAGAAGATCGTAAAGATAGACCCGGAAAAGGAAAACGCCGAGACGGTAGCCGAGCAGGAACTTAAAGCCGGTTCCGAGGCATCCGAGACATTCGGCTTTGAGATCGTCGAAAAGTACGACAGCTACACCCGCGCAGGAGATGTGATGAGCATTGACGGCGTGAGGTATGTAGTAGAGAGTACCGACCATTCTATCAAGGACGGCTGGCATTTTAATAAGCTGGAACTGAGACGAATAACGTAAACGATTATATATCCCGATGAAAAACTCAGTTGACATTCTACGAGTATTATATTAAAATATATCATACAACAAGCAGAGACGCAAAATTATCGGTTCGTAGAAGAAATGGTATTTAAATTAATGTTCACATTTAAATCAGAAAGGAAATAAGGCTATGAATAACGAGATATTTACAATAGAAAACATAATAAGTTTAGTAAAACCGATTGCTGAGAAATATCATGTAAATAGTATTTATTTATTCGGTTCATATGCGCGAAGCGAAGCAAACGAAGACAGCGACTTGGATTTTTTGGTTTATGGAGGCGACAACTTTAAACTTACAATGATATTCGCGCTTGCTGAAGAGTTACGGGAAGTACTGAACAAAAATGTGGACGTTTTTGAAATTCACGAGATAAATACCGACAGTGATTTTTACAATACAATTATGAAAGAGAGGTTACTCGTGGCATGAAATATTCAGATAGGCAGCGCATAGAAAAAATATATGAAAATGCGTCAAAATTATGCGCATATATAGATGAACATAAGATAAAAAAAGAAGACTTGCTGAATGAGTTTTCTTTGCAGTGGCTTGTCACAACACCGTTATATAATATTGGTGAACACGCTTATAATCTGTCAAATGAATATAAAAAAGCTCATAGCACCATTCAATGGTCAATGATTGCGGGAGTAAGACACCGGTTGGTTCACGATTATGACGGAACAAATTGGAGTATAATAGCCGATGTTGTCTTTGAGGAGCTACCGATTTTAATAAAACAATTAGAGGAGATTTTTAACGAGGAATAATCTAATCGATAAATCGGAATTTTGTCCAAAGCATGGCTCCTAAGCCTCAAGCAACAGTTTTTGCGGCAAAAACGGCAACTCAAAACTCAATCATGTAAATAAGGAGTGAATTTTGATATGGAAGACAAGAAACCGGGAAATAATTCGTATTATCTTTTGTGCGAGAGAAAAGAGATTTATCACGTTTTAATGGTTGTAGCCGGATTCTTCGGCGCGTACACTTATTTGCTCCGAGGCAATGTATTCTGCAATGCCCAGACGGGAAATGTAGTGCTGATGGGTATGGCGTTGGGGGCGGGAAAATGGAA
>CANQLT010000053.1 GCA_947624775.1 uncultured Monoglobus sp.
CCTTTGTCAGCGCCCGTTCAAATTGCTCAGGTTACAATTAACTTTGTTGCTTCCATGCAGTACAATACCTTTCGTCAAGCGGAAGGCGTACCTATGGCTACAACATTTGCCACGAATCATATCAGACAGTTTGGAATCGGTTTGGCAAAAGAGATTTCTCATTTTCGCCTTGAGGATAAAACGCATCGGAAAAAATTACGAGAACACCTTGCCATGCTGCTATTTTTCCTCGCAGGAGCCATAATAGGAACGCTCCTGTGTAATTTGGCAGAAGAAAAAGCGATTTGGGCAACTCTGCTTCCACTTGGCGTGTTGCTCGGAATCTTTCTCTATGCGGATTTTGTTGGGGAAAAGAATCTGATGGAGAGGAAACCGGCGGGGCATTGAGACAAACGTATAAATGTCTGGAAAACTGCAATTCCCGTTTATCGAGCAGACTAAAATACACAGCGATTACCGAGCGGTAGTCGCTTTTTTGATTGGGAGGAAAATATGAGCGCATTAATTGAGCTTGCGAAGCATATACGGAGCAGGGATAATCCCTCGCCGTACACGCCTATGTTCGGGAAGATAATAGAACTGCCGGAGCTTAAAATACAGCTCGGTAGCAGAATACTTCTTGATAAGGACGATGTGAAGGCTACTTTTGATTTATACGAGACGAGGCAGCATGACGGATATATTGAGTATGTAAACCTCAATAAAACCGTTGTGCTGCTGCCGTATGCGAGTGATAATAAATTTATTGTGATAGGTGTTGTTCAATGAAAAAGACATTTGACTTTGATTTCAGAACCGGCGAGTTTAAGATGAAGAACAAAAACCCTGTGGAGCTTGAGGGTGTCGATGCGCTAAAGCTGTGGATACAGAAATGTATAAGAACGCAGCTTGACAGGTATTCCATATATAAAGGAAAACACTACGGAGCGAATATCGAGGATCTGGTGATCGGCAAAAGCTACGGCAGCGGCTTTGTTGAGTCAGAACTGCGCCGTGAAATCGAGGAGGCTCTGCTCCGCCATGAGGATATATTAAGTCTGAGCAATTTTTCTATCGCAACCAAGCGCAAGCTGATGGAGATCACCTTCTCGCTTGCAACTACCTATGGCGAATTGAGTGAGGTGTATGTGTATGACTCTTAATGAGATTTTGGAGGATATTCTTTCGAGTGTGCCCGATGACTATGACGTCTCGGCAGGCTCGTTTTTTTATGACCTTCTTTATCCGGTTTCGGAACAAATCCTTCTGCTGCAGCAGAGAATAGATACATTATCGATCAACGCATTCGCGTTGACGGCAGTCGGCGAGTATCTTGACCGCAAAGCTGCCGAACAAGGACTTAAGAGAAGGTCGGGCACGTTTGCCAAAGGCACGGTTAAGATATATGGCAGACGCGGGGAAATAGTGCCGCAGGGCGCAAAAATAGCCGCCGATAATATTCTGTTCTCGGTTGATGAAGCAAAGACTATACCTGAGGCGGGAAATGTTGAGGTCGGAGCAACTTGTGTATTTGCGGGAAATGTCGGAAATGTCAAGGTTGGTGAGATTAACCGTTTCCCGGTAACTCTGCCCGGACTGACAAAAGTCGAGAATACAACCGACTTCACGGGCGGCTATCCTCCGGAGAGCGATGTTGATCTTTTGGAGCGATACATCGAAAAGGTGTCTCATCCCACGGCAAGCGGAAATATCTATCATTATATAGAGTGGGCTAAAGAAGTCAGCGGCGTCGGCGATGTGCGCGTTATCCCTCTATGGAACGGAAACGGTACTGTCAAGGTTGTAATTGTCGACTCCGATAATCAGCCTGCAGGCGATGATTTAATCAGAAAAGTCAAGGAGCATATCGAGGAACAGCGACCGATCGGCGCCGATGTTACGGTGGTAAGCGCGACCGCCTTAAAAATCAATATATCGGTCAAGCTGATAACAGACGGCTCTGATGGAATTCAAAGCGCGGTTGAGGAAAGCATAAAGGACTATCTTGCGGATGAGGCGCTGAAAAAATCGTATGTGTCCTACGCGAAGGTCGGCAGCTTTATACTCTCGGTACTTGGTGTTGAGGATTATTCCGACCTTAAAATAAACAGCGGCACATCAAATATATCGATAAATGACGGCTCGGTTCCGGTGCTTGGGAGCGTGGTGTTCACATGATAGAGCGGCTCCCGTATTACTACAGAAAATCAAAGGTCGTAAAGGATTTTTACGACGCGATACAGTATATCCTTGATAAAACAAAAGCGGATATCACATTGGCGGATCAACGGCTGTTTATTACCACAACCGATGAGTTCACGCTTCATGAGAAGGATGTAAGCCTTGCAAAATCCGATGGGCTTGATGACGAAACACGCAGAGCAAGAGTCATAGCGCGGCTTCAGGGATCTCGCGTTCTGACGGTCGAGGCATTAAAAGAGCTTGTAGCATTATATGAGAAATCGGGTGTCGAGATCAACGAGCTGTATGATAAATACGCGTTTACATTGGAGTTTGTAAACCGTGAGGGTGTGCCGGAGAATATCACGGAAATCATATCCGCGATCGAAGAAGTCAAGCCCGCGCATCTGCGGATAGGCTTGAGCTTTATCAGAGATACCGAGAACGCCGTCGCGTTAGTAGGCGCGATACAAAAACAGAAAAATATAATATTTGATACAGAGGACGCTGTTTGGCGAATGACCGCAAGCGGCTCCTTTTTATTTGGTGGTCGGGTACAGAAATTGAAAACTATAGATCTGGAGGTAAGTGATGGATAAGTTTATTTTTACAAATAAAGGCTTAGAGTATGCGGCCAAGACTGCCACAGGCAGCATTCTCATGTTCACAAAAGGTAAGTTCGGAGACGGGACGGCAGGCGGAGATATTGCCAAGCTGACCGATTTAGTCAAGCCGCTCGGCGAACTTCAAATATCAAAAAAGATGTTTGAAGGCAATCAGGTGACGATTGAAACACAGTTTACAAACACCACAGGGCGCGACAGCACACTCCCGGCGTTCCATTTAAAGGAGATAGGACTGTTCGCGAAACTTCAAACCTCAAGCGGCGCGGATGATCCGAAATATCCCGAAACGCTCGTCTGCTATGCCCGGTCGGAGGGCTCGGATATCGGCGACTATATACCCACAACGCCCACGGAATTTATCATAAACTGGCCGTTCTCTATAAGCAACGCCGATAACGTGAAAATAACGGTCGGTCTGGGCGCGTTCGCGCTGCAAACGGATTTGGATAACGCCGAAAGGAACTTTAAAAATCATAAGGAGTCAAGCGAAATCGACCATCCGGACAGCAGCGTCACGAACCGAAAAATAAAGGATGGCGCTATAACCGAGAGCAAACTCGCGGGCGGTGCGGTGACTCATGTAAAGTTGGCCGAAAACTCCGTGTGGGAAGCCCAACTTGGCAGTCAGGCGGTAACGAATGATAAAATAGCGAACGACGCTGTTACGTTTAATAAAATTCAGGACGGCGCGATTTTGGATACAAAAATAGCCGACAGCGCCGTGGGTACAGGCAAAATACATGACAGAGCCGTGACAAGCGTTAAAATCGACAGAGGCGCGGTTGAGCATGAGAATATCGCGGATAACGCGGTATGGGAATCCCAGCTCGGACAGCTGTCGGTTACGAACGAAAAAATCGCCAACGACGCCGTCACGAGCAACAAAATATTGGACGGCGCTGTAACATCTTCAGAGATCTCCGACAATGCTGTTACAGAGAGCAAGATACATGACCGTGCGGTCACAAGCAATAAGATAGGCAAAGGCGCGGTCGTACACGAAAGCATAGCGAACAACTCCGTATGGGAGGCCCAGCTCGGAAATCAGGCAGTAACGACCGATAAACTAAAAGACGGAGGTGTAACCGCGAAAAAGCTGAGTCAAGAACTGAACAACAAATTGGCGCAGCTCGAATCGAAGGTAACAGTAAGTTCTTTAGAATTTTCGTCAGGCCTTGGCGTAGAAGCCTTTGCCAAAATAACCGATCCTAAGCTGTGTGCTATAGCGGATGTGATGTTTTGCAGACATCAGCAATCGGGGATATCTGTATGCGGAAGAGCAAAATTCCAAGCATATCTGAGTGAAACCGCAGAAAACGAAAAAGCTTCTATTGTTTTATCGGATATTGTTGGGAAAAAACAGATCGACCCCAATGATGGTTATGGTCACTTCTCTATTATCAAACACACGGGAACATACTATTTAGCTTTTGATAATTTTTTCAGTTCAAGTGACAATAACCTTGATTATAGAATAAGCGGTCTGAATGTTGAGGCGATTGCGCCAAAATATCTGTCGTATTCCAGCTATAGCAACGTTGTTGAGTCAGAGACTATTAAAGTTGAATAGTAAGGCGGTGATTACAATGGGCTGATAATATAATATATTTTCGCAGAAGGGAGGAATTGATGTGGATACACCGATTATTCGAGCGGAATATGAGGAGTTCAAAACAAGACTTGAGCAGGGGCACTCGCTCCAGAATGAACGGATCGAGGCTCTTGAAAATGATGTTCGGGAGATAAAGACCTTGACGGCAAATGTTGAACGGCTCGCGCTCAGTATGGAAAATATGATGCGCGAACAGGAAAAGCAGGGCAGGCGGCTCGAAAAGCTCGAAAGCAGAGACGGCGAAATGTGGCGCAAGGCAATAGGCTACGTCATTACGGCAATCATCAGCATTACAATAGGATTTATATTTTCAAAAATAGGAATGTAGAAGGGGCAAATATATTATAACAGGAGGTATTTTTCAATGAAAACTAATTTTAAAAACTGGATTAAAGCTGCGGGAATCAGAGCCGTTAAAACGGTCGCACAAACAGCCGTGGCAACTATCGGAACATCAGCGGTTATAGGAGATGTAAACTGGATCATGGTGGCGTCCGCGTCAGCTCTCGCAGGGGTGCTGTCGATTTTAACGAGCATAGCAGGACTGCCGGAATTGGAGGATTAAAATTATGAAGATAGGAATTAACTGTGGACATACTGTTTCGGGACAGCCGGGCTGCGGCGCGGTCGGTCTGATCGATGAGAGCGTTGAGACCAGAAACGTGGGCTACGCGCTTATGGATATATTCAAGCAAAACGGTCATACAGTCATAGACTGTACGAACGACCGGGCGTCATCAACAAACGCAAACCTCGCTGAGATTTGCAGGCTTGCGAATAACCAGTCATTAGATCTGTTCGTATCAATACACTTCAACGCCGGTGGCGGCAAGGGTACCGAGGTATATACATACGGCGGTCAGCGTCACACAGAGGCAGTCGCCGTCTGCGATAAACTTCATGCTCTCGGATTTATCAATCGAGGCGTGAAAGGCAGCAATCTGTATGTTATCAATCATACGAATGCAAAGGCTATGCTGATCGAGGTGTGCTTTGTAGACACACAATCTGATGTTGATCTTTATCATAAGCTCGGCAAAGATAGGATAGCTGCGGCTATATACGAGGCAATAACCGGACAGGCAGCAAAATCAAGCGAAACAAAAAAGGAGGAAAACGAAGTGACCAGAGACGAATATAACGTTCTTGCGGCGAAAGTTGAAAAACTCGAAAATCCCATGGTATACAACTTTATCGATAAAAATATGCCCGAATGGGCAATACCGACCATTCAGAAGCTCGTAAACAAGGGTCTGCTGAAAGGCGATGAAAAAGGCCTCGCCCTAACGGATGACCTGCTCCGCATCCTCGTTATAAACGACCGAGCGGGGCTTTACGACTAAAGCAAAAATTAATATCTAGAAACCACACCGCTTGAAAACAGATTTCAGGCGGTTTTTTTATTTTCAAAAAAATATTGATTTATCAGATAAATATGGTATAATAGTATTATACAAAATAACAAAAAGCAACAAAGTCTGTCAACATACCAGACGGAATGGATAAAGTATTCTTATGGGAAAGTACGGAAAATATCAAGCCCTTGTGACCAGCACTGGAATTATAAAAAGTGTCGAACCAAGAATGATTTAATTTAGTTGTTTTTCAATTATTTAACGAAATGATCGTATAATTATATATGGGCAAAAGTATTGATAGATGATATAATTATATCAAATTAATATTATGTGGAGGATACTATTATGGACTATGAAAGAGAAATTACAAATTTAAGAACTGAAAATAAAATAATGTCTGAAAAAATTGATTTTTTGGAATTTAGGCTAGAGCTATTGGCTGAGGGCAGTAATGTGTCAGCTTTATTATTTGAATGTAATGTTACGCGCTCTCAATATTTAAAGATTATGGACTTAATGGATGAACAAAGAGCGAAAATCGACAAAGGGGAAAGAGTAAATAATACAGATTTTGAAACTCGTATAGCGGAAATAACGAGTAAAAGAGATTACCATTTTGCCGAGTTGGTTGCTAAGGCTTTTATGGAAGATGGAAGATGGGACGAAGTATTCCCAGCTTTATATGGTGGTATGTAAAAGTATAAATACTATTTGGAAAGTAGAAGGAAAGGTGAATGATGAATTGCTTATCAGTAGTTGCAGATATATTAACTGTCATTAGTGCAATTATTACTGTTTTTCTGCTTGTTCTATAAAAAAATATTATGACAAAATAGTCAGGCAATATTCTGTTGAAAGACTTATACTATCAGAGCAACATATATATTCTGCAATAGAAACCATACAAAAACTTAAACGTATTTATTCAAGTAATAAACGAGGATTAACCGAAAAAAATGTAAGTAGCTTATATTTAGATATAGACGAAAACCTAAATAATATTCTTTTTAATTTGCCATCATCGTTTGAGGATATTATGAAATGTTCATATGAGGCTAAAGAAAAAATCAAATTAGCTACCCTAAAAACAGTAATTTTAAATAAAAATTCTTATTTTGAAGAACTTGATAACTTATTAAACGCAATTAGCCTAAATATTAAAAAGGCGAAAGAAAATATACAACATAAAAATATGCAATAAACGGGCAAAAACCGCAAAAGACCGCGCTTCTATTGCTCGGCTGCAGAGCCGTACCCTGCCTTAAGGCAAAAGCCAATATATGATTATTGGCACATTAACTTAAGTTTAAACCCATAATTTTAACATGTCGATGTCTGTCGTTTATTACCTACACATCTTTTTCCGCAGAGCCGATAAAAGATTTGTATAATATAAATATATCATCGGAGCTTGTGTCAAAGATAAGCGAAAAGTGTAATCCTCAAGTATTCGTTATTTAATGTTTCTTATACTAACAATTAGTAGTAAAGCTAACCACTGATATTCGCACAGACCACAATTTGTTTTGTGGTCATTTTTATCTCAAATTTTAATATATTTTGTGTTATAACAACAAAATCTTTTTCTGCTGAATTCAACTGAACTCCAAGGAAGATTTGTCACATATATACAATAATCATTCTATTTTTTCCAAGTCATATTCATTTTATATTCAGATAATTTTCTTGACTTTGCGCCTTTTTTGAGCAATATATAATATGACATTCAGTAACAGAAAGAAGGACATATATGGAAAATAATCATGCCGGACGAATGCTGCGGGAAAAACGGCTGGCTTTGGGATTGACTCAGGAAAAAGTCGCAATCGAGCTTGGAATGAGCATTCATCAGTACCAAAGATACGAATATGGGGAGCATAAACTGGAAGAATGTCCGATGCGGATAGGTCTGCGGATATGCTCGCTGCTGAAACTGAATCCGTATGATGTCATATTTGAAAAAATTGATGAAACAGAAATTTAAAATTGCTCTGCAAAACATTATTTGCGGAGCGATTTTTTATTTTTTCGCGAAATACGTCTGCACGGACGTAGACAAAAGCAGCAAGGTATGGTTTAATCGTAAATACTATTATTTCAGGCAAGTTAACCGAAGGAGGTATGCAAATGACAGACAAAAACACGCCATATAACCGGGAGGTGAGAAAATGGATGACGTAAGACGCATTGCGGAAGAACGCGCGTCAAGATTGCGAAACGCTCCCACAGGCTCCGCCTTTGAATCGGAGCGTCAACGCGAAAAAAAAGCACTGGTGAGGCAGCTTGATGCACAGGATGGACGGAATGTTCATATGATAGCCGCAAAACCTTCTGTGGATAATGAAGACAAAATCCTGCGCGTTGCCGCATATTGCCGCGTATCAACAGACGATATTGACCAGAAGTTGTCCATTCATCTGCAGATCCAACAATATATGAAAAAGATTAAGGAAAATCCCAACTGGAAATATGCAGGCTGTTATGTGGATGACGGATTTTCCGGAACAAATACTGCGCACAGGCAGGGTTTTCAAAAGCTAATGAAGGACGCTATGGATGGAAAGATCGATATGATAATAACCAAAGCTGTCTCACGTTTTGCGCGTAACCTGATGGACTGTATCGGATGGGTAGAAACCCTGCAGAACCATGATCCTCCGGTGCGAGTTTTCTTCGAACAGGAAAATCTTGACACAATGTCTCAAACAAGCGGAATTATTCTGTTCGTTCTGGCAATGGTGGCACAGGAAGAAAGCCATATGAAAAGTGAAGCTATTTTGCTTTCTCTGGAATGGCGTTTCAGCAGAGGTCGATTTCTGACACCGAGACTCTTCGGTTATGATAAAATTGAGGTATCAGACAGCTTCGGCGGCAAGAAGAAAATTTTGTCAATAAACGAGGACGAAGCACGTGTTGTGCGATGGATGTACGCAACACTTGTTAACGGTGGAACCACATATGAGATTGCCGAAACACTTACAGAAATGGCAATTCCGACCGGGGGTCGGCGCAAAAACGGTACACTGAATACACATTGGACCGCAAGCGGAGTTACATCTCTGTTAAGAAACGAAAAATACTGTGGAGATGTTCTTGCCAGAAAAACCTATACGCCTAATTATAAGGATCATAAGTCAAAGAAAAACAACGGAAAAAAGAATAAATATTTTCAGCCGGATCATCACGACGCAATAGTCAGCAGAGCTACATGGAACGCCGCGCAAAGAATTCTGAACAGCCGCAAATACGGGCATGAAGGGACGTATCTCCCCATACGGATCATAGACCACGGGCCGCTTACAGGATATATTTCAATAAACAGGGCATGGGCGGGATTTGACCACGAGGACTATTACCGCGCCAGCCAAATTGCTATGGGCTTACTTGACGACGAACACGAGACAAATCTTGAAAACGAATATTTGCCGGAAGGCGGTCGTCGTATTGGTTTTCTAATGGATGACAGAGGTATAGCTCAAATTGCCCGCGACCTTACTGCCACCGAACAGGAGATTAAAGAAGAGATTGAAGGCAAGGGTGAAAGCTGCGATACACAAAAAGACAGCAAAGAAACCGTTGAATCATTTCAAGTGGTCAGCGGAAATATGTTTTCACGCGTTGCCGAACCGAGCCTGCGCATTACATCTAAAGGGATCAAATTCAACAAAGGCTGCATAAACAAACTGCCGGAAACCATAACCGCAGAAATGCTTTTTAATCCCGTCGAGCATATGCTGGTTTTACGTCCTTGTAAAGAAAATCATCCAAACGCAATGATGTGGGATACAAAATATAAAAGCGCAGCACCGTTTGTAAAAGTGATTTACGAAAATATGGGCTGGGAGCAGGATTATAATTTTCGGATTCCATGCCAAACGGTGACGGACTCAAACGGAGACGTGATTCTCGTTTTTGATCTGGAAAACTTCATAGGCCAAACAAAAAACAAAAAAGACGAGGCAATTGTGGCCGCAAAAGAAACTCCATCCGAGTCCGAATCCGCTGAGCCGGAAGAGGCAAAAAGCTATTACTATCCGCCTGACGAGGACGACCCACAGGAAATACAAAAATTAGAGGACAAATTTAATCAGGCTGTCGAGGTGAATAAAAAGCTGTTTGGTGATCCTGTTTTCCTTTATGAATCAAACGCTAGAAGTCCTGTTTCAGAAAAAGACAATTCGTCATTGGGTATGACTGCTCAAGCCTTACCGCTCGATGTTACCCATACAATAGATAAAGAGAAAGTTGATGGACTTCTGCTTAAAATCAAGGAAAATCCACCATCGCTGCCACAAATCAACAAATCGTTTAGCGGCGAAACAATAACTATCGAAAATAACAGCGAAAGGGGATAATATAATGCAAACTTCAAGAAATCCGGCAAAAAGCCGACCTTTATCCGCAAACGTAAAGCGTTTGATGCGTCTGGCGAGAGCATCTCCTCAAAACAGCGGCGTAATAAAAATTAAGCGGGAATTCACTGTAAGAGACTTTGTGTATTGTCATAAACAGGGAAATTTGTTTATGGAGGCGGCGTCTATGGGCTTATCAATGGCGGATTTCGCACCTCGGTTTATGACCAGTCAGTTGGCGGGTGTGTTTGACGTCAGTTTCTCTGCCGCAGGGGGTATAGAGAATGATGATCTTTCCAATCTGCTTCGAATTCCAATCCTGCTAAAAAGTCCGGAAGCAATTGTTGAAGCGCTTTATTGGATAGACGACATCATCTCAAGAACAGATGAAACGGATAACAAGAGCATGACACTTTCCCGCGCGTATGAGACAGAACATCCTCTTCTTCCTACTGCGCTGAAAGAACTGCCCAAAGAAGGAAATCGAAATGTAGATGAGCTTTCCTATGCTTACTGGCTTGGATATATCTACAGATGCGAATGTTTGCTTCACGAGGAGTCAAGTCGGATGGTATACGGCGCTTTTGATGAGCCAATCATGCGAAAAGCCTATTCAGAACTAATCCGAAGTCCTCTTGGCGAGGGCTATCTCGTTGACAGCGCAATGGAAATATGTTCAGAGCTAGACCGTATGCTTGTAGAAAAAATATGGCCTGCAAAAAGCAGAGCACAAAAAAATATGCAGAAATGGGAATCAGAACGACCAACGAAAGTTGAAACAGGAAAGGAGACATTTTAACTATGGCAGAAAATATACAGTCTTGGGAAAGGCAAAGGCAGGACGGCGTATTCGTCCCACCCGGAATAAGACGAAACCCTTATGCTGGGATTACGCATACAGATACTGGAAACATATCGGAAATTAGCGACCTTACAGCTGCTGGAGAAAAAATATTCTTCAAAGCGTGAAATGATATCACGGATTCCGCTCGGAGTGGAGTTTGATGCTCTCTGGCAGGATGTCATTAATCTTCGTCGCTCAAAAAGTATAGGCCTTCCTCTATACAATCCATATGGCGAGCGATACTGGTATGTGATAACAGACAGGATGATAGCCGCTAGTGAAAAAATCGTTGAAGAAATGTATGAAAATGAATCGGATTTTGATCCTTATACAGAAGTCGCCACAGTTTCAAGCCTTGAGGAAGTATTTTTTACAAGTTACATTGAGGGCTCGCAAATTACTATGCAGGACGCTATTGCTTTTCTTACCGGCACTCTTCCACCTCGAGACATAGAGGAACAGCTAATCGCAAACAACCGTATGGCAGCGAAATGTGCGGCGCGGAATTTAAGTAAGCAGATCGATATAAAGTATATAAAGGAGCTTGTCTCCATACTGACCGACGGCATGGAGTACGGAAGCGGGGATTTCCGAACAACGGACGAAACGGACTATATTTCAGCGAACGGAGAGAATTATTTATTTTCACCGCCTCAACTCATTCCATCGTTAATGAGCGATTTGTGTGCATTTCTTATCGATCCAAAGATACATCCTCTGATTAAAGCCGGAACCGCGCAGGCATATATTATGATTGTGCGTCCATTCACAGAAGGAAATGATCGGCTTGGTCGTATGCTGTCGAGCATTATTCTTCTCAGAGCCGGATATACCTTTTTTCGAGATATTAGCCTCTCATCATTAATTGCACGAAAAAGCTATGCGTATTATGAAGCTTTGAATAACATTCTCAGAGAAGAAAACGGCGGAGATCTGACATATTTTCTTGAGTTTTTTCTCGAACTGCTTTCCAGAGCCGTTGATGAACGGCGACTGAGAATACATCGGCAGGAAGAGCATACGCGTCTTGAGGAATCTGCCATAGCCCGAACGCCATTGACTGCCGCCGAACCACAACCTTTTATTAAAACAGATTTAAATCCGTCTGACACATTGCCTTCCTCGGAATTAACTGATCCGGATAACGAAGAGGAAAATGATTCGATGCAAGTCGAGGTTCAGGAGAATGAAATCAGCCTTGCGCACGGTGAAAATGCTGTTGATAAAAGCATAGGATCAGCTCGTGTAAAAGATGAATTGTACAGATGTCTGGAGAGCGACGGCAAACTGGTGAGGAAATTTTCCAAACTGCTCCTTAAATTTATAGAGCAGGACGTTGAAACATTTACCGTGCACGAAATACAGCAAAACTGTTCCGTGACTCCTACACAAGCGGCAAATTTGGTTACGCATTTTCGCGAAAAAGGATTAATTGAAAGCTGTGGCGCACGGACAAAAAAACATATGCTATATCGGGTTGGCGCAAGTTTGCCCGGTCTTTCACCATCGGATTATGATGACCGTATCATTAAAATGATAAAAAACATGATACATTCCGACGCCTCCTCCAAGGATAAACGTATAGGTGACAAACTGCTTGCGTGTCTGCCTAAAGGGATAATTACCGCTGAGGATTATACTGAAGATTATAAAGAGAAAAAAATTACGATGGATATGTACATTTTTGAACAAATAGGACTTGTAAAAAAACTGAATCCTGGAATATACCGTATTAACAGACAAATTGAGATTGAACATCCCATACTCAATGAAAAGCAAAATAAAATATTGGAGACATTATTTAAAGCATTTAACAACAAGCCGTTTACGCTAAAAATGGCTATGTCAGCATTGAGATACTCTAAATCATATTCAGCTTCAATTTTGCGTCAGCTAAGACAACTTAATTTTCTGGAAACCAAAAACGCTGAGCATGGACGCATTTTTTACACACTGCTTATAAAGCCATCCGATCAGCTTTCGTTATTCGAAAAAACAAGCACTATGTCTGAAGACATTATCATCGAATATTCTGAAGCGTTTTACAAGCAGCTGGATATACTTGCGGCGTCATCAAGCTCTCAAAGAGACCGCCGTCTTTCCGACAGTTTGCGACGCTGCATTGATAAAGGTAGACTTACGCCGGATGACTATAAAAAGTGGGGCTACACGCAAAGTATGTGGTTGGGTGATACCGACCTTGCCATTCAGCTAGGACTGATACGCAAGACTGAAAACGGTGAATTTTTACTCAATCATACACCATGCGCTTCAAGGCTGAAACCGTCTCAGAAGAAAACCGTAGCGGCAATATACGAGGCTTTCGGAAACAAGGAATTTTCACAGGAAATGTTTATTGCAACTCTGAATTATTCCGAATCACATACTTATGCTTCTTTGCACAAGCTGACGTTGCTGCGTGTTTTAGAGCGACAAAACAGTGGTAACGGAAACAAATATCAGCTGTTAATTAATCCCGAAGATCACCCTGAATGTTTTGATACAGCAGCATGATACCGTAGGAGAATAAAAAAATATAATAAAGAAAGGATTTTTACAAATGAAATTGAACGAATTGATTAAAGACAAAGATTTTATTGCGAAACTCTTAAATGGTCCGTGTATTCCAAAAGACAAAACGCGTAGTATAGCGCCGCTTAATCCGGAATGGATTGACGACAAAGTATCTGATACTGTCACAGAGTCGTTTCGAAGACTTATCCCGCAGGATATGCCGTATCTTTCTTATGTTATCGCGGAATGCAATCCCGACACGATACAAGAAGGCGCATGCGTTAATGATGAAGGAAAACGGATACGCTATTTCGTAGTTACGATAATTCCTGATTCGGAGTTTCCATACAATTTCAGTTTTCCTCTGATTCATTATATGCAAACTATCGGACTGGCCTGCTGGGAAATTATCAGAGCGACGCTTTATGCCTGTACAAAAGATATGCGTGTTCTTTTGGCAAACGATCCTAAGCCTCCGATTCTAAACAACGCAGTGATTGAGTGGGTCAGTCTTTACCTTGGCAGAAAACCATATGAGGGTATTTCGGAACTGTCGCAGCAATGGTTGAATACTAATGAATACGACGGAAATAATATGGATATTCACCTTTATAAAGTTCGTGAGATGGAACGTGATGCGCTCTTGCAAAGGCTTATAGATGCATACGAAGTTGATTTCCCAGAGGATAAATAATTAAATAAGCTGCCTGATATCAAGCCTGTTGGCATTTTTCGAAATGCTCACAGGCTTTTTATACTTCACAGACCAGTCCTCTAGAACGTCTGAAAAAGAACATACTCCTCCTCTTACATGTTAATTATGAACGAAACATTCGGACGCATACCGCACCGCTCTCTTTTTTGAGAGCGATGCGGATTTTTTATTTCAAAAGGGGTACGAATCTGATGATTTCCCTTTGACGGAATACATGTAGGGGAGAAAACCTCACAGAAAGGTGGTGAAACAGATGAAAAACGAAAATATGAATCAAATGAAAGGAGTAATCACAAATGAGCAGAATCAAGCTGTTACTTAACCTCATCAATGATGTCCGTGCCGTGGCGAACGACCTGCAGAGCATGGCAGACGCTATGGCAAGTGATGAGTCATCTGCCACAAGTCAGGAAAAGGCGCCTGCCGTCACTCACGAAAAGATCCGCAAGCTTGCGGTAAAGCTGTCACGAAACGGTAAGCGCGAGGAAATCAAGCGGCTCATCGAGCAGTACGGCGTAAAAAATGTTACCGCTATTGCCGATGATGATCTTGAAAGTTTTTATTCCGAGCTTGCCGCTATGGAGGTGCAATAATATGCCGCCGATACAACACGCGCTTTTGTCGGCATCATCTGCTTATCGCTGGCTCAAGTGCCCACCGTCTGTTATGGCGACCAAGGACATTCGCGATGAACCTTCGGTGTATGCCGAAGAGGGTTCAACGGCACATGAGATGGCGGAGTATAAGGTACGGAAGTACCTCGGTGAAGCGGATATTGAACCTCCGCTGACAGGCGGCTTTGATGCCGCGGAGATTGACCGTCACACAGACACTTATCTGTACTATGTAACGGAGAAAATCGAGGCGATCAGGAAGTCATGTCCGGATGCTGCGGTACTTGTAGAACAGAGACTTGATTTCTCAAACTACGTTAAGGACGGCTTTGGCACCGGCGACCTTGTGATCGTTGCCGATAATGTTATTCAGGTAATCGACTTTAAATACGGCAAGGGCGTGGCCGTGTCAGCGGAGCGCAATCCGCAAATGATGCTGTACGCTCTCGGCGCACTTAATCTTTATGATTATCTGTATGATATAACAACCGTAAAAATGTCTATTGTCCAGCCGCGCCTTGACATTATAAGCGAATGGGAAATATCCGTTGCTGATCTGCTCGAATGGGCGGAGAACACGTTGAAGCCTATCGCAAAGCTCGCCGCTGAAGGCGATGGTGAATTTAACGCCGGTGAGCATTGCCGGTTCTGCAAGCTCCGCGCCACCTGCCGCAAAAGAGCCGAGTTTATGCTCGATGTGGCAAAGCATGAGTTTGCCGAACCCGCGGAACTCACCGATGATGAGATCGCCGGAATATTAACCATAGCGCCCGACTTAGCAAAATGGGCTGATGAAGTCTTTGCTTATGCTCAGGCGCGGACAATCAACGAAGGTAAGAAATGGCGCGGATTTAAGATAGTTGAAGGACGATCCAAGCGCCGATATGAAAACGAGAGCAGGATCGCTGAGATATGCCGTAAAAACGGGTATAAAGTTTCGGAAATCTATAAGCAGTCGCTTATCGGTATTACCGATATGGAGAAACTGCTCGGAAAGGCAAAATTTAAAGAGCTTCTCGGCGATTACATAATCAAGCCGAAAGGTAAGCTCACGCTCGTGCCGAAGTCGGACAAGCGTGAAGAAGTAAATATTTTTAGTCAATTCAAGGAGGAAATTTAAATGGCAAATTTAGTAACAGGAAAAGTAAGGCTTTCATACGCGCACGTTTGGGAGCCCGCCGCGATAAACGAACGCAGCGAGGCAAAGTACAGCGTCTCACTGATTATACCTAAATCAGACAAGGAAACTGTTGACAAAATCAAGAAAGCTATTGAACAGGCAAAGCAGGACGGACTTGCGAAATTCGGAGGCAAGATACCGGCCAATTTGAAACTGCCGCTCCGCGACGGGGATATAGAACGCCCGGAAGACGATGCGTACAGGAACAGTTACTTCATAAACGCGTCGTCAAAAGAAAGACCGCAGATCGTTGACAGAAACGTGCAGCCTATACTCGACAAAAGCGAGGTTTACAGCGGCTGCTACGCGAGAGTGTCCATTTCGATCTATCCGTTCAACAAAGACGTGAATAAGGGTATCGGCTGCGGCCTCGGCAATATCCAGAAAATAGCGGACGGAGAGCCGCTCGGCGGTCGTACCAGAGCCGAGGACGATTTCTCGGTTTACAATGACGAGGATGATTTTCTGAGTTAAGGTGAGGCGTATGCGAGAACTAAGTATTGATATCGAGACATACAGCGATGTAGACCTTGTAAAGTGCGGCGTTTACAAATACGCTGATTCTCCCAATTTTCAAGTACTCCTGTTCGCATACTCCAAAGACGGCGGCGAGATACAGATTATCGACCTTGCAAACGGTGAGGAGCTGCCCGATGAAATTTGGGCGGCGATTACCTCGCCGGATGTTATAAAGACGGCGTATAACGCGCAGTTTGAACGTGTTTGCCTGTCCCGTTATCTCGGAGAGTATCTCGATCCTGCATCTTGGTACTGTACAGCTGTTCAGGCTGCTGAACTGTCGCTTCCCGCATCGCTTGCCGATGTGGGAGCGGCCTTGGGGCTTGAGCGCCAGAAGCTCACCGAGGGAAAAGATCTGATTAAGTATTTCTGCGCACCTTGTCATCCAACTAAGGTGAACGGCGGGCGCACACGGAATATGCCGCAGGATGCGCCTGAAAAATGGGAGCGGTTCAAGGAATACTGCAAGCGTGATGTGGATGTTGAGCGTCAGATCGCCGAAAGGCTGAAAAAATACACGACTTCAAAATCCGAGCACGATCTGTACGTTCTCGACCAGCGAATAAACGATCGCGGCGTACTTGCAGATTTGGAACTTGCGGAGCAGGCGGTTAAAATGAACCGCATCCAAAGCGCGATTGCAACGGATCAGGCATACGCTCTGACCGGGCTTGAAAATCCGAATTCTATATCACAACTTAAGGAATGGCTTGCTGATAACGGCGTTAAGGTTGAGAGCCTGTCAAAAAAGACAGTCGCGGGACTTGTCGATGAAACGGACGGTGACGTTAGAGAGGTCCTGCATCTTAGGCTGCTGATGTCGAAAACATCGGTAAAAAAGTACGAGGCCGTAATACGCTCGGTGTGTTCCGATGGACGGGTTCGTGGAATGATGCGTTTTTACGGCGCGAACAGGACAGGACGATGGTCCGGAAATATACTTCAGCCGCAGAATCTACCTCAGAACCATCTGCCGGATCTGACGCTTGCGAGGGATATTGTAAAATCCGGGGATTTTGAATTACTCGATATGCTTTATGGCAATGTCCCGAACGTGCTGTCAGAGCTTATTCGTACAGTGCTTGTGCCAAAGCCGGACTGCAGATTTATTGTAGCTGATTTCTCCGCTATCGAGGCGCGAGTGTTATCGTGGCTTGCCGGTGAACAGTGGCGCATCGCAACCTTCAAAAACGGCGGCGATATATATTGCGCCGCTGCAAGCCGAATGTTCCGTGTGCCGGTCGAAAAGCACGGTGTTAACGGGCATTTG
>CANQLT010000054.1 GCA_947624775.1 uncultured Monoglobus sp.
CATCATACTTCTCCTCTCGTGTTTATTATTTTAACATATTTCCATTTTTCTGTCTACTTTTTTAGTATACATCCATACCGGATGAGGCGGGCGGAGGTGGAAAGTATAATATTCAGATACATATACGGGTATTACAATCAAATACGGATAAACACGAGCAATCTCGGCGGATTAGCGCCGGCACAGTACAGGGCAGAATATGAGCGCGCGAAGCAAGCAGCATGAGCAGGCTTCAATCGCCCAGAATAATTATATTCATTTTCAGAATTCTGTCAAGGTTATACAGAGTGCCTTCGGCAACCTTGACAGAATTCTGAAAATGAATCAGTGGTAACTAAGGCGATTGAAGCAGACAAATTGATAGAATTAGATTTTGGGTAAATTTTGACTGCACATTTCTTGACAAGTCCATTTGGCGAAAATAAAATCGTCTCATTTTTTAAGTTTAGATAGGTTTCCGGCGGGAGATTGAAAAATTTGGCGGTTTGTGGTATAATGATTTTGTAATTAAACGAAGCGAAAAATTGGGATTTATGGAGGTAATTATGGGCTATACAATTAGGGAAATAGTGGAGGAAGAATATAGCGTGCTTGAAGATTTTCTGTATGAAGCTGTTTTTGTGCCGGATGGGATGCTCGCACCGCCTAAATCAATTATTGATCGACCTGAGTTTCGTGTGTATATAGGTAGCCGACATTGAAGCGAAGAATGACGATATCGGTTTGGTTGCGGAAGTTGATAATAAGCCAATAGGCGCTGTTTGAGTACGTATTATGAATGATTACGGACATATTGATGACGACACACCTTCCTTTGCTATTTCCTTATATAAGGAATATCGAGATTTTGGTATCGGAACCGCATTGATGAGAGAAATGTTCCATGTTTTGAAAATCAGAGTATACAAACAAGCATCGATCTCAGTTCAAAAAGAAAATTATGCGGTAAAAATGTATCTGAAAATAGGCTTTGAAATTGTGGACGAAAATGATGAAGAATATATCATATGATATAAAATCATGAGAATATGAACTGATATATTAGCAAATATTCTATACAGTTTTTGAATAGAGAAACACTGCAGCCGAATTTGGCTGCAGTGTTTGTGTAGCAATAAGAGGTGACAGGGTTTGTTTGGTAGCTTACGCGCAGCGCACAGAGGGGTGGGAAATTATGTAAATTCGGCGTTTACTGCTTCCGTCGAGGAAGCTATGAAAGGCTAAAATTAAATAAAAATCCCACAAACAGGGCGTTTCACCATGTGTGAGACGTCCTGAATTTTTTAATATATAAAAAATCGTCTAAATTATTGACAAATATTTCATATAATGATACAATTTTAATGTTTATTTTACACATATCAACAACATAGCCTGATGGGAAGAATACAACGACAATGCGGGCGCGACTGTTTTGAATAATAAAGGAACAAGTCATGGCAACGCTCCGGAAGCAGACGGATTTATTCGGCTTTTGAATAACAACAAATCCATTGTTCGGGTGGCATTGTATGATCTTAATTTTTAACACGGAGGAAAAACTATGAAAAAATATTTTAAAAGATTAACTATTATGTCGCTTTGTCTTGTATGCTGTCTTTTATCCTTTTCCTGCCGCGCAGCTGACGCGGAGTATATAAGAGGAACGCACAGCAGACGCGTTGATACCGACGGGAATCGGCTCGGTGACAGTCTTGAGATCGGTGGCTATCGTATTGAGATCAGAGATATGACGGAAGATTCGGACGGAGGATTATATAACGGAACGTTATATATAAACGGCCTCGTCGCGGACAACGGAACGAGTACAGGATTTATTTCCGACGGTAAATATGTGTTCTATTCAAAACACGTTGCGGGCGGCAAGGACAGTATTTGGCGCATGAGCCTCGACACACTCGAAAAGCAGCAGATGCTTGAGGATGACGATATAATTTATATATTATCCTGCAGAGATAATTTTTTATATTATTTAAGAAGTGATGAGGCGAAAAACGAGTTTCAAATAATGAATAATGATTTTATTATATACGATTTGGATAAGAATACAAAAATATACAGCGAGACAAATATAGGGGTTTTGTTTGATATTAGCGACAGTTTGTTGCTCATGCGCAAAACGGGAGATGAATTTCTGCCAATGACGGAAGTTATAAGCATGAACAACGACGGAACAAATCAGCGTTTATTATTTAGCGATAAACAAATCACGGGATACAAAATAAATGAAGGAAAAATGTATTATGCTACGGACAATCGGCAATTCGGAACATGTATAAAATCTTATGATTTTGATTCCGGCAAGATTGAAACCTTGACCAACTCTTATGCCGATGCGAACGTATCTGTGATCGAGACGGATCACGCGGAGTTTGCTGTGTGGTACGGTAATATTGAGGAATATTATTCCGATAACGCGATTAAAGTGGAATATGGCGGAAAAGATATTGCCTTTGAGCATACTCCCATAACGCAAAACGAGACCGTTATTGCGCCGCTGAGGGAGCTTGCCGAAGCGCTCGGCGCCTTGGTTTCCTGGAATGAGGAGACAATGACCGCGTCGGTTGAAAAGGACGGAGTTATTTTAACCTTCCCTGTCGGAAATCTCAGCGTATACAAAAATGGCGAGGAAATAGCAACCGGCAGATTTAATATTTTGATCGACGATAAAGCCTACGTTCCCGTAAGATTAATAGCCGAGAGCTTCGGCATGAATGTCGATTGGAACGAGAACACAAAGACGGTTATATTAAAAACAAATAATTAATACTTTTTGGGGAGGTAAATTATGACAAGGAAAAAATTATTATACGTGGCGCTTTCGGTAATTATTGTTTTTTCTTCAATTGGACGTATGGTTTGCTCTGCCGATACTCCGAGCGGAATTAAGGCAGCTTACAAAACGGTGATTGATCAGGCGTATTCGGATTACTTGTATTCCGATGATTCCATAATGACATGGACTTATTCGATTTATGATGTTGACAAAGACGGTGTTCCTGAATTGTTAATTGATGACGAAAAGCCGCATGCTATTCGCCAAATCAAAGTGTACAAATATAACGGAGTCATAAGCTACATGGGCGATTTTATGCCCGGATACAGCGAGATGTGCGCATATCCCGACGGAAGTGGCATTGCAATGTTGGTTCAAGGAAAAAATCGTGAGTTTATCGAACTATATGCATATAACGGTGGCTTTGTATCTGCGGGAAACCTGACTGATATTTTTTCGGTATACGACGCCAATGAATATAGAAATCCTGAGGAGTTATATCTCGGCGCTTATGCTCTTTCGGAGTGCAATGTGGACGATTACAGTTTGCTCAATTCCGTTTTTGCGGATGACGACATTAAGGTCGTGTTAAACGGCGCGGAGATAGGTTTTGATCAGCCTCCGGTAATGATGAATGACCGTGTGCTTGTTCCGATCAGAGCTATATTTGAGGCAATGGGTTACACCGTGAATTGGAATGATTACAACAACACCGCAACAGCACAAAGGGGCTATGATGTAATCACCGTTCAGTTGAACAACAGCAATATAACTTATTCCGTAAACGGCGGCAGCGGAACGTACTATTGCGACGTGCCGCCTCAGCTCATTTCTGACAGAGTGCTCGTCCCTATCAGAGCCGTATCTGAGTGCGCAGGCTGTTCGGTTTGGTGGGATGACAACAATCAGATCGTTAACATAAACAGTTAATCTCATAATTCGGAAAGTGGCGGCAGCAGCGACGATGACGCAGGTATGATAGATTATGAGGGATTACTTTGTTTAAACAAATTAAAAAATAATCAGTACAGTATTGTGCTTTAAGGTTATATGCACCGTAATATGAACAGTAGACACTCAATTTGTTTACGCCGCGTTCAGCGACACATCGGGTCACTGGGCGGAAAGCGTAATTGACAAATGGAGCGCCAAAGGCATAATTAACGGCGACGGCACATTCAGACCCGATGACTCTATCACTCGCGCAGAATTTACAAACATTGTTGTAACGGCGAAAGGTTATACATACTTATCTTCCGAAATCTATACCGACGTGAGCCCCGGCGATTGGTACTATAATGTGATAATGGCTGCATCGTACGCCGGTATAATCAAAGGTGATTCTGACGGCTCTTTTAGATCCAATGAATCAATAATGCGCCAAGAGGTCTGTGTGATTATTTCTCGCGCATATACATTAGGCGGTGACGGAAATATTAATTTTACTGATGAATATAATATCAGTGATTGGGCGTTCCCCGCCATTTCCGAGTTATACAATAACAATATAATAATCGGTTATGAGGACGGTTCATTCATGCCGTTGGCTCCCATAACCAGAGCCGAGACAGTCCAAATTTTAGACAGGATTTATAAGGATGATCCTATGTTTAATTCAACTTCTGATGACGATGATTGGTATATAAACAGCATGATCAGCGGCAATACCGGAAGCAGCAATTCGGGAAGCGGTTATAATACTCCTGTCAATCCAAACGTAAGGCCGACTTCAAAGCCGAATACCGACGACAAAGATTTGTCACAAGATGACAGTATATACGAGTTAAACCCCGAACATATTGCAATAGACGATGAGACATATTTGCATTACATGGTATTATCAATTCGGAAAAATTAGGATTTGAAAAAATATACATTCAAGCCAAACGGTTTGCGCCGAATAAAACTGTTGGAAACAATATAATATGTGATTTCTCAGGCGCACTGATTCAAAAAGGTGCTGATAAGGGAGTCCTCATAACAACATCATCTTTTAGCAAAAAAGCCATCGAAGCGGTGCATTCAAATACACAGCAAAAAATAATTCTAATTGATGGAAATAGATTGACTAATTTGATGATAGAATATAATATAGGTGTTTCTGAGGTGAATTGTTACTACATAAAAAGAATAGACACCGATTTTTTTGAAGAAAATTAAATCAAACGAATCGTTGTAATACAATTATAAACAAAAGGCATCCCGAATTGGGATGCCTTTGTGAAGCCTTAAGCAATAATAAGAGGTGACAGGGTTTGTTTGGCAGCTTATGCGCAGCACACATATGGATGGAAAATTGCGTAAATTCGACGATTACTGCTTTCGCCGACATAGCGTAAGGGCTCCGGCGTGGAATCGTGAACATATCGAATTGCAGACCAAAGCCGCAGCTTGTCCGGCGCTGCCGTTTCGGGGAGTATTGCAAACTCAGTTTGAGGCGTCGGCGGAGTTTTCCGCAACCACCGCGACGATCTCGCCGGTATGATTCGGTTCGGAGAAGTAGACTTTTTCGGCTCTCTCCTCAGTCACGGTATAGCCTGAAGCTCCCATCAATATGATTAATCTTTAAGAGCGGAATCCATCCAGTCACAGGACGGCATAAAGCTTCTGTCCGTATAGGCATCTTCTGCCACATCCGAAAGATTTTTTACTGTAATATTCTGTCCGGACATAATCTGTTCCTGTGTCACCACCACGGACGGGATCTCCATCCACATTCCCGGATCTTCGTAATAGCAGGAAGCCGCTTTGATATCGTCATACTGTCCGGCCATTTCCAGAGCCAGCACCCGGCAGGCAAACTCTCCGTTCAGCGTCCAGTTGGTCGTGGCGCAGGCCTTCCAGTTTTTGCCTTCCGCCATAAGCTGAATATCCTCGTCACATATGTCTACCGATACCATGGGAATATCGCTGCCCAGTTCCCGCAGTGCTTTATAAACTCCTCTGGCATAGGCGTCATAGCAGCACCATATTGCGTCTATTTCACCGTCATTGTATTTTCCGATAATGTTCTTTGCCACCTCCTGCATGGAAGATACCGGGTTTAGGTGATCCTCAGGAGCCATCTGCTCAAGCGTCTTTATCCGCTCCTCAGTTTCATAAACCTGATAACCGGCCTGGCGGCGGTCAAAAGCAATAATGTAGTTTTCCTCCTGTACCTGAAGGATAGTGACCGGTTCGTTTTTCGCCGCTTTGTCCGGATACATGGCCAGGATCTCCTCCACCAGAGCAGCCGCAAGCTCTGAATCCTGCTGGAACAGTTGGACCACGCCGTCGATCGTTTTCGTTTCACCGTTTTCGTCTCTGAAAGAGGTGTCAAAGGTGGCTATTTTCAGATTCGGGTATTCTTTCAATACGTCCGTCAGAAATTCCCATGAATAATCTACTCCGCCATGTGACACCAGCAGTCCGTCATAACCGTCTTTTGCGCATTGCAAAATTCTGTTTTTCCATTCCTCGTCGCTGTCCTCACAGAAAAAAGTGTCCGCCTCCATGCCGAGGTCTTCCGCCGTCTTTGTAAATGACTCCGACCACAGCTCAAAAATGGGCGAGGAGGACATATACATGATATACGCTGCTTTTTTCCCTTCCACCGGATTACTTTCCGTTGAATTATTTTCCACCGAATTATTTCCATTTGGGGAGCAGCATGCCGGACAGGCTGTTATCAGGACGGCTGTCATAAGTAATGTAAGTATTTTTCGCATTTCTAATCTCCTTCATGTTTTTTATATAATTTGTCAAAAGTTTTTATATATTGACATTTTTCTTTATATACATTATAATTGTAACATGTTCACTTATGAACATGTCAATAGTTAGGAGTGATTTTTTGAAAAATTTATTTACGGTAGGTCAGGTGTGCAAATCCTGCGGCATTTCGCGTTCGACTATTCTGCGTATGGAGAACAGAGGCCTTTTGTCCCCCGCGCGCATCGATAAAAATACAGGGTATCGCTATTACGATATTTATAACGTGACAAAGGTCTTGCATATTCAAATGTTTTTGAATATGGGACTTACTTATGACGACGCGTATTCGTACTATGCGTCAAGCGGCAAATCGCCCGAGATCCTTGCCGCGCTCGAAAGCCGTCTTGCGCTTCTTAAAAGCGCGTATGAGGAAATGAAGCTGAGAATGGACGATAAGCAGCACCTTCAACTTGAAATCATAAAACTGCCCGAATATGTATGTTACCAAAAGGAATTTAAGGGCACGAGCTGGGCCGACAAATACCGCGATATGTATAATCTTTTCGGCGAGGTCGTGGAAAAGGGCTACAGACCTCTTATATCGGAACGGATTTTTGTTATAAATAACGATGATTGGTCGGAGAAAAAAAGCGAAAATACTTATACTTGCTGCGTGCCGCTTGACCCGTCCTGCGCTGATGACAGCACAGTATTTTATCCAAACTGCACGGCGTTTTCTATGCTGTGCTACGGGGATGACAAATCAATAAGCAAGGCGCATGCCGAGTTTGATGAAAAGATCCGTGCTCTTGGCCTGAGACCCACAGGCTGTAAACGCGGCATAGGCATTGTAAACGGTTATACCGGCAAAGAATTTTCGCGGGAAAATCACGTGTCGCGCCTTGTCGTCCCGATCGAGGATTTAGACAAGGAAGAAATTGACAGGCTGAATAGAATCGGATTGATTAAAAACGGATGACGGATTTAAAAATAAAATCCGTCATCTGTTTTGAGTTCTTTTAACACTTTTTCAATATCCCGGTCGATGCAGATCGAACGGTTTGTGATCTCGCTCGGGCATACCGCCTCGACGAGGTTCACGCAGGCGTATATCGCGTTCGGATTTTGCTTTGTCATGCGCCAAAACGGGTATTTGATAATGACCGGCGTGTTGTAGCCGACCCCCAATTCGAGGAATAGGATCCGCCGCCTGTTTCGAGTTTGCAAAAAGCTTTCATACCGCTTTGCCGCCTCAATCCAGCCGTCGTCCTCAACGAATTTGTCGTCTGCGCGCAGGTTCATAACAAGCGGCATGCCGCAGTACGGACAGACGGGTATCAACTCGGACGGGACGCGCATATCCTTTTGTTCGTCAACCATTCTGCGTATGATTTCCTCGTTGTCGAACGTTTCGTCGCGGCACGGAACGGAGCATTGAAAAAGCCCGTAGTCGCCCTGCGTGTAAAACAGCCGCGTTTTATCAAAGCCCGCCTTTTGAAAACAGTGGTCGACGTTCGTTGTGATAACAAAATAATCCTTGTTCTTTATTAATTCAAATAATTTATTATATGTCGGCTTAGGCGCGTCCGTGTAGCGGTTTATAAAGATGTACCGCGACCAGTATGCCCAGTGTTCCTCGGGAGTTTCAAACGGATAAAACCCGCCGGAATACATATCCGAAAAGCTGTATTTGTCTATAAAATCCGCAAAATATTTCTTGAACCTCTCGCCCGAATAAGTAAAGCCCGCCGCGGTCGAAAGCCCTGCTCCCGCGCCGATCACAACCGCTTCGGCGGTGTCGAGCGCGTCTTTGAGCCGTTTAATATTTTCCGAGTAGCTTTCGGTAGATCTCGTGATCGACGTCCTTGAAAACATTGAATATCACCTCGATTTTGCTTTTTCTCCGCTCCTTGTATTCCTTCACGGTTTTTACCGCGATCTCCGCCGCCTTGTCGTTCGGAAAATGGAACTCGCCCGTGGATATGCAGCAGAACGCGATGCTTTTCACGCCGTTTTTATCGGCAATATCAAGACATGAACGGTAGCATGACGCCAGCAGAGTTTTGTCCGTTTCCGTCGGCGCGCCGCTCACTATCGGGCCGACCGTGTGGATGACGTGATCGCATGGCAGATTGTATGCGGAAGTGATTTTTGCGCCGCCGGTTTTTTCCTCGTGTCCCTGCTTTTTCATGATCCGCGCGCACTCGAGCCTGAGCTGCACTCCGGCGTAGGTGTGGATAGCGTTGTCGATACAGCCGTGGCACGGCGCGAAACAGCCGAGCATTTGCGAGTTCGCGGCGTTCACGATCGCGCCGCATTTGAGCGTGGTAATATCGCCCTGCCAAAGATATATCCCGTCAGTCACGGGAGCCAGATCAGCAATGTCTGTAATTCCCTTTTGAGATATTTCCTCACGCAAATATTCGTCCTGAATTTTAAGAAAATCCTCATCGGTTTCTTTGGGCATACGGACGTTAAAAAGCGAGCGGAGCAGTTTTTTCCGTTCCGTTTCATTTTTCGGTATTGCTAAATCCTTATACCGCGGCTGCTCGTCAATAAGCCGCTCGATCAAATAAATCCGTCTTTCGCTTTGTGTCATACTACCCTCTCTTTTCCACCGCGTGAACCGGACAAACCGCATAACAGTTACCGCAGTGCAGACAATGCTCCTGCTGTATTTGATACGGTTTTCCCGAAACTATACATCTTTGCGGACAGTCTTTTACACATTTCCCGCAGCCGATACAAGCGTCCGTGATCGTGTATCCCTTAAAGGTTATCTGTCCGTTTCCTATAATATATTTTTCACGGAAAATCGGATTGACTCCGAGATTGAAATATTCTATTTCCGCGTCCGTTATCTCAAACACAATTCCCGCGAGATAACGCGTATCGTCCGGGTATACGTTTGCCAGATACGGTTGTTCCTCAAATATGGTGTCGATCCGTGTCCTTTGCTCTGTTTCGGGAGAGGGAACGGCTTTTGCGGACAAACGTATCATTTCTTTATACTTCGTGTATCCGAGAACCTGAACGCGGCCGTCCGTCATCAGTTCCTTGCAAAACGCTTTTCCCTTGGCGGTAAAAAAGTACATTGCCTCGGGTTCATAGTGAATTGCGGAAATATTGCGTATCTGCGGCGCGCCGTTTTCGTCTACGGTTGCGAAAGCGAGCACGCCGACGTATTCCAATTTCTTTAAGCAAGTTTGTGCATCCATTATATATCACCTCATTCAATTATTATGCTTCGATGAGCCTTTCTCGGTTTCGGCTGCGGATATTCGCCGTCGCAATAGCCGAGGGTTACAAAGCACCGCGCGACATAGTTTTCCGGCACTTTCCATTCCTTTAACAGCGCCGCGCCCGTTTCGTTATCAAACGTCTCCTCCGCGCGCGAAACAATGCACGAGGATATACCGAGGTCGAATGCTTCCATAATCATTGCCTGAACGCAGCAGAACGCGTCGGGAATACCGAACATGAAATTTTTCTGCGCGAACACAATACACAGCGACGGCGCGCCGTAAAAGCCGCTTTTGATCGAAGGGTCGTCGATCACGCTTGGCTGCTCTTTTGAAACATACGAACCTATAAGACGGCTTCGGTCAAATTTTGCCATGTTCATTCTTCCGAGCTTTTCCACAATATCCGCGTTATGTATGCCGATGATCATGCTCCGCTGAGCGCCGCCCGCGTTTGGGGCGTATGTTCCGGCTTCTATTATTTTTTCCAGATATTCGCGCGGGATCTGTTTATCCGTATATTTGCGAACAGACCGCCGCGCCCTTATCGCGTCTAACAATTCCATAATATCATATCCTTTATCAAATTACAACTCTTTCCAGCATTGCGGGTCGGCGGCGTAAAAACTGCCGTTTGTTCCCTTTGCCACGGCGGGACAGCCGCGGCAGTACGGTAATAATTCGCATTTGCCGCACTTTTCAAATTTATCATAGTTCCGATATTGTTCCATTTCGCATACCCACACATCGGCGAGCCTGTCCTCAAGCACATTGCCGACCTTGCTTTCCGCCACGCGTCTGCAGGCATAAATATCGCCTGTCGGCAAAATCGTTATATGGCAGTTTCCGCAGTTGCAGCCGCCGTATATCATGCCGTCCTTTGCCGTTTCGGGAATTTTAAACTCGCCAGTTTCGTATTCGTAGAGCGTCCAGAGATGATCTTTTTTATTAAAATATGTTTGGCAGCCCGCCGCCTCATACTCCTTGAATTTCTTATCGCAAATCGCCAAGAGCTCCCGGTAATCCCGCGGAGACATGGCTGCGTTAAGCTCGCCGCCGCTCGGTACATATCGGGAAAAGGCGAATACATTTGCTCCCGCCGCAACAGCAGCGTCGATAATTCTCGGAACTTCCGCCATATTATCGGCCGAAACCGTAGTCATTATCACGCTTCGAATTCCGGAGCGGTTTATGCAGCCGATCTTTTCGAGCGTGCAATCAAACGAGCCGGGTTTTCTGAACCAATCGTGGGTCTCGCGAAGTCCGTCAAGGGAAAGCTGATATTTTTCGCAGCCGTATGACTTTAACCTTCGGCATACCTCATCGTCAAGATGGAACGGATTTCCCATAATTGTAAACGGAATATCGTGCCCGTGTATCAGTTTCAGCAGCCGCCAAAAGTCGGGATGCAAAATCGGGTCGCCGCCGGTTATGTAGAAATACGGCAGTCTGTTATACATTTCGCAAAAATCAAGACAGTTATAAAACGTGTCATTCATCTGCTCCCAAGTCATTGAAACAAGCGGTTTATTATCGGCGCCCGAAAATATATAGCAATGCTTGCAGCGCTGGTCGCACTCGTCGGTGATGTGCCATTGGAAAGAAAAGTATTGTTTCTTCATGATTTTGCCTCTCTTTATCTATGATCGTTTTACCGAATAATGATCGAGATCTTCCGACGGGATCGTTCCCGTCGGAGATGATTTAAGAACAGACAAATTATTTGTCCGACGCGCCGCAGGCGCTGCCGCAAGCCGCGGGCTTTTCGTCGGGCTTGTCCGCCGCGCCGCAAGCGCTGCCGCAGGCCGCGGGTTTCTCGTCGGGCTTATCCGACGCGCCGCAGGCTGCACCGCAGGCCGACTCCGCCTTTTTGTCCGTCCAGTCAGAAAGATTCGAAAGAGCCATGTCATGACCTCCTTATGTTTATTCGGGTCAACCCCGTGCTTATATTTTTGCATATATTTTCCGCCGGCGCAAGTACGCACTTTTTTGTGCGGTACTTACCTTTTTGTAACTATTGCGCCGCCGCGCGGATATTCGAAACAAAAAATTTTTATTGCGTTTTTGTGAATGTTATGGTATAATTAGAATGTAACATTCAAATATGAAGTATTGGAGGATTGCACATGAAAACAAAAGCCGAGCTTATCCCCGAATGTCCGGTCGCCGCGACGGTTCAGCTTATCGGCAGCAAATGGAAGCTGCTTATAATACGAAACCTGCTCACGCGCCCGTGGCGGTTCAACGAGCTGCATAAGGACCTGGAAGGCATCAGTCAAAAGGTGCTGACCGACAATCTGCGCCAAATGGAGGCGGACGGACTTATCACCCGCACCGTTTACGCCGAGGTGCCGCCGAGAGTGGAATACGCTCTGTCGGAGCTGGGCGCGACGCTGAAACCGATCTTGGACGCCATGAAAGTCTGGGGAGAAAATTATAAAAAGATGATATGATCCTGTTTGTCAAACGCTTATCAACGCTTTGGTATTTCCCTGTCTTTTATTCTGCGCTCAGAGAGAATTTCACCGACAATCGGAGCGACCTCTTCTGTAAAGAGTTTTTTTCGATTTTGATGCGGCTCGAAAAAACTTCAAAAAATTTCAAATTTTCTCTTGCAATCGGGAAAATGATGTGATATAATTTATCTCTGTGCGAAACCGCACAAAAATTTAAATACACACGCTCTGTGATTTTTTCGGTTGTGCCGCGTTCCCATGTCGGTTCCGAAAAAAGCCGATCGGGGCGGAGGTATAACTTTACGGAGGTGTAAAATCATGGGAGTAGTTCAGATGAAGCAGTTACTGGAGGCAGGCGTTCACTTCGGACACCAGACCCGCCGCTGGAACCCCAAAATGGCTGAGTACATTTTCACGGAGAGAAACGGCATCTATATCATTGACCTTCAGAAAACTGTAAAGAAAATTGAGGAAGCGTATTACTTTACGCGCGACGTCGCGGCCGAGGGCGGCACGGTTCTGTTTGTCGGAACCAAGAAGCAGGCTCAGGAAGCGATAAAGGAAGAGGCCGAGAGAACGGGAATGTTCTACGTTAACGCGAGATGGCTGGGCGGAATGCTCACAAACTTCAAGACCATCAAGCAGAGGATCGGCAGACTGTATCAGCTGGAGAAAATGACAGAGGACGGCACGATGGACCTTCTGCCCAAGAAAGAGGTCATCAAGCTCAACCTTGAGAAGGAGAGACTTGAGAAGTTCATGGGCGGCATCAAGGAGATGAAGGCTCTTCCGTCGGCGCTGTTCGTTGTTGACCCCAGGAAAGAGAAGAACGCTATCGCCGAGGCCCACAAGCTGGGTATCCCCGTAATCGCGATCGTTGACACAAACTGCGACCCCGAGGAGGCCGATTATCCCATTCCCGGAAACGACGACGCTATCCGCGCGGTAAAGCTCATCGTAACCACGATCGGAAACGCCATCTTAGAGGGCAAGCAGGGCGAGCAGCTTGAGGACAATTCCGAGAAAAAAGAGGACGACGTAAACCTCGACATGCTCGACGAGTAATATAAATGATATTTTAACACAAAACACGAAAGGAAGATATATAAAATGGCATTTACTGCAAAAGACGTAAAAGAGCTCAGAGAGATGACCGGCTGCGGCATGATGGACTGCAAAAAGGCGCTGGTTGAGACCGACGGCGACAAGGACGCGGCGGTTGAGTATCTGAGAGAAAAGGGCCTCTCAAAGGCCGCTAAAAAGGCCGGCAGAATAGCCGCCGAGGGTATCGTTCTGTCGCACATCGACGGCGGCGTCGGCGTTGTTGTTGAGGTCAACTCCGAGACCGACTTCGTTGCCAAGAACGATGATTTCAGAAGCTTTGTACTGGACGTCGCGAAGACGATCGCGGCCGAGGATCCCGCAGATGTTGAGGATCTCAAGACCAAGACAATTGCGGGCGGCAGCCAGAACGTGGGCGACGCTCTGACCGAAAAGATAGCCAAGATCGGCGAGAATATGAACATCAGACGCTTTGAGAGAATCTCGACCGACGGCGTGGTTGTTGACTATATCCACGCGGGCGGAAAGATCGGCGTTATGGTTGAGGCTCAGGCTCCCGCCTGCGAGCAGGTTACCGAGTGCCTCAAAAACGTTGCTATGCAGATCGCGGCGCTCAGCCCCAAGTATCTGTCGAGCGACGATGTTCCCGAGGACTACAAGGAGCACGAGAAAGAGATACTCATAGCTCAGGCCAAGAACGACCCCAAGAACGCGAACAAGCCCGAGAACATCATCGAGAAGATGATAACGGGCCGTCTCGCCAAGGAGCTCAAAGAGGTATGCCTGCTTGAGCAGCCCTATGTTAAGGCTGTGAACAAGGAGACCGTTGCCGATTACGTAAAGCAGGTCGGCAAGGAGATCGGAGCCGATGTCAAGATTACAAAGTTTGTACGCTTTGAGACCGGCGAGGGCATTGAGAAAAAGCAGGACGACTTCGCGGCAGAAGTTGCCTCAATGATAAAATAATAAAAACCGAACAAACGGCGCGCAGCAACCCTGCGCGCCTTTTTATATGCCCGCCATACGATTTTTTTATAAAATTTCAAAATATTGCTTGCGTTTTATTGAAATATATGTTATATTTAATTTGCCACGTAATTTCATATGTTTATTTTTGCAGCGGTTTGCGCTTTCGAAAAAAGCGCACGCTTTGGTTGTCATAACTGTTGTAAAATAAACATGACGTGAATGCGTGGCAGCATAAAATCAAGGCTGCGTTTTTTATGCGCGGTCGTGATTTGCGGCCGCGCATTTTTATATAAAATATATTCCGGAGGTAAAGTATTATGAAAAGATTGTTGAGTTTGATTTTGTCGCTTGCTTTGGCGGTCTCGATGTTTTCGGGGATAACCGTTTTCGCGCGGGAACTGCCCGCGGCGGACGAGCTTACGGCGCGCGATGAGGCGCGCGAGATCGAGGAGGAACAGTTCCGCGCCGAGGAAGAACAGCGCAGGGCCGAAGTTGAGCAGCGCAGAGCTGAGGAGGAGCAGCGCCGCGCCGAGGAGGAAAAGAGGCGCGAGGAAGAGAAAAAACGCAGGGACGAGAGACTGCGCGCGATGGGGATAGACCCGTACGAAAAACTCGACCCCGACAATCTGCCCACCCGTCCTCCGATCCCGGGCGATGGCGAAGTCACCGCGGCCGACTCGGGCTACAGCGAGGTGGTATACATATCGACCCCCGAGGAGCTTATGGCGATAGACGGCCACGACGGCGGCTACTACGAGCTTGAAAATGACATAGACATAACCGGCATTGAGTGGAAGCCCCTGACGCTCTACAACGCCACATTTAACGGAAATAATCACGCGATAAACGGCCTGACCATAACCAAAGAGCCGGAGTATTATATTGATCCTTTTAACTCTTCAAAAGTTGCATCTATTGGCCTATTTACCTCATTTGATCCGCAACATGAATTTGAAACAGGTAAGCTGTTAAATAATTATTATATGGATCTGAATCTGACGAATATCAATATTAATTTAACAAAAACTCACGATGGTATGCTTGAGATTTTAGGCCTGGGAGGATATGAATCTTTTGCGGATTCATGCAAAACAAGCGGCGCGATCAACTTTGTTGATTTATCACAAGGAAATACATATAACCAAGAAGATTTCTATAACGTTTCTAATGTTTTTTGTATCACAAATGGATATAATTGCGAAAACAGTATTGACATAAATATGCATGACGGAGTTGTTTTTAATTCTATAAATGCAGGAGTTTATGTATTTCAGAATTGTGTTAATTGCACTAATTACGGTAATATAACCTTTACGGCAGCTCAGTCTTCTGAACAAATAACCGATTATTGCTTCGAAAATATTATGCTTGATTGTTCAAATTGTGTCAGCTTTACGGGAATAAACGGCTGCGGTGTAGATGCAATGTATGAGTGTTCTGATTGTACAATTTATGGAGATGTAACAGGCAGAAACTATACTGTTGGAATTGGGGATGGGTGTGAAAGCTGTATAGTTTACGGCGATATAATATCCGAAAACGGCCAAGCAACCGGAATACGTTACGGCAACAACAATTATATTGAGGGTAATATAACATCCGAAAATGATCATGTTGAAGGGATATCCGGCGGCAGCGGCAATTATATGAAGGGCGACATAACATCTAAAAACAGCAAAGTCTCTACTTTCGGAATATACGGTGGTATCGACAACTATATTGAGGGCAATATAACATCCAAAAACGGCACGGCTTATGGAATATGGAACGGCAGCGAACATTGTATTTATGGCAATATAACCGGAGTTAGTGCAACAGGAATAGAAAGCGGCAGCAACTGCAATATTCAAGGCAGCGTAACCGCCACAAACGGTAGTGCTAATGGAATATCCCACGTTTGTACAGGAAGCGCAATATATGGTGATATAACAGGAAACGTAGCAGGTGGAATAAGCTACAATTGCACAGATTGCTATATTGATGGTAATATAATAGGAAAGGGAGCAGGTGGAATAAGCAGCAATTGCACAGATTGTGCGGTATACGGCGATATAACTGCCACAAACGGAAATGCTTACGGAATAGACGACAGCGCCAACTGCAATATTCAAGGCAGCGTAACGGCCACAAACGGCGATGCTCGCGGAATAAATTATGGCACCAACTGTTACATAAGCGGAATAGTGCGGGAAAGCCCCGGCGACGGCACTCCAACATTGACCGCAAGCGCGTCTTCGCCGTTTATGGGATATTTTAAGTGCAGCTATGACAGCTCAAGCCTTATTTCAACCAGAGATATAAGCGGCCGGACCCATTGCTACGGATATGACAGCAATAATACGCCTTATGAGCGCGGTTCATATTGGTGCAAAAATGACTTATACTACATATATCCTCTTGAGGGCGGCGGAGGCGGAGGCTCCGAGCCGGACGCCACCATACCTCCGGTTCCGACGCCGGAGCCCACGCCCACGCGGGAGCCTTCGGCGTACTCGCTTCGGGTGACGGACGAGGTCAGCGGCGACCCGGTAAGCGGCGCCACGGTATATATTGACGGCGCTTCTTACGAAACCGACGAAAGCGGAGTGGTGCAGTTCAAAAACTCGAACAGGACGGCGGGAATCAGGATAGACTATGGCGGCGCGCCGATATACACCGACGCGGGATTTTTCCTTATGCCTAACCAAATGAGCGAGATAAAGGTCAAGGCGTTCGACGTTGACCCCGAGGACCTTTTCGCGGGAAACAGCGAGGACACGAGACTGCAAGGCCCCGCGGTTAAAATAAACAACAAGTCGGTGTACATGCTCGACGTGCCGTTTAACTTTGATTTGAATTTGTTTAACATTGTAAAGACGGCGTACAACGCCGAGGACAGGACGTTCCAGGTGCTTATCGGCGGCAGCGGCGATCTCGGAAACGTGCCCGAGGACGCCGACAGCGAGGAGTGGCAAGACACCTTTGAAGCGTACAGAGAAGTGTTTGCGGAGCTGGCGGCCGGCAAGGAGGGAGACGCGTTTTTCAAGCAGAAGAACGGGCCCAAAACACCGGGCAAGCTGGGCGTTGAGGGCTCTGTGAGCGTGTGCGGATTTATGGAGATCTCGCTCGACGACGAGAGCATGAGGGTGCTCAGCGGCGGAATCACAGTGATACTGGACGGAAGCGTGTCAAACAGCTATCCGCTGCCGCCCGTGCCCGCGGTGTATATCTCATACGGAGTTTCGGGCTCTTTGACATCGGGGCTCAAG
>CANQLT010000055.1 GCA_947624775.1 uncultured Monoglobus sp.
TCGGTGGCGGCGCAGGCCATCCACCGCTTCTTTCACGACATGGGCTACGTCTACGTGCACACGCCGATCATCACCGGCAGCGACTGCGAGGGCGCGGGCGAGATGTTCCGCGTGACGACGCTCGATCCCGGAGAGACCGACGTTAAGGAGGATTTTTTCGGTATTCCCGCGTCGCTGACCGTCAGCGGCCAGCTTGAGGGCGAGGCCTTCGCGATGGCGTTCGGCAATATATACACCTTCGGCCCCACGTTCCGCGCCGAGAACAGCAACACCGCGCGCCACGCGGCCGAGTTCTGGATGATAGAGCCCGAGATCGCGTTTGCCGATCTTGACGACGACATGGAGCTTGCGGAGGATATGCTGAAATATCTGATAAATTATGTTTTGGAAAACGCGGCGGACGAGCTGGAGTTTTTCAATAAATTTGTGGACAAGGGTCTGCTGGAGCGCCTGCGCCATGTGGCGGAGAGCGAGTTCGGCAGAGTGACGTACACCGAGGCGGTGGAAAAGCTCAAGGCGTCGGGAAGGAAGTTTGAGTACCCCGTGGAGTGGGGCGTCGACCTTCAGACCGAGCACGAGCGGTACCTGACCGAGGAACTGTTCAAAAAGCCGGTGTTCGTTACCGACTACCCCAAGGAGATCAAGGCGTTTTATATGCGCCTCAACGACGACAACAAAACCGTGGCCGCGGTCGACTGCCTGGTTCCGGGCATCGGAGAGATAATCGGCGGCAGCAGGCGCGAGGAGCGGATAGATGTGCTTGAAAGACGCATGGACGAGCTGGGACTCGACAAGGAGGCGTATTCAAGATATCTTGATCTGCGCAGATTCGGCGGATGCAGCCACGCGGGCTTCGGCCTGGGCTTTGAGAGGCTGGTTATGTACGTCACCGGAATGTCAAATATCCGCGACGTGCTGCCATATCCAAGGACGGTGAATAATTTGGTATAGCCCTGCGCGGGGATCCCAACATTTCGGCTCGCCCCTTGGGGATAATCAGCAAGCTTGCTTGCAATTTTGACTAAGAGCTTCATTAATGCTGTCACCGAATGTGACTGAGAGGGGTTAACGTAAAGATTAGCGAATAGGTCACCCGGTGTAGGGCGGCATGCCCACATGCCGCCGGCCGGATGTGGGCATCCGGCCCTACGGAGTTTTGTGAGGTGGGACGTCTGGGGGCGTCTCCTACAATGATTCGGAAAATTATATTAAGGAGCGAATATTATGAAATTTATCTGGCAATTACTGCTGCTTGTGGCGCTTGTTTTTATAATAATTAAGCGCGCGGGCATAGTGGCGCTGTTCGCCAAGCAAAAATACGCCAAGGGTGACTACCTGGGCTCGTTGAAAATTTTTAACATAGCGAGCAAGGTTGGAAACCTGGGCGCCGGAGACATGATATTGTTCGGCTACAACTGTCTGCGCTGCGGCGAGCTTAAAGCGGCGAAAAAGGTTTTTGCCGACGCCTACATGCTCACCAAGCCCAACACCGCCGACCGCTACAGACTGATGTCGCTCCAGGCGCTCGTCAGCTGGAAAGAGGGTGACCTCGACTCCGCGATTGAAAAGCTCGAAGAAGTGTACGAAAACAATTTCAGGATCACCACGATATATCAGAACTTGGGTATCATGTATAACCTAAAGGGCGACGGCAAAAAGGCGGTCGAGTTCAACGAGGAAGCCTACGACTACAACAGCGACGACAACATAATTACCGACAACCTGGCCGAGGCCTACGCGATAAACGGGGATTACGACAAGGCGCGAGAAACATACGAGGAGCTTCTCGACCGCGATCCCGAGCCGAGGTTCCCCGAAGCCTACTACGGCTACGGCGAGCTTTTGATAAAACAAGGCGAAAAGGAAAGAGGCATAGAACTCATAGAAAAATCGCTGGACAAGCCCTTCTCGTTCCTGAGCCTCAAATCCAAACAAGAAATCGAGCAAATGCTCGAGGAATACAAAAAATAAACACAGCAGCTTTGGCAAATAAACGCCAAAGCCGTTTTTTACAAAAAGTCTATTTGATTTTTTGAGATTTCGCTTGCGCCGCCCGATCAAATAAATATATTGACTGTTTCGCCAAAATAGGATATAATATAAATATCAAAACATAGGAAGTGGTTGCCGTGACTGACAACAAAAAGATAGTAAAGCGCAACGTTAAAGACAGCGTGTTTACCAGTTTGTTTCAGGACACAAAATATATAGTGGAGCTCTACAAAGCCCTCCACCCTGAGGCAGACTATGTGACCGAGGATATGATAGAGATTGTTACCCTCAAAAACATACTGACCGACAGTCTGTATAACGACCTTGGCTTTATGATGGACAAAAGGCTGATAGTTCTTGTAGAGGCGCAGTCCACATGGACGGTGAACATAATAATCAGAGGCCTTATGTACCTTGTGCAGACGTATCAGGACTATATCGAAAAAGAGGAGCTTAACATCTACAGCTCAAAAAAGCTGGAGATACCGAAGCCGGAGCTTTATGTAATCTACACGGGCGACAAAAAGGTAGAGGAAAAAGAGATAAGCCTGAGCGAGGAATATTTTTCGGGAGAGAAAACGGCTTTGGACGTTAGAGTAAAAGTGATAACCGAAAGCCGCGAGGGAGACATAATCAACCAATACGTGATGTTCACGCATATCTTAAACGACCGCGTAAAGGAATACGGCAGAACGAAAAAGGCGATAGACGAAACGATAAAAATATGCAAAGACAGGAATATTTTAAGAGAATACCTGTCCAACCACGAAAGCGAGGTGCATGATATAATGTTTTCACTCTACGACGATGAGCAAATACAAAAAGCCATGATGAGAGACGCCCGCAAAGAAGGCCTCGCCGAAGGCCGAATGGAAGGCCTAAAAGAAGGCGAAATGCGAGGCATAGACGCGATGATAGCAAACATGCGCAAAGCCGGAATAAGTGACGAAATGATACAAAATGTCGCAAATATGACCCAGCGGCCGACTTCCTAATCGCTATTCACTAATCACTAATCACTATGTTGGGGTGCATGATATAATGTTTTCACTCTACGACGATGAGCAAATACAAAAAGCCATGATGAGAGACGCCCGCAAAGAAGGTAGAATGGAAGGCATAAAAGAAGGCGAAATGCGAGGCCGAATGGAAGGCATAGATGCCATGATAGCGAACTTAAGAAACATGGGTGTGAGCGAGGATATGCTGCGAAACGCGGCGAATATGTCGCAGTCACAGCGTTCCTAATCGCTATTCACTAATAACTAATCACTATGTTGGGTTTGTATTTTTAATATGGTACGGCGAGCGGTTGTTGTTCGGCGGTTTAAAAAGAAAAGAGGCGGGGTTATGTATAAGTTTGAGGAATCTAAAATTGTGATCGACTGTGGGGATATAAAAAAACAGTCGGAGTTTTATGATATAATAGCGGAGCGGCTGGATTTTCCCGATTATTACGGGAAGAATCTGGACGCGCTGTATGATGTTATGTGCGAGCTGCCGCCGGTCACGCTGGTTTTAAAGCGCGTGAAAAGGTTTAAGAAACATCTGGGCGGCCGCGCGGACCTTATTCTCGTGGTGCTCGGCGAGGCCACCGAGTATAATGACAGCCTTGTGATAGAGATCGAGGAATAAAAAACGGCGGATAAATCAGCCCATATGTTATTATAAAATTACGATATAAAAAGCGGGCGCCCGATTCATTCGGGCGCCTGTTTGTGTTATCTTTATTTTGCCGCCGCGCAGATCAGATCCACGCATTTTTCTATGCCGAGGGCGGTGCTGCAAAGGCATATGTCGTAGTTCTTCATAACGCCCCACTCGCGCTCGGCGCAGTATTTGTAGTTTATTGAGCGTTTTTTGTCCGCGTCCTTTATGATTTTTTTCGCCTTGTCGGCGCTCACGGAATAGAGCTTTGTCACGCGCTCAATCTTGGAGTCAAGCGCGCCTCGGATAAACACGTTGAGGCAGTCGCCGCGCTCTCTTAAAATATAGTCGGCGCAGCGGCCCACAATAACGCAGGGACCCTCGTCGGCGATCTCAAGAACCAGTTCGCGCTGGACTCTGTAGAGATAGTCGGTTATGGATGTGCCGTCTCTGTTGCGGGCGATAAACGCGTAGGAAAACATGCTTTTGCTGGGAGCGTACTCTCCGGCTTTGCGGATATATTCTTTGGCGAGGCCCGTTTTCTCCGCTAGCTTTTCTATAATCTCTTTGTCGTAATATTTATAGCCCAGTTTAGCGGCTGCCTTTTCGCCGATCTCGCGTCCGCCGCTGCCGAACTGGCGGCTTATTGTTATAATATTTTTCATGGTTCCCGCCTCACAATTTATTGGGTGACAAATTTATTTCGCGTATTCGATGGCTCTCAGCTCGCGGATGACGTTGACCTTGATCTGACCCGGATACTCCATGGTCTCCTCGATCTTTTTGACGATATCCTTCGCCATGAGGATCGTGTCGTCGTCGCTGACCTTGTCGGCCTTGACCATGATCCTGACTTCGCGGCCCGCCTGTATCGCGAACGAGCGGTCAACTCCGTCAAACGAGTTGGAGATCTCCTCAAGCTGTTCGAGACGCTTGATATAGTTTTCCAGATTTTCGCGTCTGGCGCCGGGTCTTGCGGCCGATATGCTGTCCGCCGCCTGAACCAGGCACGCCTCGATCGTTTGGGGCTCGATGTCGCCGTGGTGCGCCAGTATACAGTGAACGACCTTGTCGTTTTCCTTGTACTTCTTGGCGAGGTCGGCGCCTATTGTGACGTGCGAGCCCTCGACCTCGTGATCGACAGCCTTGCCTATGTCGTGCAGCAGTCCGGCGCGTTTCGCCAGCGCCACGTCGGCGTCAAGCTCGGCGGCCATAAGTCCCGCCAGATGCGAGACCTCGATTGAGTGCTGGAGCACGTTCTGACCGTAGCTGGTTCTGAACTTGAGCCGTCCGATAAGACGGATAAGCTCGGGGTTGAGGCCGTGAACGTTGGTGTCAAACACCGCCTTCTCGCCCTCTTTTTTAACGATATGGTTGACCTCCCTGCGGGATTTTTCAACCATTTCCTCAATTCTTCCCGGATGTATTCTGCCGTCGCTGATAAGCTTCTCAAGGGAGCGTCTGGCGACTTCGCGTCTTACCGGGTCAAAACCCGAAAGGATAACCGCCTCGGGCGTGTCGTCGATAATCAAGTCGATACCCGTCAGGGTCTCGATGGTTCTGATGTTTCTGCCCTCGCGGCCGATAATACGGCCCTTCATCTCGTCGTTGGGCAGGGGAACGACCGAAACGGTAGTCTCGGTAACGTGGTCCGCGGCGCATCTCTGTATGGCGCCGGTGATGATCTTGCGGGCTTTCTCGTCCGCCTCTTCCTTTGCCTGTTCCTCAACGCTTTTGATAAGCAACGCGGACTCGTGCTTAACGTCGTCCTCGACCTCTTTGAGGAGCAGGTCTTTTGCCTGCGATGCCGTCATGGTGGCGATTTTTTCAAGCTGTGCTATCTGGAGCTTCTTAACGCGCTCCACCTCGGCCTGAACCTCTTCCGCCTCGTTGAGCTTGCGCTGGATCTGTTCCTCGCGCTTCTCGATCATGCGGCTTTTTTTGTCTATCGCGTCTTCCTTTTGCTGCACACGGCGTTCCTGTCTCTGCAGTTCGTTTCGTCTCTCTTTGGTTTCTTTGTCAAGCTCGCTTCTTAATTTATGTATCTCTTCTTTTGCTTCGATCAATTTTTCTTTTTTGATGTTTTCCGCGTCCTTTTCCGCGGTTTTTCCTGCCTCGGAGAGGATCCTCTCGGCCTCTTCCTCGGCGCTGCCGATTTTTACCTCGGCGAATTTTTTTCTATATGAATAGCCGTATTTAAACGCCGCGAACGCTGCCGCGACTCCCAGCAGGAAAACGACTATCAATAATATCCATGGCAGTATAGTTATTTTAAAGCACCTCCTAATTAGTTAAAATCTGTTTTCTATATTTTTATATAGTTAAAGAAGTCGATACAAGTGAATCTGCATAAACAAAATATGTGCATACATAAAGTCACAAATATATTATACATGAGTTTTTTAAAAAAGTCAAGCGTCCGCGGCGGGTATTTATTTTATATATGTGTTACGTTTTGATAACAAAAACAAGGACAGCCGATAATTCGGCTGTCCCTGAGATTCGGAGCGGCTCAGCGCCCCGATAGATGTGTTACGTAAGATTAGGAATGTACGATTAAACAATGTCCTCCATTTCGGGCTCCGGCTCCGACATAACATCGGCCTCGCCCTCGTCGGGAGCGTATATAACAAGCTCAATCGACTTTGTCAGAACATCAGCGTAGCTGTAAGATACCCTGCGCTCGGTTGTGAAGAACTCATTCTGGTTGTCAAGCTTCACAGTAAAAATACTGGGATAGGTGCTTTCAATGACTCCCTCTCGTGTAACAATCTGTTTTCTGCCTTTCTTGGCCGTTAATCTGACTTTGTTGCCCACATTATCGGCAAGATTGGACTTAATTTTTGATAAATCATTTTGACCGTACAATAATCTAACCCCTCTTCACAATCATTTTCTGTATTATAACATATTATTACAAGTTTGTAAAGAGAAATTACAAAATTCTAACAAAAAAGTTACAAATTTGTGTTAATAATCGAACAATATAATAGGTTAGGTTCATAGTTCCTATGTTGAGCCCTCTCAGTCTGCGAACAAGCCGCAGCCAGCTCTCCCCAAGGGGCGAGCCAACATAGTGATTAGTAATTAGCAATAGTGATCAGAAATTTTAAACGTTCGCGGGGATGCCGAAACGGGATGCGCAGGCGTATTTCCACGTATTCGCTATTCACTAATCGCTAATCCCTACGTTAGTATATATCCCGGCACATTTTGATGTAGTCGCGGAAGTTGGTGCCGAGGATGTAGTTGGTGATAAGAAAGTCGTCTATCGGCGTGGTGTTCAGGATCTTTGTTATGGTCTGGTCGAATGTCCTTGCGTCTATCACGATTATCTTGCTGTAGGAGCTGGCCAGCCACGGTATCAGCGCGTTGGAGTATGAGTCCTTGAGCATGAGCAGCGTTTTCTTGGTCGCGCCGTTTGTGTTTATCTCGATATACGGCTGGTCGCCGCCCAAAAACATGGTGTATGACGCGCCGCGGCTCAGGTCGAACATCTTTCCGGTGTAGGGGAAGGCCTGGCCCGGGATATAGCTGTACGTCATGCAGTCAAAGGGTATGTCGTTGAGGGCGTTTTTGTAATACTCAATCGTGTCGCGGTGGTCGTAGAGATACGGCGCCTCGGCCTGACTGTAGAGATAGCCCGTGAAGTCCTTGACCTCGCCCTTTTCAAATTCGTTGATGTAAAGAGGCATAAAGTTCATCGCCTCGGCCATTTTGTGGTAGGCATAGTACGCGCCCAGCTGCGTCCAGTGGTGGTCGGTGCGGAAATACACGTATTCACCCTGCTCGAAATGAGCCTTTAAGCTGTCGTACACGTTTATGTTTTTGACGCGGTCGTTGAAGTTATCGTACAGATAGTCGATCGCCGCCTTCTCGCTGTCGCCCACCGTGTTGTAAAACGGCATGAAGTCGATCTGGGTCGGTATTATCATCGAGTACATTTTGATGCTTTCGGGCAGCTTTTGGGCGTAAAAGTCCACCATGTCTATATACTCGTCCTGGGCCTGTTTGTCGGCCTTGTATATCTCCATAACGCGGTCGTCGGTGACCAGCAGGCGTCCCACGCCGCCCTCGCCGGTGCCCATGTCGGCGTTGCTCTCGACGATCTTGCCGAAGGCGTTTATGCCCTTTTTGTTTTTGTAGCCCGACGAGAAATCCGTGAAGGCGCTGCGGTAGCCAACGTTGTCGGAAAGGTAGGTTTCAAAATCGGACGCGAACTTTCCCGAGCTCACGCTCTCAAGGCTCACATGCGGGAAATCCGCCAGAGCGCGGTTTTCTTTCTGTGAGGCGGCCTCGTCGCGCGGCAGGATAACCACCGTCACAAAGCCGGCGATCAGGAACAGCACAAAGGCTATGACCGTTAAAATTCTTCTCGCAGTTTGCATTTATATTATCCTCTCGTAAAAATTCTCAAATTTCGGTATCAGAACCTGAAATACAGGAACGGATTGTATGTCTCGCCCACCAGCAGCACAAAGCAGAATGCCAGCAGCGCAAATACCAGCACGGGTGTCAGCACCACGCTTACGGCCTTGAGCTTGTCCGAGAGCCACAGGCCGAGCTTTTTGATTATAGGCGTCGAGATAACGCCGCAGGCGATCAGCAGCCACAGGTTGGACATGAGCGTGGTGAAGCCGTTGTAGTCGTACAGCTTTCCGGTGCCGCCGAAGGCGCACACGAACCAGTCGCGCAGGGAGCCGAAGTCGGTGTAGTAGAACAGCGCCCAGCCCAGCACGAACACGATTATCGTGTAAAGATGGGCGAAGAACGCGGGCAGACGCATCAGCTTGCCCTTGAACGCCTTTTTCTCAATGACGAGCAGAATGCCGTAGTAAAGGCCCCACAGCACAAAGTTCCAGCTGGCGCCGTGCCACAGTCCGGTCAGCATCCACACGAACATGATGTTGAAGATCTGGTGCTTTCTGTTGCCGCCCAGCGGGATATACACATAGTCGCGGAAGAAGGTGCTCAGCGACATGTGCCAGCGCCGCCAGAAATCGGTGACGTTCTTTGAAATGTACGGGTAGTTGAAGTTTTCGAGGAAGTTGAATCCGAACATGCGGCCCATGCCGATCGCCATGTCGGAATATCCCGAAAAGTCAAAGTATATCTGGAAGGTGTAGGCGATGATGCCGACCCACGCCGAAAGCACCGAGGACTCGAGCATATTTCCGCTCAGCAGCGTCGAGACTATCGCGCCCGTGCCGTTGGCGAGAACCACTTTTTTTATCATGCCCTGAGTGAAGCGGAGTATACCGTACTCAAAGCCCTTGAGCGTGACTTTTCGGTCATTGATCTGTTTTTCGATGTCGATATAGCGCACGATGGGTCCCGCCACCAGCTGGGGGAACATCGAGACGTAGCACAAAAAGTTTATCGGGTTCCTCTGGACCTTGACCTCGCCTCTGTACATATCTATGCAGTACGAGAGGGTCTGGAAGGTGTAGAACGAGATGCCCAGAGGCAGCGAAAAGTTATAAAACGGGATGTTCAGATGAAAAGCGGAGTTCACGCAGTCCACGATCCAGCCCGTGTATTTGAACACCGCCAGCTGGCCGAGGTTGATAACGAGAGCCAGGATAAGCGCCAGCCTCGCCTGCCATCTGCCGAAATATTTGTTTATGGCAAGACCGCAGAGATAGGCGACCGCGGCGCTGAGAATAAGCAGAACGACCCATACGGGCTCGCCCCAGGCGTAGAATATCAGCGACGCGATAACGAGCACCACGTTTCTGTAGGTCACGTTTCCGTTCCAGAAATAGAACAGAAGCACGACCGGCAGAAATATGCACATAAACAACAAGCTTGAAAATACCATATGTTTCTCTCCAATATATATTCGCGGATAACGCACATAAATACCCACTTTAAAATATCGGAAAGATTATAACACCTTTTTGTAAAAAAGTCAAACAAAAATATGGCAAAATTTCCGAAACGCGCTGTGGGAGGCAGTTTTGGCAAAGAAAAAACGAGTTTAAATAACACTATATTGCCAAAAAACACGGAAAATTTGCCTTGCAATTCTCATATTATTGGAAAATCATAAAAATTGTTGTATAATTATTGTATATTTTTTCTGAAAGCGAGTGATTTTATGAGATTTAAAAAGAGACTGATGAATATATTGCTTTCCGCGGCGGTTATTATCGGCAGTATCGCCGTTCCCGCGGCGACCGTTTCGGCGGCGAATACCCTTCCCGCATTTCCGGGAGCCGAGGGTGCGGGAATGTATTCCACCGGAGGCCGCGGCGGAAAGATCGTTCATGTGACAAATTTGAACGACAGCGGCACCGGCTCGTTCCGCGACGCGGTCGGGGGCTCCAACAGAATAGTTGTTTTTGACGTTGGCGGAACAATTGAGCTGAAAAGCGATGTTGTGGTAAAAGGCAACGTCACGATCCTCGGCCAAACCGCGCCCGGTGGCGGCGGAATAACGCTCAGAGGCGGAAAGATCGGTATGGGCGGCGACAATATTATTATCAGATATGTCAGCTCCCGTCCCGGAGAAACGGGCAAAGAGTGTGACGCCTGGGGAGGAAGCAACGGTTCAAACTCGATCATTGACCATTGCTCGCTCGGCTGGGCGAACGATGAGCAATGGGGCCTTTATTCAAATAATATGCACCAGACCGTGCAGTACACGCTGATCGGTCCGTCAAACTGTATATCGGTTCACGACAAGGGCTGCCACGGCTTTGGCGTTATGTTCGGCAAGGGTCAGAATTCCTGGCATCACAACATGATAGCCCACAATGTTTCCAGAAACTTCCGCGGAAAGGTCGAAAAGACCGAGGCGATGGATTTTGTAAACAACGTGATATATGACTGGGGCTATCAGACGGGTTACGGCACCATGGGTCACCAGAATTATGTCAATAATTATTTAAAGATGGGAAATTCAACCACCGGCGGACAGCGTTTTCTCGTTAAATCCAGCGGCTCCGCGCCCGAGAATTACAAGTTCTACCTTTCCGGCAATACAATAAGGAAAGCAGACGGCTCATATTATAATGAAAGTATAGAAAAAAATAACCAGTGGCTCGGCATGAGCGGCTTTGATAAGGCGACCTACGGCTCTGACACGCCCTTTAAGGTCGAGGATGTAAACGGCAACGACGCGTCTGTTTTAAACAGCAATCAGTTTGAGACCGCGGACGAGGCGTTTGAGACTGTTATCAACTATGCCGGCGCGGGTATCAGCGCCGACAAGCGTCCCAAAATAGATCAGCAGGTTATGGACGAGGCGAAGAACGGCACGGGTTATCTCACCGGCGGTCCCATGTATTCCACCACAACGTCGTCCGCCCTTCTCAAAGCGATCAAGGATTATAAGATCAAAGAGATGAATTATGATGATTATTATCCTCCGAAGAATACGGTGCTTGACAGGACCGATGAAGATAAAGACGGCATGGATGATAATTGGGAGCGCGAAAGAGGGCTTGATCCCACGAATCCAAATGACGCCTCGGGCGATTACTACGGTCAGGGATATATGAATATAGAGTATTACGCGAATGATCTGACTATTAACTCATTCCCCGAGGGAATAGTTACGGAGTCTCCCAAGACCATGGATCTGGGCGAAGATTATAAAATGGTTATGGAGGATGCAAACGCAATCAAGCTCAGCCCCGCGACAATCAAGAACGCGTCCGATTTGACGCTTCCCGTGTCGGGCAGCGTTAATGGCAGCACTATCAAATGGTCAAGCGCGTCGAGCACGGTGAAGATCAGCAACAACGCGATCTCGGCGGTCAATCGCCCGTCTGATAAGGATGCGTCTGTAATACTCAACGCCGAGATCACGCACGGCACATTCACTCTCAAGAGAAGCTATACGATCACGGTCAAATCAACTGCCGCAAAGTGGACAGCGTCCGAGAGCGATAACGGAAAAAATGCGGGCAGCGAGCTTATTGACGGCTTGACAACGCTGCATGATACGACCGGCGGTGCCGCGAATGTGACGCTGAATGACAATACTTACACCTATTATATCAGCGGCGCAGACGGCGGAAAATGGAGCGGCGGAAAGGCGACCGGCACCGGCTTTAAATATATTCCGGAAAAGAGCGGATATTTGAATGTTTATCTGACATCGCTGGGTCAGGCGGCGAACTCGAAAACCGCGTATATTATGAAGGAAGGCGCGGAGTCAGAGGATGACTGCGTCGCTTCGGTAACGGGTGAAGGCAACGACGCAGTGCTGACCGGAAAAGTCGAGGCGGGTCAGACCTATTATATATACGTCGCAGGCTCTAAAGGAAGATTTTTGGGTATGGAGATCACAAACGAGGCTCCGACTCTGATGTGGAAAGCGTCCAAAAACGTCACAAAAGGCGAGACGCTGATGACCGGCCTTACCGCCAATGACGATATGACCTTCGAGGCGACCAACAGAACGATAGACTCGGTTGCTTTTACCGGCAGACTTACATGCGCGAACACTCCCGCGGACGGCGGAGCGTCCGGAATGGCGCTGACCTACACCCCCGAAACCAAAGGCGTTATCACGGTTTATTATAAGCTTAACAGCGGCAAGAGGTTTGTTATTCACGAGCCCGGCAAGACCGCCGACGAGGAGCTTGCCATGTACAAGACCAATAACGACAGCGCGAATATTTACACGTCAACAAGCGCCAACTTAGAGGCCGGCAAAACTTATTACATTTACGTTGAGAACTCAAAAGCGGAGTTCTACGGCGTATCGTTTAAGACCACCGAGGGCGAGCCCGATCCGGATATCAAACCGGACGCGCCCGATCCCACAATGCCTCCGTTAGTGGGCGAAACGTGGAACTTTGACAATATTGACGTTGGTACCGAATTCGGCAACGGCGACATGATCGCAAACGAGAATGATATGGAGATAAGAGTGAACTACTCGACCGGAAACGCGGATAATGTTCCCGATATCGCTGTGGCGCCTTCTATCGCGGAGAAAACAGCGGGCAGCGCGGACCATTACCTGAAGATAGACGACAAAGGCAAGGGTCAGGACGGCTGGACATACGAGCCCGAGGAGCCCGTAGAGTCCGAGATAATCGTTATAGATTTTGACTTTATGTCGGGCGATACAAATAAGGACACAGTCCTGCTCCGCGCGTTTGATAATATAAATGTTAACCCCGGAAATTCGTATGTTCCGGAAAAAACTGTGGACGGCAGGATATTTGAGCTCAAGACCGGAGAGGATGGCAAAGAAAAGACGCCGTGCCTTAAAATAACCGATTATTTCTCAAAGGGCTCGTTTGATGAATCAAAAGGAGAAAGCCCAAAGGGTCTTGACACGACGCTGGGCAGCTTTACTTACAAGGCGAACACCTGGTACAGCCTGAGGGTCCGGTACACCTCGTCAAACAATTCGATCACGGTTTACAATAAAAACGCGGACGGAAGTTATGGCAAGATAGAAACAGTCGAGCTTGGTTCGGGAACAACCAAAGGCGAGATACCGTCTTTGAATATAACAAGCGTCGGCGCTTCCACAAGAGGCAGCGCGGCAAACCTGTTGGGCATAGACAATATCAGCGTGCTCGCGCCTGAGGGCTCGGCTGTCGTTTCTCCTCCGGAGCCCACCGTTGAGCCACAGCCCACGGAAGGCCCGCGGCCGACCGATGAGCCGCAACCAACCGATAAGCCGCAGCCTTCCGAGCCGACGGTCAAGTTCAGTCAAAACGGGGCCGAAATCGAAAGCTTCGCGGACGGCGAGGTAACGCTAACGGCGACCGGACTGTCGGAGCCGTGCAGCATTATAATCGCGGGCTATGATCAAAGCGGAGCGGCGACGATTGCCGCTGTGACGGAGTACGACCCGTCTTTGGGCGGTACCGCCGAGGCGGCGCTGACGCCCACGGCTGACACGGCGGTGATCCGCGGCTTTATCTGGGACGGCACCGAGAACATCAAGCCGATGTCGGATGTTTATGAGATAAAAAGGAAGTAGAACCACCCCCTCCGCCTGCTTCGCAGGCACCTCCCCCTCCTAAAGGAAGGGGAGGCTATGGGGCAGAGAAAATGAGGAAAACAAAAGCGGGCGGATAATATCCGCCCCTACAGCAATAGTGATCGGACTTTACGGGCACCTCCTCCTTAAAAGGAGGGGGAGGCTGTGAGGGAGGCGCAGGAGGCATTTATGAAAGTTTCAATAATCGGAACGGGGCATATCGCTCATTCGATGGCGAGGGCAGTGAGGCTTACCGAAGAGGCGGAGTTTTACTCCGTTGCGTCAAGGACGCTCGAAGCGGCGGAGAAATTCGCGAAGGAATTTGATATTCCAAAGGCCTACGGCAGCTATGACGAGCTGATTGAGGACCCGAATATCGAGCTGGTGTATATCGCTACGATCCATCCTCTCCACTACGAGCTTTCCAAAAAGCTGCTGGAACGGGGCAAGAGTGTGCTTTGTGAAAAGCCGATTTGCTTAAACCGCGCGCAGGCGGAGGACCTGTTCAAAACGGCGAGAGAGCATAATGTCTTTATATGCGAGGCGGTCTGGACCAGATTTTTCCCGTGGGTTCGCGAGATAAAGGAGGTCATTTCGGGCGGAGAGATAGGAAAGCCCGTGATGCTGCAGTCGAACTTCGGCTCCAAAAAGACGGGTTCTGTGTGGATACACGACCCGAAGCTGGGAGGCGGCGCGCTGCTTGACCTGGGAATATACAACGTGACAGCGGCGTCGATGCTGCTGGGCGATGATTTTGAGGTAGAGTACAGTTCGGGCGCTTTGTCCGACAAGGGCGTGGACGACCACAGCTTGACCGTGATAAAATACAAAAACGGAGTGACGGGCACCTTGATGTGCTGCACCGATATGTGCACCGACTCGAAGATCACGCTGATGTGCGAGAATGGAATTATCGAGATAGCGGGACCGTCGAACTGGAAAAGCACCAAGGTCTATAACGATAAAAAAGAGCTTATCCGCGAGATCGCGCCCAAGTTTGAATCGGGCTATGTATATGAGCTGAACGCCTGCATCAGGGCGATAAACGACGGAAAGATCGAGTGCGCTGAAATGCCGCACAGCGAGAGCTTGTTCGTGATGGGCGTTATGGATGAGATGCGTGCCCGCTGGGGAATGAAATATCCCGGAGAATAAAAACAATAAAACAAGGCGGATCAAAAATGATCCGCCTTGTTTTTTGTCTGCTTGTTAAGATTTTGCTATGCCTTCGGGGCCTATGTACCTTGACTTGCCGTAGCCCAGGATAAGCACGAATATGGGCCACAGGAAGAGCATGCCCACGGTGTATCCCGCGCCGTGTCCGTATGACTTTGAGATCTTGTGGTACGAGATTATCGAGATTACCAGAATGATGATCGCGAATACGATCACCAGAACCGCGTAGAGCATAACATCGGGGAAGTTTTGGTTCAAAGACGTGAATACGCCGTATACAACAGCGACGATCAATGAGATCCAGAACCACGATGTTTTCCAAGTCAGCTTATACATGACGTATTGGTTATAAAGCGGGATAATGCTCTTCCAGCCGGGCTCGCCCGCCTTGGTGAACATTTTCCAGTACGCGATGATTTGGAAGATCCAAAACACGATGGCGCAAGCAATGAAAAAGCCGACGCCCAATCCCAATATGCCACCGACCGCCAGTCCGCCGACAAGATCTTCGGGTATGGGTGTTGAAACAGGATTCATAGATTTACCTCCTTAAAATGTTGTTAATTAATATTATTTTTTTATTTGATTAAAGTATATCATATATTTTATTAAAAAACAACATCATTCACGTTAAAAAACGCGCATTTCGTGTCGTCGCCGATCCCGCGTCGCAAATTTCTCCGCTTATCGTAAAATACGCAAGCGTATTTTACTCACCGCTGCGAATTTGCTCCTCTTTCCCACAAAGCGCACTGCGTTGGCGCTTTGTGGGAGCCCTGAATCCCTTCGCTTGCTTGTTTTGTCGCGAACGGCAAAAGCTGCGCCCGCTGCGGGTCGGTTCCTCTTTCCCGCGTCGCAAATTTCTCCGCTTATCACAAAAGGCGCATGCTCCTTTTGCTTATCGCTGCGAATTTGTTCCTTCTTCCCAAAAACGCAAGCGTTTTCGGGAGCCCTGTTTGCACTGCGTTGGCGCTTTGCGGGAGCCCTGAACGCCTTCGCTTGCTTGTTTTGCCGCGAGCGGCAAAATGCCCGCCTTGCGGCGGGCGCGGGGATTTTTAGTTCAAAACGCCTTTCAGGTACTCCGCTATCTCGGGGACCTTGCAGCTTTCGAAGAACAGCTCCGAGAATTTTTTGCCGCTGATAGTCTTTTTCAGGAAGTCTTGGTCGATGTTTTTGAGCACATACATGATGTCATGATGCGTAATCTTTTTTACCTCGTCCAGTATCTTCTTGTTGGCCTGCTCGGGAACCGCTCTCTCTTTGGGATAGCCGCCGCCCATCTCGTCGCACAGCAGCTTTTCAAAGGTGTAGTCGAGATTCAGCTCGGCGCCCCAGCCGAAGCCCTGCGCGAACGGCATGGCTATCGCGTTGCCGTTGTTCACCTGACCGAACAGATACGCGTCCAGAGGGCTTGTGACGTGTCCGCAGAGCACACCGGGGAACGAGTTGAGCGCCAGCATTGCGCCCTCGCCCGTGCCGCAGCCGGTAACCACAAAGTCGGCCGCGCCCGAGTTGAGCAAAATCGCCGCCAGCAGTCCGTTCATAACATAGGTGAGCTGCGCCTCGTCGTCCGCGCTGTACATGCCGTAGTTAACGACCTCGTGTCCCAAAGGCTCGGCGACCTTTTTGAGCGACGCGTAGATAATGCCGTTCTTTGCCGCCTGTGAATTTTCGTTGATCAAAGCTATTTTCATTTTGTTCGCTCCTTTATAAAAATTTTAAAAAAACAGTTTATTTTTTTATTTAGTTATAGTATAATAATAATTAACTGTTTTGTCAACTTCGAAAATGCGATCGCAGACCGCGTAAGGAGAAATATTATGAACGGGTTAAACTTTTTGCTGTCCTTGATCATCGATGATATTGTCGACATCACCGACGAGGACGATATGAACATCATCAAAAAGAGGCTTGGTCAAATCAAAGAACACGGATTTGACGGAGTTGTGCTGACCTTCGGAACCCTTGAGGACGGCTTTCTTTCCGCGCTCGGAGACCTGATCGCGTGCTGCGCCGAGAGGGAGCTTTCGGTGTGGCTCGGTCTCAGCGGCGTGCGGAGCGGAGAGGCCTCGGCGCCCGCAGTTGGCTCGTGCCGTCTGGCTCTCGGCAACGATGGTGAGGTCATGAAGATCAGCGACCCGAATCGTCCGTCTCCATTTTACGAGGTGTGCGCCTACGAGACGATAGGCAGCGTGTATGAGCGCGTGAAGGCGGGGCTTTCCGGCGAGGCTTTTGATTATATAACCGGCTTTTGCGCCGAGTTCCCGGGCTTTTCGGACCTGAGCGGCTCGACCGTGCCCTGGTACGACGAGATAGAAGAGGAATTCAAAAACGACTACGGAATGGAAGCCGAGCCGTTTTTAAAGGAACTGTTTTCAGAGGGTGAGCCCTCGAAATTCAAGGACCGCTATTGGCGCAGGATAACCGCCCGATTCAGGGACGCCAGCCTGATGCCCGTCGCGCAGTGGTGCTCATCTCACGGAAAGAAGCTTTTCATGGCGTCCGACACTGCACTTTCGCCGATCAACATGATCGAGGAGCGAGGCTCGTATCTGGAGTCTGAGGGCTGCGGCGGCGCCCTCATGCCGTCGATAACG
>CANQLT010000056.1 GCA_947624775.1 uncultured Monoglobus sp.
AAAGACCGCCGCGCGGCAAAAAAAGAGGCGAAGCGCCTCAGACGCGAAGCGCGAAGCAGCGTTGATCAGACGCTTCCGAAACCCAAGCCGCGTTCCGAAAAGCCGAATATTCCCGAGACGCCCACCAAGCCGCAGCGGTTCGTTATCCGCGAGGACGAGGAGCAGAGCGGCGATCTCGCCGACTCGGAGCGCCCGAAATTCAGGCTTGAGGACCTGCCCTTTGACATAGACGGAATTAAAAGCGGCACCATAGAACCCGAAACGGACGACGACGGCCCCTTTGACGATATTGACGTGCCCTCTTTTCTGGATAAATCCGAGACGGGCGCTCTGACCGATATACCGCCGAAGGACGGCTCCGCCAATCCAAAGCCCGAATCGGACGGCGGCGATGACTTTGAACCGCCGAGCGACGCGGCAATGGAGGACAAGCTCGACCCGCTGACAAAAGCGGCTTTAGACAGCGGAGCGCCCCTTGACGAGGCTGTGACCCGAGGCAGAAAAATGGCGCTTGAAAGCGGCGAACCTCAGAAGGACGCCTCCGAGGCGGACAAGATCGCCGCCGAGATCGGAAAAACGGAAGCGCTTAACACTCCCGTTTACTATCACTACAGCCTGCCGCCCATCGACCTTTTGGCCGAGCCGCGGCACAGGCGCAAAACCAAGGACGAGATCAAGCGCGAGCTTGAGGAAAAGGCCAACCGCCTGCTTGACACCTTAAACAGCTTTAAGGTCGAGGCGCAGATAATAAACATCACGCAGGGGCCGTCGGTCACCCGCTTTGAGCTGCAGCCCGGAAAGGGCGTCAAAGTCTCAAAGATCACCGGCCTCTCCGACGACATAGCGCTGAGCCTGGCGGCGTCGGGCGTTCGAATCGAGGCGCCGATCCCCGGAAAATCGGCGATAGGAATCGAGATACCCAACACCGAGCGCCAGTCGGTGCCGATACGCGAGGTCATCGACACGCCCGAGTTTAAAAACAAAAAGTCAAAGACCGCGGTGGCGCTGGGCAAGGACATCAGCGGCAGCTGCGTCGTGGCGGACATTGCGGACTTTCCGCACATACTCATCGCCGGAGCCACGGGCTCGGGAAAATCGGTCTGCATAAACTCGCTTATCACCAGTATTTTATACAAGGCGAAGCCCAACGAGATAAAGATGATAATGGTCGACCCCAAAATGGTCGAGCTGGGCGTTTACAACGGGATACCGCACCTTCTTATCCCGGTCGTGACCGACCCGAAGCACGCGGCGGGCGCCCTCAACTGGGCGGTTATCGAGATGCAGAACCGCTACGCGCTGCTCAAAGACAATAAGGTTCGCAATCTTGACGGCTACAACAAGCTGATGGAGGAAAACGGGGAGCCCGACGCCAAGCTGCCCGAGATAGTGATAATCATAGACGAGCTGGCCGACCTTATGAGCGTGGCGAAAAGCGAGGTCGAGGAAGCTATAAACCGCCTTGCGGCGCTGGCGAGAGCCGCAGGAATGTATCTGGTCATCGCGACCCAGAGGCCGTCGGTCAACGTTATAACAGGCGTTATCAAGGCAAACATCCCCTCGCGTATCGCGTTCGCTGTGTCGCAGCAGGTGGACAGCCGCACGATAATCGACTCGGCGGGCGCCGAAAAGCTTTTGGGAATGGGCGACATGCTCTATTATCCCAGAGGGGAGCTTAAACCCATACGCGTGCAGGGCAACTATGTGTCAGACAACGAGATCGAGGCACTTGTCAATTACATCAAGGACCAGTACGAGGCCGAGTACGATGAGGAGCTGATCGAGGAGATCGAAAAAGAGCATGAAAAAGTCGCGGCGGACCTTGAAAACGCATCGCCCCGCGAGACCCCGGGCTCGGACAGCGGCCCGCTCTCAAAGACCGACGATATGTTTCTGGAGGCCGTCGAGCTTGTCCTCGAGAACGGTCAGGCGTCGGTCGCCATGTTCCAGCGCAAATTCAAAATGGGCTACCAGCGCGCCGCCAAACTGATCGACCAGATGGAAGAGCGAAAAATAATAGGCCCCTACGAGGGCACCAAACCCCGCCAGGTCCTGATAACCCGCCAGGAACTGAACGAAATGAAATTCAACCGAGACAACACATAATCCCCGACAAAACGCCGTAGGGAACGGCGCCCTCGTCGTCCCGGCTCTCCTCCTTTTAAGGGGGAGAGCTGTCTGCGAAGCAGACTGAGAGGGAGTAATTTCCCTACGCCGGTTCGCCTCCCTCTCCGCCCGCAAAGCGGGCACCTCTCCCTCCTAAAGGAAGGCGAGGCTATAAAGGCGGACGGCCTCGCATGTCCTTGACGGTCTTGTGATTTGTGGCATCGTTTATATGTGCAATCGAAATACAATAGTGTCTCGAACCCGCTTCGCGGCTCCGGCCGCAGCCGCCCGCCCTTTGGATTTAATTGGGAAGAATTAATTATTTTTTACAAACTCATTTCCGCGGTTTCGGCCAGCGGCTTTATGCTGTCCGTATCGCTCCACAGCATTACTTTTATGTTCGCGTTTTGAAGATAATTGCTAAAGAGATATACCTCGCCGAAATTATAACTCTGCCGCATATCAATCAGCACACCGTTTTTGTTGTACACCGCCAAAATCACCTGCGCGAATAAATCATCGCAATTGCTTACTTTGGCCGTTAAAAAACCATCCGATACCTCGGTGATCTCAACCGAAGGCGCATTCGGGTCGACTGTAGGCTTGACCGTAGGTATTGGCGTAGGAGTTTGGGTAGGCGTAGGCTTTTGAGTCGATGTAGGTTTTGGCGTGGGCGTGGGCGTTGCCTCACTCGGCATTGTCGAATTGTAATGAATAGTAGCGTTGAAAAGTGGATCGTTCCATTTGCCAATATTTATATTTTTCCACTCTTGCTTTGTGCCGCTGTAATATATATCTTTAAGATTATCACAATAGTCAAATGCGCTATTTCCAATTTCTATTATACTATTTGGTATACTTATACTATTTAAACCGACACAATCAACAAATACACTATCCCCAATATATGTAATGCCGTCCGGTAACTTTATGCTTTTTAAACCGGAGCATCCTGAAAAAACGTAATCACCGATATTGGTAACACTATTAGGTATATTTATGTAGGTTAACGTAATGCACCTACAAAATGCTTGTTCGCCTATATTTGTTACGTTTGCAGGTATATCTATATTTAATAAGCGTTCACATCCTTCAAAAGCTCTATCGCCAATGTTGGTAATACTTTTTGGCAGGGAAATATATTCCAAGTTTATACAATTGTTAAATAAATCATCGTTAATATTTGTTATACCATTTGGTATATTTATAGTTTTTAAGCTGACACAATCCATAAATGCACCTATACCAATTAATACCACACCATTTGGTATATTTATTTTTTCTAAATTACTACATTCTCTGAATGCTGTATCGCCAATAGTAACTATACTATCAGGTAAATTTACATTTAACAAACTTATACAACCCGAAAACGTACTCGGACCTATATTTTTAATACCGTTTGGGATAGTAATACTTTTTAACTTATTGCAACCATAAAATGCTAGATCAGCAATACATTTTGTACCATTTCTAACTATATATTCATCTGTAACCAGTTCTTTATCCGCATTTAACAAATAGTTTTTTGCATAAAGTACCCCATTGATCCAGTTGTGGGAATCATTATAATATCCTGTGCCATAAAGAATATTATTACCTATTTGTGTAACGTTATTAGGTATATTTATGCTTGAAAGTTTGGCGCAATCGCAAAACGCGTATTCGCCAATACTTGTAATGCTGTCTGGTAAGATAATATTTTCCAATTCGGAGCAGTCACGAAAAATCCATGTTCCAATACGTGTGATTCCGTATTTAATAATAACTTTTCTTATGTTTTGAGAACTAAAAAAGGGTGAATCACCAAAATAATCCTTAGTTTCACCCGAGCCGCTGATCGTCAGGGTGCCTTCGCTGTCAAGCGACCATTTCACATTGTCGCCTTGCGCTCCGCAATTGCCGCTGTCAATTATTGTTGCTGCGGTCACAGGCATAAACGTCAGCAACGCGCAAATCATTGTTAATACCAAACTTAAACATAAAACTCTTTTCATAAAAATATACCTCCTAAAAATAAAAAGTGTGTGGTCACAAACGGAACCACACACGAAAAATGTTTAGCTCCGATTGCTGCCACGCAAATTATTTCACTCTTTAACAAGGATGCGAAAATAGAGCGTACATTTTTACACAATGAAAAATGCACCCTTAATATAAAGAGTAAAATATTTAATTTACGTGGCAAATTCATTCTATCATATTATTTCCAAAAGGTCAAATAAAAATATTAAAAAATATTCGCAAGTATGTCTATACTCGCCGGCAAATATTTTGTCTGTTTCTCGGCTTAGCCGCCGTAATTATTCGGAAAAATAAACAACGGCACAGCCGAAACCATGCCGCCGGCAAAATTAAAACTTTATTTTTATACAATATCGTTTATTATAATATCCATCATTTCTCTCGGAGTAACCACAAAAGATTTATTCGGAAAGTGCTTTATATTTCCGGTAATCAAATATGCGTTTTCAGTTTTTCTGCTTTCCATAACAACTTCATAAAATATCCTGTCGCTTGGGTCGGGAAACTCAACATCTGTTTCGTCTGAATCAATATATATTCCGAGCCGCTCAATTTCTTCGATTGTGTCATTTATAATTTTTTGCGTCAAATGAAATTTTGGACGCTTAAGCACGTCTTTGTATTCCTTGACTATCAACGGATCTAAAAGCGGAACAATTGTACCGATATAAACAAGTTCCATAACATTTCCCGGAACGGAATTCCATTTGAGCATAGCGGACACAAGAACATTTGTATCTATAACCGCATAATATTTCATTCAGAGGCCTCTTTTCTTGCGGCTGATATTTCAGCGTTTATCTCGTCCAATGACATATCGGCGATCCCTGTTTCCAAGGCTATGCGCGAGGCGGCTTTCATCGCGTTTATTCCGCGATTTTCCGATTCGCTATCCAGTTTCATGCTGAACGGGATCCCGTTTTCTTGTATAAGCCTTGCCATACACATACGAAGATATGTCTGCAAATCAATACCCAGCTTTTCGCAAATGCCGATTGCCTTTATTCGCGCCGTTTCATCCGCTCGGAACTGAACTAAAGTATTAGCCATATTTATCACTCCTATAATAATTATTATTACAGTTATTATAACACAAAACATAATCAAATGCAATCATTTGATTATGTTTTTTTAAAATTATTTCCGCGTATTCGCTATTCGCTACGTTAACCCCTCTCAGTCACCTTCGGTGACAGCTCTCCCCAAGGGGCGAGCCGAGACGCCGAGGGCGCCGTCCCCTACGGCCGCGGGGATACGCTTATGTTTTTTGACAAATTATTCCCGCGTATTCGCTATTCGCTAATCACTAATCGCTACGTTATATTCACGCTCGAAGAGTTCTTGGCACAGGCCGCGCTTTAAGGTTTGCTCGTCGAGCTTTTCGATCATGTATTTTATCACGAACAGCTTGCTTTTGTCGGCGTATTTATAAAGCCCGTTTTCGAGCCTTATGTTCATAAGCTCGCTGCGCCAGAGCAGCGACAGCTGCCACCGCATTTTGGCTTTCGGATTTTTTTCGGCCTCACGCAGCACGCGGATGTCGTTTCCCACATCGGGGATCATGATTATCCCCCAATGGGACGGCACGTGCTTGTGGGCGTTTTTTCTGTGGGTCTCGCCCACAACGAGGTAGTTTCTGTCAAAGTATTTGTCGTAATACTTGGTCTGAGACGGCAGGCGCGCGTAGGTGTCGCCGTTGCTTTTGAGCTCAAAACCCAGCAGCTCATCGGGCAGCACCGCCATAACATCGGCGCGGGATTTGCCGATAACCACCTCTTCCATCACTCGGATCTTCTGAAATTTTGAGTCGAGGTACCAGAAAAAATCCTCTTTCATATCGGTTTCAAGCATAATCTCACTCCGTATTTTTCTTTGAAATACTCACGGTTGCAGCCCCTTTGGCCTATGATCTTCGAGGTCTCGGAGGGCGGCGCGCAAATCTCATATTCTTGATCTCTTATTCCGTTTTTTATTATCTCCGCTTCTATTTTATTTCTGTATATCCTGTTTTCGACCAGCTCGCCGAAAGCCGAGTGAAACGGCCCGGCGACTATATTTCCGTCCGAGCGCAGGTCCTCGCCGGGGTACAGCCCAACTCTTATAACGCTTATGCTGTTTTCTCTGAAACGGCTCAGAATTTCCGCGGAAGTCTCTATCGCCTCCTCAAGAGTCAAAGGCTCGTATTCTCCGCTTTTGTAAAGATTTTCAAGCTGCGTTCCGCTCAGCACCAGCGTGGGATATATCCTTGCGCACACGGGATTTAGCTCGATTATTTTTTCGCAGGTATAAATATCGGTCTCCCTATCCGAACCGTACATGCCGACCATCATCTGCAGCCCCAAGTCAATGCCGCGCTCCTTTATCAGCGCGGACGCCTCTTTCACCCGCTCAAAGGTGTGGCCTCGGCGGTTGAGTTCAAGCACCCGGTCGCTCGCCGACTGCACGCCCAGTTCTATGGTCCTGACGCCAAACTCTTCGCATTGATCGAGCACTTTTTTGTTTATGTAATCGGGTCTGGTGGACAGTCTGATTCCGCGTATCCTCTCGTCACGGAATGAGACGGCGGTCTCAAAAAAGCGGCGCTGGAGCCCAAGATCAAGCCCCGTGAAGCTGCCGCCGAAAAACGCTATCTCAATATCGCAGTCGGGATTTTTGATAGTTGAGAGTATATTTGATATCTCCTCCCCCGCCCGCTCGGGCGTCACCGAGGTCTGAAAGCCTGTTATCTTGCGCTGATTGCAGAACACGCAGTCGTGGCCGCAGCCCTCGTGGGGAATAAACAGCGGGATATTATACTTTTTTCTCACGGGTCTGCTCGAGGGCATATTTCGCCGCCTCCTGTTCCGCGCTCTTGCGCGTCTTGCCACCGCCTTTGCCGATGACCTTTCCGCGGTACACCGCCTCGACCTCGAAATACGGGTTGTGGTCGGGGCCCGACTTGCTTATCAGGCGATATGTCACCACCTCGCGGTTCCTGTCGCGCTTCTGGTAGTAGCTCTGTATCTCGGACTTGTAGTTCTCAAGCTCCACATACGAGGTGTCGCCTATCATATCGCCGATCGTGCTCATCACAAACTCGCGGGCGGGCTCTATGCCGCCGTCTAAGTATATCGCCGCCAGCACGGCCTCGTATGTATCGGCCAGCACCGAGTCCTTGCGCTTGCCGCCCGACATCTGCTCGGAGCGCCCGAAACGCAGGTCCTCGCCAAGCTCAAGTTTACCCGCCGCGATCGCCAGCGTTTTCTCGCATACAGCGTTAGCCCTGATCTCGGTCAGCTCGCCCTCCGCGACGCCGCGATATTTTTTGTAGATATGATCGGCGACCACAAACGACAGCACGCTGTCGCCCAGAAACTCCAGTCTCTGATTGCTCTCGATGTGCTTATCGTTGGCGAATGAAATATGCGTGGTCGCCAGCCGGTACAGATCTCTGTTTTTGAATTTATAATTATACTTCATACAAGCTCCTTTGAAAATAAAGGCTCCCCCGCAGGGGAAGCCTGTGTCGTTTTTTACTGCTCGGTGTATTTTTTGATCACGATAGACGCGTTGTGTCCTCCGAATCCGAGAGAGTTTGAGACGGCGTACTCGATATCCGCCGCTCTGCCCTTGTTGGCAACATAGTCAAGGTCGCATTCGGGGTCGGGGTCGTCCAGATTGATAGTGGGAGGCAGGAACCCGTCGCGGACAGCCCACGCGGATATAATGCCCTCGATTCCTCCGGCGGCGCCCAGCATGTGGCCCGTCATCGACTTGGTGGAGCTGACCGCCAGCTTATACGCGTGATCGCCGAACACCGTCTTGATGGCCGCGGTCTCGAACTTGTCGTTATATGGCGTGGATGTGCCATGTGCGTTTATGTAATCAACTTGGTCGGGGCTTATTCCGGCATCCTTAACGGCCGCGGCCATACATCTGGCGCCGCCCTCTCCGTCGGGAGCGGGGGCCGTGATATGGTATGCGTCGTTGGTCGAGCCGTAGCCCACCAGCTCGGCTATTATATTCGCGCCGCGCGCCTTGGCATGCTCCAGCGACTCGATAACCATAATGCCGCTGCCCTCACCCATGATAAAGCCGTCGCGCTTTTTGTCAAAGGGCGAACACGCCTTTTCGGGCTCGTCGTTTCTGGTTGTCAGCGCCTTCATGGACGAGAATCCCGCCAGAGCCAGCTGATTGATGGTCGCCTCGGCTCCGCCGGTCAGCATAACGTCGGCGTCGCCTCTGCGTATCGCCAGCATCGCCTGGCCTATGGCGTCGGTGCCCGAGGCGCAGGCCGAAACCGTTGTGAGGTTAACGCCCTTGCAGCCGAAGGCTATTCCTATCTGGCCCACGGCCATGTTTGATATCATCATCGGTATCATAAAAGGCGAAACTCTGCCCGGGCCCTTGTCGAGCAGTCTTTTGTGCTGCTCGCACAGCGTGTTGATGCCGCCGATTCCCGAGCCGACCATAACGCCGACGCGGGTCGGGTCCTCCTGTTTCATGTCAAGCTTCGCGTCGTCTACGGCAATTTTCGCCGCCGCGACCGCGTACTGCACGAAAAGGTCCATGCGCTTTGCTTCTCTTTTGTCTATATAATCGGACGCGTCGAAGTCCTTGACCTCGGCGCCCACTTGGCAGGCGAAGTCGGTCGGGTCGAACTTTGTTATCCTGCCGATTCCCGAAACGCCGTTTTTTATGTTCTCCCAAACATTGTCGGTTCCTATACCGACCGGCGTGACCGCTCCGACGCCCGTTATAACTACTCTGTTCATTTTGCTGTTTCCTCCTAAGCCATTCGCTTTTGTAGATTTCGATAAATTATACAGAGGCTTGCTTTGACAAAAAACAAGCTTCTGTATAATCTGCCGCCTTGGGCACACGGACACACAAGGCGGCATGCGGACATGCCGCCTTATGTAACTGCTGACTAAATAACGCCTGCGGCTTGGCACATCGTATGCACCATATTTAATCAGCATTTACTTTACGACTGCATAAACTCTCACAAGAGCCTTATGCGCCGTGCCCGTAAAATAATCAAATTAGTCCTGATGCTCCTTGATATAGTCAACGGCGTCGCTGACGGTTGAGATCTTCTCCGCGTCCTCATCGGGGATCTCGATGTCGAACTCTTCCTCAAGGGCCATCATAAGCTCAACGATATCCAGTGAATCAGCCTCGAGATCGTCAATGAACGAGGCGTCCATTGTTACCGCGTCCTCGTCGGCGCCCAGCTGGTCAACCGTGATTTCCTTAACCTTTTCAAAAATATCCATTTTGTTTCCTCCATTTACATTGTTTTAATTTGTTTATTTGCTTTATTTTAATTTATTTTTCAATACTATATCACATAACAAGGCCGCCGTCAACATTTATTACCTGACCTGTTATATATTTTGCGCCGTCGCCCGCCAGGAACACCGCTAAATTTGCGATATCCTCGACTTGGCCGAACCGCTTGAGCGGTATCGCGTCCTTATACGACTGCTGTATGTTCTCGGGCAGCTTGTCGGTCATCGGCGTTTGAATAAATCCCGGAGCTATGGCGTTGCAGCGAATGTTGCGCGACGCCAGTTCCTTCGCCACCGACTTTGTGAGGCCGATAAGTCCCGCTTTTGACGCGGCGTAGTTCGCCTGACCCGCGTTGCCCATGACGCCGGATACCGACGCCATGTTGATTATCACGCCCGCGCGCTGCTTCATCAGAGTGCGCGCAGCCGATTTTATCACGTTGAATGCGCCCTTTAAATTAACGGTCAGCACCGCGTCCCAATCCGCCTCGCTCATGCGCATGATAAGATTGTCGCGCGTGATGCCCGCGTTGTTCACTATAACGTCAACGCTGCCGAACTCGTCCTTGGCAAATTTTATCAAACCGTCGGTGTCGTCGGGCTTTGAAACGTCGCCGAGATAGTATTTCGCGTTGCCGCCTGCGGCCTTGATCTCGTCGCACACGGCCTGCGCCGTCTCCGCTTGGCCCTCGATATCAATATCAAAAACCACAACGTTCGCGCCCAAACCCCCGAATTTTATCGCAATCTCTCTGCCGATTCCGCGGGCCGAGCCCGTCACTATTACAGTTTTATTCTCGTATTCCATTATTATTACCTCCCTTAGTCGATTCCCAGCGCCGTCTTTGTCTTGTTAAGCGACGCCATGTCCTCGATGTTGAGTATGGTCTTTGTTTTGTCTATCCTCTTTACGAAGCCGCTGAGAGCCTTGCCGGGACCTATCTCGATAAACGTGTCCACTCCGTCCGCCATCATGCGTCTGAGGCTTTCCTCAAACAGCACCGAGCTTGACACCTGGCGCACCAGAATGTCGCGGATCTCATCGCTGCTCTTGACGTAGTCGGCGGTCACGTTGGTTATCAGCGGAATTTTCATCTCGCCTATCTCAACCTTTTCAAGCTCCGCTTTGAGCTTCTCGCCCGCGCCCTTCAGCATACTGCAATGGAAAGGCGCCGACACAGGCATAAGCATTGCGCGCTTCGCGCCCTTTTCCTTGGCCAGCTCGCAGGCGTACTCAACGGCCGCTTTTTCACCCGCAACGGTTATCTGACCGGGGCAATTGAAGTTGGCGGGCTCGCAGATACCTTTTTCCGAGGCTTTGGCGCAGATCTCGCGCACGTCCTCGGGAGTGAGCGCCAAAATAACAGCCATAGCGCCGACGCCGAGCGGAACCTCCTCCTGCATATACTTGCCGCGCTTTTTAACCAAGCGAACCGCGTCGGAAAATTTCATGCTGCCCGAGCAGACATGGGCGGTGTACTCGCCCAAGCTCAGACCCGCGACCACGTCGGGCTTGAGTCCGATCTCCTCCGCGACTTTAAGCGCCGCGGCAGACATCGTGAGTATCGCCGGCTGAGTGTTCTCGGTTATCATAAGCGTGTCGCTGTTGCCGTTCCATATCATTTCTTTTATGTCAAAGCCCAGAGCCTCGCTCGCCTCGTCGAAAACCTTGTCAGCGGCGGGAAAATTCTCGCACAGCTCCTTGCCCATACCGATTGCCTGGGCGCCCTGACCCGAAAATAAAAATGCTGTTTTCATGTCTTAAAATTCTACTCCTTTGAAATAATCTTTTATGATATCCGCGCAGGGTTCGATTTTTTTAACCATAGCCGCGCTCTGACCCGCCATCAACGAGCCCATCTGCACGTCGCCCTCCTCGAAAGCGCGCCGCAATCCGCCGACACCCAGCGCCTCGATCTCCTCAAAAGACGCCCCCGCCTTTTCGAGCCTGTCGTATTCGCGGGTGAGCTTGTTTTTGAGCGCTCTCACTGGCGCGCCGGTCGAACGTCCGGTTACAACCGCGTCCCTGTCCTTTGCCTTGAGCACCGCGTTTTTGTAGTTCTCGTGAGCCAGACACTCGGTAGAGCAAATGAACCTTGTGCCAACCTGAATACCGTCAGCACCCAGCGCAAACGCGGCTCTTGTACCTCTGCTGTCGGCGTAGCCTCCCGCAGATACTACCGGAATCGAGACTGCGTCGACCACCTGAGGCGTCAGCACCATTGTGGTTAGCTCGCCTATGTGGCCGCCCGCCTCAGTGCCCTCCGCGATAACCGCGTCGGCTCCGGCTTTTTCCATGCGCTTTGCCATCGCAACGCTGGCGATGACCGGCATAATTTTTATCCCTGCCTCTTTGAGAGCGGCGATATATTTTCCGGGGTTTCCGGCTCCGGTGGCTACCACCGTCGGTTTTTCCTCGATTATAACCTGCATTATCTCGTCGGCGTTAGGGTTCATCAGCATGACGTTGACGCCGAACGGCTTGTCGGTCAGCGTGCGTGCTTTTTTGATTTGCTCTCTCACTACCTCGGCGGGAGCTCCGCCTGCCGCAATCAGACCTAAACCTCCGCCGTTTGAGACGGCCGCCGCCAGTTCAGCGGTCGCGACCCACGCCATACCGCCTTGTATTATCGGATACTCTATGCCGAGCAATTCGCAAATTCTGTTCAAGTGTAACTCCTCCTTTACAGTTCTATCAGCGCGCTGCCCCATGTGAGGCCGCCGCCGAAACCCACCAGCACCAGCTTTTCGCCGGGCTTTATCCTGCCCTGCTCCACCGCCTCGCAAAGTGCGATCGGCACGCAGGCGGCCGACATGTTGCCGTATTTTTCAACGTTGCAGAAAACCTTGTCATGCTCCAGCTTGAGCCGCTTTCTGGCGCCTTCGATGATGCGCTTGTTGGCCTGATGGGGTATCACCAGATCAAGCTCCGACATATCAACACCGCATTTTTTCGCGACCTCAATCGTGGCGCTCTCCATTGTTTTGACGGCGAATTTGAACACCGCCTGGCCGTCCATCCAGATCGTGCGCTTGTTGTCCGAAAACGGTCTGCGCTCTATATCCTCATCGCTCGCCTTAAGGCCGCAGCAGGTGAGCAGGTTGCCCTGCGCTCCGTCCGAGCCCAGCACAGTGCCCAATACTCCGGTTTTTTTGTCCGACGCGGTGAGCACCGCCGCTCCCGCGCCGTCACCGAACAGCACACAGGTGGCCCTGTCCTTATATTCGGTAATTTTTGTCAGCGTGTCCGCGCCGATAACCAGCGCGTTTTTGTACGCTCCGCTTTTTATGTACAAGCTCGCCGTCGCCAGCGCGAAAATGAATCCCGAACACGCCGCATTTATGTCAAACGCCGCAGCGTTTTTGGCCCCGATCTTCGCCTGAACCATGCAGGAGCATGACGGGGTGTACATCTCGGGCGAAACCGACGCCAGAATGATGAGCTCCACATCCTCCGCCGCAAGACCCGCATCTTTCAGAGCAACCTCGGCAGCTTTGGCTCCAAGGTCCGAAGTGTACTCATCGGGCGCGCTCATGCGGCGCTCCTTGACGCCGACGCGCTTGGTTATCCACTCGTCGCTGGTGTCGACAATAGTCTCAAAATAGGCGTTGTCGAGCACCTTTTCGGGCAGATACTTGCCGACCCCGGCGATTTTTGCGTATATCTCATTCATGTTTTTATGCCTTTCTTTATATGCTGAATTTAAGTTAATATCTCGTTATATTCTCCGCTATCGCTGCGGTCAGGTTGTTGTTTACCATATCTATCGCCTGTCTCACAGCGTGATAAAACGCCTTGGCGTTCGAGCTGCCGTGAGCCTTGACGACCGGCTTCGCACAGCCCAGGATAGGCGCGCCGCCGTACTCGGTATAGTCCATCTGTTTGGCGAAGTCCTTGACTTTGCCTTTTATCAAAAGCGCCGCCATCTTTGAGCGCACACCGTCCAGCAGCAGGCTCTTTAGCACGTCTTTCACGAATATGCCCATGCCCTCCATGAACTTGAGCACCACATTTCCCGTGAATCCGTCGCACACGACCACATCGGCGCCGCCGAGCGGAATGTCGCGTCCCTCGATATAGCCGATATAATTTATCGGGATATCCTTGAGCATGCGTCCCGCCTCGATCACCGCGTCGGTGCCTTTTTCCTCCTCGGCGCCGATATTCACGAGCGCCACGCGCGGACTTTTGGTTTTCATGATCTTTTCCATATATATCGAGCCCATGATTGCGAACTGCTTCAAAAACGCCGCTCCACACTCGGAATTGGCTCCGCCGTCCACCATCAAAAAGCGGCCTGTCTCGCAAGGCATCATAGGCGCCAGCGCCACGCGGCGCACGCCTTTGAGGCGCTTTACGATAAGCGTCGCGCCCGTTATCAGCGCGCCCGTGTTTCCCGCGCTCACCAGCACATCGCCCTCGTCATGACGCAGCATCTCGAGCCCCACGCGCAGCGACGAGTCTTTTTTCTGCCTGATGGCCGAGGTGGGCTCGTCGTCTCCGCTGATTATCTCGGCGGCATTTTTGACTTTGATCTTATCGCCGCTATATCCGCTTGCTTTAAGCTCCTTTTCTATGTCGCTCTCCCGTCCGACCAGCGTGATGTTCTCGCCGAACTCCTCCGCCGCCATAACGCAGCCCTTGACGATCTCCGCGGGAGCGTTGTCGCCGCCCATAGCGTCAACAATTATATTCATACAATCAATCCTATCTGTCGATTAAAACATAATATAAAACCGAAACAATTTCAATATATGTCACATTCATGTAACATTTCTGTTACTTAAATGTTAACAAGTTACGGTTTTTGAAAATATAGTCAAGGCCCGAAAGCACGGTGAGCGCCGTTGAGACCACTACCAAAATGAGCACGATCAAATTACGGACGCCGCCCGACATTGGGTCGCTGTAGACGTTTATGATCTGGGTGATGATGACCGCGATTATCATAAAGAACTGCGACACCGTTTTGAGTTTTCCCAAAAATCCCGCGGCTATAACGCGGTTTTCCTCAAGCGCCAGCATACGTATTCCGGTGACAATCAGCTCGCGAGCGATTATTATTATCACAACTCCCGCGTTTATGTAGGGCTGATCCGACGCCAGAAAGCATATAAGGGCGCCGATAGTCAGCAATTTGTCAGCCATCGGGTCCATCAGCTTGCCGAAGTTGGTGACGCTGCGGGTCCTGCGGGCGATCTGCCCATCCAAATAGTCGGTCACAGCCGCCAGCAGAAACACAACCAGCGACAGATACAGCCCGACCGTGCCGCAGCACAGGTTAAGCACCATAAACACCGGAATCAGAATCACTCTGATAAGCGTCAGTTTATTCGGCAAACTCATAATATCCCCTCCGTTATTTAACCGCTCTTCCGAAAAGATTCATGTCCTCCGCCTCGTCTATCCTGACCCGAGCGAAATCTCCGGGTCTCAGCTTTTCTTTGGATTTGAAGAACACCATGCCGTCGATATCCACCGAATCGGCGTATGTCCTGCCAAAGTAGCTTTTTATTATCTCGTCGCGGCCCTCAACCAGAACGGTCTGCACCGTTCCGACCTTTGCCGCGTTGTTCTCGTCGTCGATATCGGCCTGCGCCACCATGACATTTTCGAGGCGCCGCCGCTTTTCCTCCTCGTCTATCTGATCGGGCATATCATATGCCGGGGTGTCCTCCTCGCGGGAGTATGTAAACACGCCCAAGCGGTCGAATCTCGCCTCGTCGATAAAGCGAAGCAGATCATCCATATCCTCCTCGGTCTCGCCGGGAAAGCCCACGATCAGCGTGGTTCTTATCACCGCGTCGGGGATAGCCGCCCTGATCTTTTTTATCATCTCGGTTATCTGCGCTCGATTCGTGCGCCTGCCCATTCTTTTCAAAACGCGGTCGCTGGAGTGCTGTATCGGTATGTCGAAGTAATTACAGAGCTTCGGCTCGCTCGCGAATGTTTCTATAAGCTCGTCGGTCACCAGCTCGGGGTAGCAGTAGTGCACTCTCACCCACTCGATGCCCGAAACGGCGCACAGTTTTTTGAGAAGCTCCGCCAGGCGGTATTCGCCGTAAATGTCTATGCCGTAGCGCGTGGTGTCCTGCGCTATCACGATAAGCTCCTTAACGCCGTCCGCCGCAAGCTTTTCGGCCTCGGCGACTATATCCTCGATCCTTCGACTGCGGTACGCGCCGCGAATCGACGGTATAACGCAGTATGTGCAGTGGTTGTCGCAGCCCTCCGCGATTTTCAAAAACGCGGTGTAGCCCGGTGTCGAGCGCTCGCGCTCGCCCTCAAACAGCAGCGGCTTTTCGGAGCAGCTGACGCTGGCCGGCCCGCCGCCGATACGAGCGTTTATTATGTCAACGATCCTGTCGTACTCATTGACGCCGATAACCGCGTCGACCTCAGGGATCTCGCGGAGTATCTGCTCCCGGTAGCGCTGCGCGAGGCAGCCTGTGACGATCAGCAGTTTTTTCTTGTTTTTGTCGGCTTTTTTATATTGCGCCAGCTCCAGGATACAGTTTATCGACTCGGTCTGAGCGTCCTCCACAAACGTGCAGGTGTTGACTATCATAATGTCCGCGTCGGCCTCGTTTTCCCATATCTCAAAGCCGCCCGATTTGAGCAGCGCCGTCATCTGCTCGCTGTCAATCAGATTTTTTGAGCATCCCAATGATGCGATAGATACCTTTTTCAAATTCTTTCTCCTAAATTATTGTTTATCGGCCAAAGTCGAAATCATACTCGTCAAGGACCCGGCGTATCTCCGAGGGTGAGTACCCCCGCCGCGCCAGCGCCGCCTTAAAGCGCATCAGGTCTTTGTAGCTCGAGATCTCGGTGACCCTCAGCCTCTGCTCCACGTATTCGCGCAGAGCCGCGTCGAAGTCCACGTCGGCGTTTTCGAAGGCCCGGTCGATCAGAACGGGCGCCACGCCCTTGCGCAAAAGCTCCTGCCTTATGCGATACTCGCCCTTTTGGCCGAGGTTCACGCCGTCGGCCACATAGAACTCGGCGTACCGCTCGTCATCGAGCAGCTTTTCCTCGATCAGCCTGCCCACGATCTGCTCCGAGGTCTCCTCGTCGTAGCCCTTTCGGCGCAGGCGGTCGTATATCTCGCGGGACGTGTACATCCGAGACGCCAAGTACCGCGCCGCCAAATGCAGCCCCTTTGTAAAATTATCCATAATTTTTCTCCATTCACATTATATTTGCCTCCCCTTCCTTCAGGAGGAGGTGCTCGCTTTGCGGGCGGAGAGGGAGGCGAACCTACGTAGGGATATTACTCCCTCTCAGTCTGCTTCGCAGACAGCTCTCCCCCCCTTAAAAGGAGGCGAGCCTACTTTGCCTCCCCTTCCTTTAGGAGGGGGATGTGCCCGCTTTGCGGGCGGTGGGGGTGGGCCTTACTTCTTCTTTTTAGGCTTCTCCAATCCCTCAACGGGCGCGTCGTCGAACATCGACGGACCCTCGCCGCCCAGTAACGGCAGACCGGCCTGCTCACGGACCTTGTTCTCGATCTCGACCGCAAGCTCCGGATTTTCCTCGAGTATCTTTTTCACCTTTTCGCGGCCCTGACCGAGGCGCTCGCCCTCATAGCTGAACCACGAGCCGCTCTTGTGTATGATGTCAAGGTCAGTTGCGGCGTCAACCACATTGCCCATGCGGGAAATGCCCTCGCCGTACATGATGTCGAACTCCGCCTCTTTGAACGGGGGAGCGACCTTGTTTTTGACTACTTTAACTCTTGTGCGGTTGCCCA
>CANQLT010000057.1 GCA_947624775.1 uncultured Monoglobus sp.
TACTATGTTGTAGGGCCGGATGCCCACATCCGGCCGGCGGCTTGTGGGCAAGCCGCCCTACGAACGTAGTGATTAGCGATTAGTAAATAGCGAATAGGCTGGGTGGCGCCCGTTTGCCTCGCCCAAAATCCGTAGGGGACGGCGCCCTCGACGTCCCGCAGCGCTAATTTAGTTACTATGTTGTAGGGCCGGATGCCCACATCCGGCCGGCGGCTTGTGGGCAAGCCGCCCTACGAACGTAGTGATTAGCAATTAGTGAATAGCGAATAGGCCGGGCGGCAGGTTGCCGCCCCTACAGGTTTGGCGTAATTTTTTCGGTTATGCCAATATGATATATTACCGGCACCCGTAGGGGCGGATATTATCCGCCCGTTTACCGCGCCATCGGGAATGCGAGCTAAAAAAAACATTCTATCTCCAAATTTGATTATATGCCGCGAAAATTCGGCTGTCAATATCGTCTGCAACATCGGTCAATATACTGCAACATCGGTTATATTTTTGTATTCCCTCTTATTCTCTTACGCTTTATTTCATTGCCCTTAAAGTGACTTTCTCTTATTCACCCATTATAATCCGCGCGGTTTCGGCCGTCAATATTTTATGTCCAAGTGGGAACCCATCATGTCTAAGTGGGATTTTTTGTTCCCACGAGGAATTATATCACAAATATTTCTTTATGCACGCGACCTTGCGTAAGCCGCATATTTCTTTGCGTAACCTGCAAATTTGTTTCAACTTCATACAAATTCTTTCTTTTTTGCGATAAATGCGGCTGTTATTGATTTTCATGAACCCTCACCTCGTGATATTAGATATGTATTCTATAATAGAATACTATATAGAATATATGATTATGATAACACATAATTTATAATTATGTCAAGCGAAAATTCAGAGCGGAGGAGCGAAAATGGATAAATTCAGACCGACAAAACCGGAAAAAGAGATCATATCGATCAGGATAGATAAGCATTTGTTGTCCGATGTGGATAAGCTCGCGGCGCGCATCGATATCAGCAGAAACGAGCTTATTAATCAATGTATTGAATTTGCGCTGTCTAATTTGGAACATTAGATTTATATTGCAACAATAGTGGCTGCACGCGACCTTGCGTAAGTCGCGGGTTTCTTTGTGTAACCTGCAAATTTGTTTAAATTCATACAAATTCCTCCTCACTATATATGACAACTTTTAAAACCGAAAACGACCATTTTTTTCAATAAAATTTATTCAATTTCCGAATTTTGTGCAAATTTAATAATTTTATCTTATTATGCTGCCTTGTATTGTGCATATTTTGTTATTGTCATAAACTGATGAAATTTCTTTTTTACAAAATAATTATAACACAAAAATAAGCGAAAAATTTTTTCATGTAATTTTTAGGCCGTTTCATGTAATTTTTAATTTAAAATCGGCCGCCCAAACATTACATTGAAACTATATCAATAAAAAAAGAACGCTGTCAAGCGTCCTTTGGCACGAAACGCGCTAAAATAGGCACGAAGTGAAAAAATATTTTTTATATGAGTATGTCACAGCAAAAATATCCGTTTTCCTCAAAAAAGTTTATTATCCCCTTATGCTCGTTTACAACTCTTTGTATGTTTTTGATACCAAACCCGTGGTACATTTTATTCTTTTTTGTTGTCTTTAAATCATTATTGTTTTTCAAAACCGATCTGTCTATCGAGTTTATCATAAAAATTGAAAGATATTCGCCCTGGGTCTGCACATCGAGCTCGATAGTTTTTTTGCTTGAATTTTTTGCCGCCTCGATCGCGTTGTCAAACAAATTTCCGAACAGCACCGCAATCTCGTCCTGCTTTAATACCGAAAGCGAATTGTTCATAACGCGGATCTGCACGTCTATACCCAAACGCTCACACACGGCCGCCTTCGAGTTCGCTATCGCGTCAAAATAATCGTTGTCGGTCTTGACCGAGTTTTTCAGCTCGCCGATCTGGTTTTGCATTACGGAATTAATATACTCGCGCGCTTTTTCGTTGTCGTCAATAAGGCTCGATACGGTTGTGAAATGATTTATCAAGTCGTGGCGCATGGCGCATGTGTTTGAATACATTTCCTCGATTTCTCCCGCGCGGCGCTTGTCATATTCATATCTTTGCTGAAGGACAGCGTACTCGGCTTCAACGGCCACAACATCGCTGATCTTGATATAAGCGTAATAAATCGAGATGCAGGCGATCATTATGCAGGTCGAGACCAACAGCAATTCAAGGCTCAAACCGCTGTTTTCAATAAAAATGTCGGCAAACCCGATCATCGAAAGCTCAACGGCGACAGGCATTATTATCAAAGCGGCTATGCTTCGCTTTTTTAAATTGCTCTTTGGTTTGAAACGCAAAAGCAGCGCGCACGCCGTGATCAACAGAATTTGAACAGTGACGGTAAGCAAAACCCGCTCTCGGGTGAGCGTGAACATGTTATAAAGTCTGTCCTGACTGTCGGGCAGCAATATACTGAAACAAAGTATCGTAAACAATCCCAAAAAATACACAATGCAGTTTATGAACGCCGACATAAAAAGCTTATTAAAAACATCGCCCTTTAAGAATATAAGTGAATACAAAAAGTAAAGCAATATGAAAATCAGGCCTAAAACTCCTTCATAAATATATATCGTATTAAAATATGTGATACACGCGACGTTCACAACAACGCCCGCAATATAACCGAGATACTTTTTGGGCGCCGAGAATCTGCATCCGAAGTACAGCGTTAAAAACATGAGTATAATTGATTCTTGTATAATATTTATAATAAATTCAAATAAATTTACCATCGCGTGTTCCTCATAAATTTTCCGTATAATTCGCGCGCCTCTTTTAACTTTTTCGCGCTGCGCGTCACGGTTATTTTATGCTCGTTTTTCAAAACGATATCCTTGCTGCTGAAGCGTTTAATATATCTGCAGTTCACAATATAACTTCGCTGGGCGTGTATAAACCCGTACGGGCTCAGCCGGTCATAGGCATACTTTATCGAGCACCTGAATTTCATTATAACATTATTTTCATTATCATAAGCCGTCAAATAGTGGCCGCCGCTTTTTAAATAAGCGACGTCTTTAACGCTCACCGAAACAATAGGATCTATGTCAAGGCAGACTGTGCTGCCGCTTATTTTCCTGTAACGGAGCTTTTTGATTAATTTATCAAGAACATTGTCCAGCTTTTCAAGATTTTTCTTGCTGATGAACCAAAATGGCTGATAGTCATACGCTTGATACGCCAGTTCCTCGTGCGCCGTAATAAAAACCGTCGCGATATCGGATCGAAATTTTTTGATCGTCTCTATCGCGTCGAAGCCGTTGATTTCGGGCATATCAATATCCATCAAAATTATATCCGTGAGATTGTTTCGGCAATATCGAATCAAATCATCGGCATTGTCAAACGTAACAATTTCAAAGTCCTTTTCATATTTTGGCACAATGTTTGCGACAGTCTGTTTAAGAAAAAGCAACGCGTCCTTTTCATCGTCGCACACAGCTATCCGAAGCGTCATGCTACCACCTCTTTTTATTTATTTTACAGCCGAAAAGAGATTTTGTCAATTTAATATCCGCGCAGATCGCTCGGCGGTTTTCGAATCAGTTCCTTTTGGTGTGAACGTCTATCTGCTCCGAGTCGAGCTTTGAGTATTCTATGATTTGGCTGCTGTATAGACCGTAGTAGCCGGACATGACATAGCTCACCGCGGCGGCCGTGGCGAACAGCACTATGCCGCTTGCGCCGAACATCTCGACGCCGAAAAATATTGAGGCGACCGGACAGTTGACAACGCCGCAGAACATCGAGATCATGCCAAGCGCCGCCGCGAAGCCCGGATCGACGCGAAAAACGCCGCCCAAAACGCAGCCTAAGGTCGCCCCGATAAACAGCGCGGGCAGTATCTCGCCGCCCTTGAAGCCCGCTCCGATAGTTATGACGGTGAACAAAAGCTTGAGCGCGAACGCCCAAGGCGCGGCGCTGCCGCTTTGGACCGCGGCGGCGATGACCCGCGTGCCCACGCCGTTATAGTCGGTGGTCCCGAGCAGAAACGTCAGCGCGGCTATGACCGCTCCTCCGGCAAAAACTCGTATGTAAGGATTTTTGAAAAGCTTTTTCATGCCCTTTTCGGCTCCGTAGATACCGACGCAGAACACAATGCTCACAGCCGCGCAGATAACCGCGACGGCTATCGTTTTGAAAAACACGACAAGGCTGAGTTCGGGCGCGCCCGCGAGCGGATACAGGCCCGGCTCAAGCCCGAAAAGCAGCGTGATCTTGTACGCCAGCACCGAGGACAAAAGGCAGGGTATAAACGCCGAATAGCGGATGACCCCGACCATTATGACCTCGAGCGCGAAAAACGTGGCGGCCAGAGGCGTGCCGAACAGAGCCGAGAAAACGGCGCTCATGCAGCACATGATTATTATGCCCGACTCGGTTTCGTCAAGCCGCGGTATCTTTTTGACAAGTTCGCCTATGCTGCCTCCGATCTGCAGCGCGGCGCCCGTTCGGCCGACGCTGCCGCCGAAAAGATGAGTCAGCGCGGTGGCGATAAATATGAGCGGCGCAAGCGCCAGAGGCACTTTTTCCTCGCTCCGCGCCGCGCGTATCACGCTGTTGGTCCCGGTCTTGTCCATCCCCGCGAGGCGGTATATAAAGACGATAACAATTCCCGCCAGCGGCAGAAAAAGTATTATCAAATTGTGCCCGTCCCGAAAATCCGTGACATAGTTTATACACAGGCGGAACAGCGAGATAGCGGCTCCGCCCAAGCCGCCCGTTATCGTGGCAAGGATGAGCCATTTCACAAAAGCGCGCAGATAATTCCCCGCCGACAGTGTTTTTTGTTTCAGCTTTTCGCGCATGATCCCGCCTCCCTTTTATTCTAAACATAAAAGCGCCCGGAATATCCGGACGCTTATGGCTGCCTGACTAGGATTCGAACCCAGACAAAGTGAGTCAGAGTCACTCGTGCTACCCTTACACAATCAGGCATCATATGGTGCGAGCAGTGGGACTTGAACCCACACGCCATAAGCACACGCCCCTCAAACGTGCCTGTCTGCCTGTTCCAGCATGCTCGCAAGTCGCTGTCGTTGCCAAACAACTCTAATATTATAATGCCTTTTTAAACTTTTGTCAAGGCCTTTTTTTAAAATTTTTTAAATTTTTAAAAAAGGCCTCAAAGGCTCGCCCCTTGGGGAGAGGCAACAAGCTTGCTTGCGGGTTCAAAACTATCTTTTAAAATTGCTTGCAATCTATTGCCGATGTAGGGCGGCATGCCCACATGCCGCCGGCCGGATGTGGACATCCGGCCCTACGAATGAAATTAAGCATTTTACGATGTGACGCCGTAGGGGCGGATATTATCCGCCCGTTTTTAACGACTTAATTATTTTACGCGGCGGGGACGGAATCTTCGCTTACCGGGAAATCAAAATATGTGTCGGGATAGGGCTCGTTCTCAAGAGTGAAATGCCACCACTCTGTGTCAAGAGGCTTGAATCCGTTCTCGACCATTATGTTCCTTAATATATTCCTGTTGTTGATCTGCTCCTCGGTCAGGTCGCCGACGTAATCGGGGTGCGAGCGCTCTCCGAAATAATCAAAGGTTCCGCCCATGTCAACTTCCTTTCCGGTGCTCATGTCGAAAATCGTCAAATCGACTGTGCTGCCGCGGCTGTGGCCCGATTTCTCGGCGATATAGCCCTGGTCGAACAGCACGGACTTGTCAAGCTCGGGATAAAAATACTCTTTCATGCGCGTGTCGTCGACATCCTCGGCCCAGCCGATAAAATCGTTGACCGCGGTCTGCGGACGGTACGCGTCGTAGATCTTGAGCATGTATCCCTGCTCCTCGGCGTCGCGGGCTGCCTCTCCGAGAGCGGCGGCCGCCTCTTTTGAAATAAGTGCGCAGGGCTCCTCGTAGCCGTCTATCCTGTCGCCCACAAAGTTATACTCGGAATAGTATCTGATCTCGAGTATCACATCGGGCACCGCCTCGGCCAGCGAAACAAAACCCGACGCGTCCTTTTCGGGGCTCTCGGCTCCGCTTAATTCCGCACTTTGTTTTTCGGTTTGAGGCTGCGCCTCGCCCGTCGGAGCCTGCGACGAGCAGGCCGTCAGCGCCAACGCCAGTATCATCACGGCAAACAACTTAAACAATTTCTTATTCATTTCGTCAACTCCTTTTTATGTAAAATACTTCAGATAAACTATATCACAATCAATATGGCTGTGTCTATAATTGTATAAAATATTTTTATATTATTGCTCTCAGCTTATCCTCGGAAATATCGGGGAACACGGTTTTCAAATGCTCTGCTATGCGCTCTCCCGATTCTTCGGGGTCGCGGCGGTAGGCCGAAGTCACAAAATCGCCGCCGAGCAGCGCCTCGGGCACAGTGTACTCCGCAACGCCCCAGCCGTAGGGCGCGCCGAATTTGTCAAGCATATACACAAAATCGGATATGCAGACATAGGTCTGCATCTGAAGTCGGGTCATCACCGTGTCGAAACCCTTTTTGCCGCCCTTTCGGTAGTCGAGCATTCTTTTGAGCTCTTTTGAAAGCAGGTACTTGTTTTCCGCGATTGTCTCGTATATCTCTCTGTCCTTGTATGAGGCTAAACCGTCGTTAAAGCGGGCGTCAAAGTCATAGCCATCCCGGCGCAGGTTGGCGAAATCCGGGAACAAGTCGCGGCTTATAAACATCGCCTTGCCCTTAAAAAATTTGCCGTAGACGCACCTGAGGCTCCGCGCAACCGGGCCCTTCCATTCCCACGGGCCGTCGGCCTCTCCCGAGAACCACAGCTCGGGCGGGCAGCATTCCTCGATCGAGAACCCCGGAACATCATTGGCGAAAAACGGCAGAAAGCCGATCTCCTCCACCAGCTCTATAACATCCTCCGGCGAGCGCACCTCGTAAAGCGGCATATAAAACACTCCTCTTTTGTTGTTTTAGATAATTTTAACATATAGGACATCATATGTCAATTTGGTATTATGTTTTTTAAATATTGCATTTATCCGACAAATATGCTATAATACTAAAATATAAAAACATACCTAAGGAGGGGTAATTATGTTTAAAGAATTTACCGTTACGATACCGACATTTCCGGACAATGAGTTTGATATAATCAACTACGGCGCGGCGCAGGGAAGCAAGGAGGCCAACACAAAGGCATTCGCAGCGGCCATAGACGCGGCGGCGGAGCACGGCGGCAGGGTCATCGTGCCCGACGGCGTGTGGCTCACCGCGCCGATCACCCTAAAATCGGGCGTCGAGCTGCATCTTGACGACAACGCTCTGATATTATTCGACAAGAGCCCGGAGGACTACCCGTTGATCGTCACCGACTATGAGGGGATCAAGAGGATCAGGACCGTGTCGCCGATCACCGCGGACCATGCCGAAAACATCGCCATCACGGGCGGCGGCACGATAAATGGCAGCGGCCAGCTCTGGCGCCCGGTCAAACGCTGGAAAATGACCGACATACAGTGGGACCGTCTTCTGGCGAGATCCGAGTACATAATCCACGGCAATGACGGCGAGATATGGGTTCCGTCGAAATCTATCTACGACGCCAGATACGTGGGCGAGGTTTTCCCCGACGATTATCCCACATACGAGGAAGCGCTCGCGGCGGCCGCTCCGTACTACGACTTCTACAGACCGGTCATGATAAGCCTCAGGCATTGCAGCAACGTGCTTATCGAGGGCGTGCGCCTTCAGAACTCGCCCGCATGGAGCGTTCACCCGTACTTCTGCGAGAATCTGACTGTCAGGAACGTTTTCATCACAAACCCGTACTACGCCCAGAACGGCGACGGTATCGACGTGGATTCCTGCAACAAGGTGCATATCCACAACTGCGACTTCCGCACCGGTGACGACGGCATCTGCTTAAAGTCCGGCAAGGACAGAGAGGCGAGGAAACTCAAAAAGCCCTGCGAGAACGTTTATGTTCACGATTGCAAGGTGGGCAAGAGCCACGGCGGTTTTGTTATAGGCAGCGAGATGTCGCGCGGAGTTCGGAATGTGCTTGTGCAGAACTGCACCTTTACCGACTCGGACATAGGCGTAAGATTCAAGAGCGCCATGGGCCGCGGCGGCGTCGTGGAGGACATCTATCTTGAGAACATCCAGATGATAAACATCAAGAACCAGCCCGTTATCATGACGATGGACTATGTCCACAATCTGATGGACTACAGAGATCCGGTCGTTCAGAGCGACGATCCTGAGGATATCCCCGAGATCAGAAATATTTATTTCAGAAACTGCAACTGCATCGGCGCGGGCGCTCCGGTCAAGATCAATCCGCTTGAGGGCTATCCCGAGTCGATACACGATATTTATTACGAGAACTGCTACCTCGAGGGCGCGGAAAACAATATGTGATTATATAAAAATGAAAAAATATAAATTCATTATCATCGGGTCGGGGTGGCGGTCGCTCTACTATGTGCGCGCAGCCAAGGCTCTGCCCGATATGTTTGAGCTCTGCGCCATGTATTGCAGGACGCCCGAAAAAGCCGAAAAAATGGCGCGGGAAAATAATATACGCGCAACGACGTCGATCGGGGAATGTCTGAGCTATGAGCCCGACTTCGCGGTCGTGGCGGTCAACAAAGCCTCGATAGCCGACGTCTCTCTCGAGTGGATCGAGCGCGTCCCGGCTGTGCTGTGCGAGACCCCGGCCGCGCTTGACATCGAGAAGCTGAACAAGCTGTGGAAAGCTCGCCAAGCGGGGCGCAAGCTCGTTGTGGCTGAGCAGTTCACGCGCTTTCCCCAATACAAAGCGCTGATCGAGCTCGCAAACCGAAAGCTCATAGGCGTGCACGATTTTTTGAATATCTCGCTGGCGCACGACTACCACGGCGCGAGCCTCACGCGGGCGCTGCTTGGCATTTCGCCCGATGTCGGATTTTCGGTCCGCGGAAAAACTTATAAATATCCAACGATCGAAACCTTCACCAGATACGAGCGTTTCTATGACGGCAGGACCGCCGACAAAAAGAGGACCGTTGCGGTTTTCGAGTTTGAAAACGGAAAGACCTCGCTGTTTGACTTTGATTCAGAGCAGTACCGCTCACCGATAAGGCACAATTCGGTAAAGCTCCGCGGCCGCCGCGGCGAGATCGCGGACAACACCGTTTATTATCTGAACGATAAATTCGAGGACGTTAAGTCGGAACTTGAAATAAAGACGCGGATAATCGAAACAGGCGACCCGAACCCGAGCCTCGCCCGAATCGAGGAAGTCACCGAGATAAAATTCGAGGGCGAAAAAATCTATATTCCCAAGTTCGGCCCGCGCGGCCTTGCGCAGGACGAGACAGCTGTCGCGGAAATGATGGCAGAAACCGCGGAATACTCAAGTGGCGCCGCTCCCGAGCCCTATCCGCTTGCGGACGCGTTGCAGGACGCGTATATGTCGATACTGCTTAACAGAGCGATAGACAGCGGTGAGACAATAAAAAGCGAAAAGCAGATTTGGAACAAATAAACCGAGGGATTTATGTATGTGCAACATATATAAATCCCTTATTGCTTTTTTGTGCAGAAATATTGATTATTTTTGCAACCTTTTGTGGTATAATTAAGTCTAAGATAATAGAAAGTAATTGTTTTAATTTTCATCCAAAAAGGAGGACAAAATTAATGAGAAAAAACACAAAGAAAATTCTGGCGTCGCTGACGGCGGCGGGTATGATTTTAAGCTGCGGCTCGGTTTTCGCCGCGGATACCCCGGCCTTTGACCTGAGCGGCAGCCCGGTGATCCAAACCCCCGAATCCCAAGAGCCCGCGGCGGCGCACAACGGCGGCACGTTTAACGTTCAGGCGATAGAGCATGACGGAACTCTGACCGTGCCTCTGCGCGAGGTCATGGAGCAGATGGGCTACGCGGTCGCTTGGAACGATGAAACTCAGGGTATAGACTGTGTGCGCGACGAGACTGTTGTCGGAATGGTTATCGGCGATTTAAGATGCTATCACTACAACAAAATGGCGGCGTACAACAGCAGCGCGGTGCCTTACACCGAGCTTCAGAGCGCGCCTTATCTCTATCAGGACAGCGTGACCTATGTTCCGATAAATATGATCTCAACGGTTCTCGGCATTTCGGTCTACATCGGCGAGGGAAACGTTGTGACGATCGCCGAGCCCGCCAAAGTAACTCTTAATTCGGTTCAAGCCGACGACGACGGAATATATCTAAGCGTGAACGATCCGAAGCGCGGCGAGGTTATCGTTCGGTTTTCCGACACGATCGTTATTCCCGAGGATTATGACCTTACGGCCATGCCCGAGGGCGCGGAACTTGAAGTTGAGTACGGTCTCGCCATGACGATGAGCATTCCGCCTCAGACCACCGCGATAAGGATCATACCGCCGGCAATCGAGACCGCTGACGACAGCGTTCCCGGAACGATCGTGAAATTCAAATCTCTTGAAAGCGACGAGGACGGAGAGTATATCATAGTTGAGGACGAGATTCACGGCGATGTTATCGCGAGGATCACCGACGAAACAAAGATCACGGGCATTGTGCTTTCCGATCTCGCCGAGGGAAACACCATTTCGGTCGAGTACGGCCCGGCCATGACGATGAGCATACCGCCTCAGACCACGGCTGTTTCTGTCGGCCTTCCCTATGTTGAGACCGTCGACAGCGCCGAATTCAGCGGCACCATCACCGAGCAGAACATCGAGGCGGGTCAGATCGTGATCGACGAAAACGGAACGGCCAGAGCGCTGAACGTTGACGACGGCACAAAAATCACCCACGGCCTTGACAAGAGAGTTTATAAAATCGACGACCTGACGGTCGGCACAAAAATAACGGGCGTGCGCGAAACGGCCGAGACCCGCAGCATTCCGCCCCAGTCATACGCGCTCTCGATAGAGATCACCGACTAAACAATAAAGCAAAAAAGCCTTTTCCGCAAAGCGCGAAAAGGCTTTTTTGTTGCCAGATCATATTTAATTTAAAACACACAGTATGCATCCATGTATTGCTCCATGCGCTCGAGCATCGAGGCGTCGGCGCCGCTCTGCTTCAGATATTCGTGTATGTCGCGGACAGTGACTATCGCGTGGACGTTGATCCCGAAATCTTCCATAACCTCCATGATCGCGGTTTTTCCGGGAGTTTGTCCCACCTCGCAGCGGTTGACCGAGATAAACATATGGGGCACGGTCACCTTTGCCGCTCCGGTCAGGATAGGTATGGTCTCGCGGATGGCGGTTCCGGCGGTGATAACATCCTCAATGATTATGACGCGGTCGCCGTCCTTGGGCTTATAGCCCACCAGCGAGCCGCCCTCGCCGTGGTCTTTCTCCTCCTTGCGGTTAAAGAAATACGGCTTGTCTATTCCGTACTCATTATAGAGCGCGGCAGCGGCCGACGCCGCCAGAGGTATTCCCTTGTACGCGGGGCCGAACATACAGTCAAAATCTTCACCGCACTTTTCTTTGATAAGCGCCGCGTAGAACTTCGAGAGCGCGGCTATCTGCTTGCCCGTTCTGTAATTTCCGGTGTTTACAAAATACGGCGTATTGCGTCCGCTCTTTGTCACAAAGTCGCCGAAACGCAGCACATCGGACTCGATCATAAATTCGATAAATTGTTTTTTTGATTCGCTAAGCATTGCTGCTCCTCCTTTTTTATTTTTATATTAAATTACTGTAGCCAGCGCCACTATCAGAGGCATGGTTATTACCGACAGCAGCGTTGTTATCGACACGCAGGCCGCCGAAAGCGTGGTGTCGCCGCCGAACTTTTCGGCGAACATGGTCGTCGCGGCCGCGCAGGGCGCCGATGCCGCGATAACGCACGCAACTAAGATCGTGCCGCGTATTCCGCAAAGATACAGACCGCCCAGCATTATAAGCGGCGATATTATCAGCCGCACAAGCATGGCCGCATATGTGCCCGCGCCCTTTATATTAAACCTAGCAGACGCCAGATGATAACCGATGACTACCATCGGAAGCGGCGTGTTGAGCGCCGCCAAGTAGCCTATCGGCTCCGAGATCACCTGCGGCAGCTTGAGCGAAAGCACAAACACCAACAGGCCGGCGGCCGTGCCGATAATGCCGGGATTTATAAACGCTTTTTTGAGCGAAATGCTCTTGATGCCGCCGTCCATAAGGAACACGCCGTAGGTCCACATCACGATGTTGAACACCGCGATATAGGTCGCGCCGTAGAAAACTCCGTCGGCGCCCAGCAGCGCGTTCTGGAGCGGCAGCGACATATAACCGCAGTTTGAGAACACCGCGCCGAAACGCAGCACGTTCTCGCGCCTCTTGTCCTTGTCGCGGATAAACAGATGCGCGATAACTATCGTCGCGGCGTGTGACAGCAGCGAGGCGGCAAACGTTATCCCCAGACCTTTGAGCATGGCCGGATCAAAATCTCTCTGATACGAATGCACTATAACGCACGGCGTCACTATGTACAGCAGAAAATCGATTATGCTCTTGACCGCGCCGTCGCTCAGCAGTTTCGCCTTGGCGCAGCCGAAGCCCACCGCGATCAGCACGAACAGTATAATAACCTGCGTGCCGACTATCAATATATTTTCGGTCAATTTTATCCCTTCTCAGCAAATAAATTTCGAATTCTTTCGGCGTTCTCAAGCGTCAGATCATAGCCGTATCGGTACACTCCTTTGATTCTGTTCATATCCTTTTCAAAGGAGTCGATCTGCGCCTCCTCGCTCGGGCGCAGGATCACCGCCCTGCCCTGCTTTTCAAGAAACGCGCAGTACTCCAGCTGCCTGTTGTAAACATCGTGCCTCGTCAGCAGCGGCTCGATAAGGTTCGGATATTTTTTGCGGTAGACCTTGGCCGCGAATTTATTGGCGCCCGAAGGCGTTTTGCGGTAGCTCGCGGGCCGTGTCAAAACGATAAGCAGCTTGTCGCAGCCGTCCTTCTCTGCCTGCCGCGCGGGTATCGGGTCGCAGATACCGCCGTCGAAATATTCCCTGCCCTCAACCTTGATCGGCGGAAACGCCAAAGGCAGCGCGCAGGTCGCTTTAAGCAGCTCGCAGTTTGTCTCGGGGTTCTTGGCGTCAAGATAAAACGGCCTGCCGAGCTCCGCGTCGGTCACGCCAGCCTTTACGAGGCCCGGGCTGTTATAATATGTATCATAGTCAAAGGGTATCAGCTCGTTGGGCACCGTCTCATATATAAACTCAAGCCCGAACATGCTGCGCTCCTTTAGGAAATTTCTCATTCCGATGTACCGCTTGTCATGGCGGTAGTTGGTTATTATCTCAAGATTGCGTCCTTTCTGCCTTGAGACGTATGAAACGCCATCCGCGATCCCCGCCGACACTCCGATAACATAAGGGAAGTGAATATCCATCTCAAGCAGCGCATCCATAACGCCGCACGAAAATATCGGACGGAACGTTCCGCCCTCCAGAACCAAGCCCTGCATATTATTCCTCTTTTCTTGATTTTAAGACTAACATATATAGAATAACATATTTGATAAAAAATGGCAACAGATTTTTATTTTAAAGTTTTTTATTAATTATATCGCTCCAAAAAATCCGATGCTGTCATAATAAAAGGCTTTTGCGGAAAATGCTTGATGTTCCCGGTCACCAAAACCGCGCCGCAGAATTTGGCGACCTCGTAAAACTTTTTATCGCTTTCATCTATAAAATCATCGCCCGCTTTTTTGGCGACAACCGAACTGCCGTATGTTTCGATCAAATCAAGAACCGAGTTGATCTCCCACTCGCTAAAACCGAATTTGGGTCTGCGCAAAACTTCGCGGTACTCTGTCATTATCCTGTGGTCGTAACAAATCGTGTGCCGCCCGTTTAAAACCATGCCCAAAATCTCGGCGGGCTTGCCGTCTCGGGACCAAAACGCGGAAACAATGACATTTGTGTCAACAACAATATTCATTCTCACTCACCTCTGCGAGCTGCGGCGATCTCGGCCTCGATCTCCTCATCGGACATATATCCCCGTTCCGCTGCTTTGGCGCGCATTGAATTAAAGGCGATCATCGCTCTCGCCTGCCGAACCGCCTTTAATGTTTCCTCAAACGAGCCGTCGGTAATATCAAGCATCAGCGCGGTCGGCTTACCGTTGTTGGTGATAACCACCTCGCCGTCCGCGGATAAATTCTCCCAAACGCTTTTCGGAGTAGTTCTCAAATCTCTGACCGAATAAAAATTCATATTATCACCTCAATGATATTATACAATACTGTGTCACAATTGTCAACAAATAATGTATACGATTGTATAATTTTTTGAAGCTATTATGTTGCAACCCATGTCACAAATACGGCTACTCCGTCCTCGAAGCTTATTCTGATCAATATGTCATCAATTGTTTGATGTCCGGCGTAATAATCATAAACTATCCGAGCGCCTTGTGTTGACACATCACACGGATCACCGAGAAGATCTATGACCTGCCGCTCCGTCATATTCATGACCCGCGGTTCAAGCTCATCGATCATATACAGCCTCAAATCGGGATACTCGTTCCAACGCCCAACGTCAAAATGAGATACATGACTCGAAACACCCATAAGAACAAGCACGCAGAGACAGACTGACACAAACGTCGTTACCAACGCTGTCAGAATAGCTTTCCACATTTGTTTAAATTTTTTGCGCAAAGCAAACGGAATTATAAGCGCGGACAAGTATATAAATCCGAATATAACTATTAGCGCGCCATGAAGATAATGCCAAAGCAAGTCTGAATCTATTAATAATAAAATCACGCCGCACAACGCGAAGATATTAAATGCAACCAATATAAACCCCAAAACAATTTCAGCCGCAGTTTCCATAACCGCATCTTTTTTCATTACGAACACCGCCCTTTTTGTTTTATTTTATAAAACAAAAATAAACTTTTTCTAAATTATTTCTAAAATTTCTATAAAATTTTACTGACAAGGAACAAGTGACTGAACGCAGTGATTAGAGCGGGCGGATAATATCGCCTCTACAAGGTGTCAGGCCTATTCGCTATTCGCTAATATCTAATTACTACGTTCCCACCTCCGTCTGCGGCAAGCCGCAGCCACCTCCTCCCGGGAGGAGGCAGACGGGCGGCCTATTCGCTATTTTCTAATCACTAATCCCTACGTTGGTATACCTCTCGTCTATGCCCGACGTTTAATACCAAAATCGTAATTTTTTTATCGAATATTTTTGCGAGTATGCGGTAATCACCCACGCGGTACCGCCACTCCCCGCTTCTGTCCGCGGTCAGAGCCTTTCCGTGTATTCGCGGATTTTCGCAATTTTCAAGATTTTTCCTTATCCACCCCAAAATCAGCGCGGCGGTGTGGCGGTCTGATTTTTTTATGTCCTTGAGCGCCCGCTCCGTGAATTCAACCTTGTAACTCATCTCAACTCGAGTTCCTTTTCTACCTCGTCAAGTGAATAAGTGACGGGATTATTCTTATACTCGCGCATCGCGGAGGCGAACGCTTCCAAATCATATTCATTTTCAATGCGCTCTATGACCGACTGTCTGATAAGCTCCGACGCGGACATCTTATTTAACTCGGCGTATTTTTTTATCAAAACGGCGTCCTCATCATTTAATCTTAGTGAAATCGTCATATATACCGCTCCTTTCTGTATTACATTGTATTACAGTAATCCTGTTTTGTCAACAGCTTTTAAGATTTTTTCAGCTCAAAAATATTTTTTATATATTTTTTATATATAAAAGGACTTTCACAAAAATGAATTCGTGAAAGTCCGAAAATTATTATACTACCAAAAAGTCCTCGAAATCGGCATGGCCGCCTTTTTCACCGACGCAGGCGATACAGGTCTTGGCTCCGACCCATCTGCCCTGGGCGATGTCAAACTCGCCGAGGGTTATGAAGTCGCTGCCGTCAATACTGTATGACACGCGTCCCTTTGCCTCCTTGCTGTTGGTGCGGGATATGATCTCGCATCTCAAATACGCCTCGGTGGTTCCGACGCACTTGTCGACCACTATATTCTCGCGCACATCGAAATCATATTCACTGAGGGACCTTGAGCTGCCCGTACGGAACTCGATCGTTCCCTCGTCGGTCAGCGCCGCATAGCCGTACTTGTGACCAATAACGCCCAGCACCGCCTTGTTTTTGCCGACGCCCTTGGGCAGAGAGACCTTGGTAGTCACGACCATCGTCGGCGCCTGCCACATCTGAGTCAGCAGATTGGGCACGTTCCAGAGGTATCTGTCGCTCTCGGTCTTTAAGTCCTCGCTGTACAGCCTCAGCTTGCCGCTGTTTTCGAGCGAGTACCACTCCTCGTGCGGGTTGCACTGCCACTGCCACTGAAGGCCGAGCCTGCCGCCACTAAAATCATCGGATGTGGGGATCGTGCTTACCGGGTAGGTCTTGCCCACGTCGGGCTTTTTGCTGCGCTTCACGGGCTGTCCGCAAAGTCCGCTGTCGATCCTCTCGCCCATAACCGGCCAGCCGTCCATCCACTTGACGGGCTGAAGATGTATGATCCTGCCGATGACCTCCAGATCCTGGAAGTGCATGAACCAGTTCTCGCCGTTTTCGAGCTCCACCAGTCCGCCCTGGTGCGGGCCGTTGATGTCGGTCAGGCCTTGGCGCATAACAATATGGTCCTCATAGGGGCCGTAGACATTCTCACTGCGCAGCGCCACCTGCCAGCCGGTGGGAACTCCGCCCGCCGGAGACAGCACATAATACATGCCGTCGCGCTTATAGAACTTGGGGCCCTCGATAACGGGCTGGCTAATCGTGCCGCAGAATATTATCTTGTCCTCGCCGATCACCTTGGTGCCGTCCCACGACATTTCGCAGACCGCCAGATGGCTCTTGATACCGCAGCGACTGTTGGCGTAGCCGTGAACGATGTAGGCTTTACCGTCGTCGTCCCACAGGGGACAGGTGTCGATGATGCCGACTGCCTCTTTGACAAGAACCAAATCGGACCACTCGCCGTAGGGATCGTCGGTACAGGTCATGAAAATGCCCAAGTCCGGGTCCCCGTAATAGATATAGAACTTACCCTCGTGATAACGGATCGCGGGCGCCCACACGCCGCAGCCGTGAACCGCAGTTATAACAAGTCGGACTAT
>CANQLT010000058.1 GCA_947624775.1 uncultured Monoglobus sp.
AAAGAGAATCGTAGAACTTAGCGACGGGTTGAGAGGTAAACAAACGAATGTCTTGGATAATTTCTTGACGGTAGATAGCAATCAGCCTCCTTATGGTTGGTAATACGCCATGTGGTTGGTAATACGCCATGTGGTTGGTAATAGATTTGGAGATAATATAATTATACCATAAGAGGCTGATTGTTTCTACATAAATATGGAGTGATAAGAAAAAATTTAACATGAGTAAACCCACGTAAAAACGTACTTTTCGGAGTTTTGCTCATGGCTAATAAATTTATTAAACGGAGGTTATATTATGGAAAAGATACACACCAACGGCGCTCCCGAAGCCATAGGACCCTACTCACAGGCCGTAAAAATCGGCGGCACAGTTTACACCTCGGGCCAGATAGCGATAAACCCCGCTACGGGAAACATTGAGGCGAACGACATCAAAGGCCAGACCAAGCAGGTCATGGAAAACCTGACAGCGGTGCTTGGAGCTGCCGGCTCGTCCTGTGATAAGGCTCTCAAAACCACCTGCTTTTTGGCGGACATAAACGACTTTGCCGAGTTCAACGAGATATACGGCGAGTATTTCACTTCAAAGCCCGCCCGTTCCTGCGTGGCCGTCAAGGCTCTGCCCAAGGGCGCGCTGGTCGAGGTCGAGGTCATAGCGGCGGTATAGCCGTGGGCAGGAGCACAAGGCTATCGGCGGTTGACTGCGTTCGGGCGGCCGCGATAATAAGCATGATATTATATCACGGATTTTGGGATTTGTGCTCGCTGGGTTTTCTGCCCGGCGGCCTTATTGCTTCGCGCCCGGCGGTGATTTGGCAGCGCAGCATAGCGTTCACGTTTATCGCCGTGTCGGGATTTTGCTTTTCGCTGAGCAAAAAGCCGATAAAAAACGGGCTGATCTTGTTCCTGCTCGGCGCGGCCATCACAGCCGCGACCGCCGTTTTCATGCCCCAAAATATAATAATATTCGGAATTCTGACATTTTTGGGCAGCGCGGCGCTCGTGACCGCGCTGCTTGATTTTGCCCTTAAAAAAATCAGCCCGTATATAGGGCTGATCATATCGCTTGTTTTGTTTGCTTTAACGTTTAGCATAAACGCGGGTTATCTCGCGAAATTTCCGCTGCCTGCGGCGCTTTTCAAAAACTATCTTACCGCATTTTTCGGGTTCCCATTTCGGGACTTTTTCTCGGTCGACTACTTCTCGTTGTTCCCGTGGCTGTTTTTGTACCTTGCGGGGTATTACCTTTTTAAATTATGTAAAAGGTTGAATCTGCTGCGCTTTTTGAGAAAGTCCGACATAAAACCGCTGACGTTTATCGGCAGACATTCGCTTGTTATATATCTTGTGCATCAGCCGATAATCTACGGAATATTATGCCTTATCCCGCGCCTTTAGCCGAGCGTTTTTATTCAAAAGCCTGCTCGAGGTCCGCAATTATGTCGTCAACGCTTTCGGTTCCTATCGAGAGCCTGATCGTGTTGGGATTGATTCCCTGATCGAGCAGCTCCTCGGCGGTCAGCTGCGAGTGAGTGGTGCTGGCGGGATGTATAACCAGCGACTTGACGTCGGCCACGTTTGCCAGAAGCGAGAATATCTGCAGTCTGTCGATAAAGTCGCGCGCATCCTTTTCACCGCCGTCTATGTCGAACGTGAATATCGAGCCTCCGCCGTTCGGGAAATACTTTTTGTAAAGCTCGTGATCGGGATGATCGGTCAGTGACGGATGGTTGACCTTCAGAACCTTGGGGTGATTGCTCAGATACTCAACGACCTTTTTGGTGTTTTCGGCGTGGCGCTCAACTCTGAGAGACAGAGTCTCAAGACCCTGGAGCAGCAGGAACGCGCTGAACGGCGCAAGCGTGGCTCCTGTGTCGCGGAGCAGTATGGCGCGTATTTTTGTCACAAACGCGGCCTCGCCAACGGCCTTCGTGAACGAAATGCCGTGGTAGCTGGGGTTCGGCTCGGTCAGCGACGGGAACTTGCCGCTCGCCTCCCAGTCAAATTTTCCGCTGTCAACTATAACGCCGCCGAGCGTGGTGCCGTGTCCGCCGATAAACTTTGTGGCGGAATGGACAACTATGTCCGCGCCGTGCTCGATCGGACGGATAAGATAAGGCGTGCCGAAGGTGTTGTCTATAACCAGCGGAATTTTGTTCGCGTGGGCTATCTCGGCCACCGCGTCGATATCCGCGATATCACTGTTGGGATTTCCCAAAGTTTCAATAAATATCGCCTTGGTGTTGGGCTTGATCGCGTTTTTAACTTCCTCTAAATTATGTATGTCGACAAAAGTGGTGTCAACGCCGTACTGCGGCAAAGTGTGCGCCAGCAGGTTGTATGTGCCGCCGTATATGGTCTTTTGCGAAACTATATGATCGCCCGCCTGGGCCAGATTTTGTATCGTGTAGGTGATGGCAGCCGCGCCCGAAGCCGTGGCAAGCGCCGCGACGCCGCCCTCAAGCGCCGCGATTCTGCGCTCGAAAACGTCCTGCGTCGAGTTTGTCAGCCTGCCGTAGATATTTCCGGGATCGGCAAGCCCAAAGCGCGCCGCCGCGTGGTCGGAATTTTTGAAAACGTATGATGTGGTTTGATAGATCGGAACCGCTCTCGCGTCGCTGGCGGGATCGGGGCTCTCCTGTCCGATATGCAGCTGCTTTGTTTCAAATCCCCATTTTGATGTATCTTTTATATTTGCCATAATAATTATCTCCTTCTTTAATATATTTTATTTTATAAAAAATTTTCAAATCGGCTTGCTGAAAAACTCACATTCGTCCGAACCGCCAATTGAATCTGAGAAGCTTTGTAAACAGTCTCACATATTCTTGTCTCATGGTTTTCTCCTTTTGTCACTATTCCTATAGATTTAGTATGTTTTAGATAATAGCACATAATGATATGTTTGTCAAGGACTTTTTTTAAATTTTTTTAATTTTTTGCAAAAAGTTGGCGAAAACCCCTTGAATCCTATTAATCCTATGGTATAATAGTATATTAGAAAAAAGATTTTTGTTAGGGGTGACATAATTGAAGATTTCAACAAAGGGCAGATACGCGGTCAGGATGCTTCTGGATATGGCGGAGCACACTCACGACGGATTTATTTCACTCAAGGACATAGCGGAACGCCAGGGGATCTCAAAAAAATATCTGGAGCAAATCATATCCCTGTTCAACAACACGGGAATCCTGCGCTCAAGCAGAGGTTTTAAGGGCGGATACAAGCTGTCGAGACAGCCGTCGGAATACACTATCGGGGAAATACTCAGGATAACCGAGGGCAGCATCGCCCCGATCGCATGCCTTGACCAAAAACCCAATCAATGCGAGAGACAAGCCTCGTGCAAGACATTGTTTGTATGGGAGGGACTGAGAGACGTGATCGCCGAGTATCTTGACGGGATAACCATTCAGGATATCATAGACCGAAACCTCGAATACTCGGGACAAGACTATGTGATATGATGATATTATTTATCATATTCGATTATTTGTAACAAATTTTCATACCGGCCATAGAATATATTGAAAGCGGCAAAGGCCGCAAAATATTCAGGAGGTTTGATTATGAGTTATAAAAATACTTACGCCAGACAAAACGGCTGCGGCTGTGGCTGTGACAACGACGTTGACGCCAATGTTGACGCGGCGGGCATCGCCGAGGACTGCGCCGCTGAGGCGGCCGAAACAAGCGAGAGGCGCCGCGAGGATTTCTCGGATCCCATATGCGTCAGCGCCAAAAAAATCTACGACTCGTGCAGAGAGAGGAACTGCGTCGCGGATTCGAGAGTGTATTTCACCGCCGAAAACCAGCAGCTGATTGAGGACGCGATAAACGTTAAGCTCAAGAAAGCTGAGATCATCTGGGTATACACCGATATCGAGCCTCTGCTCTATAACTCGGGCTACTACTCGATCGACATAAAATTCTTTATCGACGTCACTCTCGAGGTGTTCACCTGCCTGGGCGATCCCGAGGAGATACACGGTCTCACCACCTACGACAAGCGCATAATCCTCTACGGCAGCGAAGGCAGGACCAAGACATTCACCTCGACAATGCAGCCCGGCGATGAGATCGAGAGAGTCAGAAAGTCCACCAACATGCCCACCGTCACGGTTGAGGCGGTCGATCCCATCGCTCTCGGCGCAAAGCTGGTAGACAAAGAGAACTGCTGCGGATGCTGCAATGCCGCCGCGATACCCGAGAATATCTGCTCCTGCTACGGCGATGATCTTGTGGTCGACGACGACGCGAGACAGGTTCAGGTAAGCTTCGGCCTGTTCACGATCGCCAGAATTGAGCGAGACGTCTCGCTGATGATCGACGCGGTTGACTTCTGTGTTCCCGAAAAGGTCTGCGCGGCTGCGGGCGACGACGATCCCTGCGATCTGTTCAACACTATCCGCTTCCCGCTTGACGAGTTCTTCCCGCCCGCGGGCGATAACACGAGCGGCAATCCCTACTGCGAGGGAAACGGCTGCGGCTGCGGCTGCAATTAACACTAAATACCATAAAAAATATGGCGCTTTTCGCGCCATATTTTAGCTTATCTGCTGCTTTCTTTAAGCTGATATCTGGACAAGATATGCTCACGGAAAAAGAACGTGATCGACCATATGGCGCCCAGACTGACCAGCGTGTAAATAATACGGCTGATTATGCTCATGCTTCCGAAGATGAACGAAACCAGGTTGAAGTCGAACAAGCCGACAAGACCCCAGTTGAGACCGCCGATTATTAACAAAATTAAAGCTAATATATCCATAACGTCAAAGTCTCCTTTTAATTTTGGATTCACAACTATTATGCCCGACCGCGGATTTTATATTCAAAAATTTTATTTCCGATATTTAAGCGTTTTTTTGATTTAAAAATTTTTCTTGAAAACAGCTATTGATTTATGTTAAAATAATAAATCAGACAGGAGTGAAACAAATGTGGAAATACATACGGCCGTACCTGCCGTACGCGGTGTTCGCGGCGCTCTGCATGGTGGGCGAGGTCTCAATGGACCTGCTGCAGCCCGACATAATGAGCCGCCTTGTGGACGACGGCGTGCTCGGCATTTCAAGCGGCGGCGTCAGCGACCTTAACATGGTGCTGAGAATGGGCGCGGCGATGCTCGGCATCGCGCTTTTGGGCTGTGTTTTCGGCTCGACCAACAACGTTTTTGTGCAGTACGCGGGTCAGAGCGTGGGCAATGACATGCGCAAAGACTGTTTTAAAAACATACTGAGGTTCTCGTTCCCGCAGGTGGAGCGGTTCGGCACGGGCTCGCTTATCACCCGCGTCACCAACGACATAACTCAGGTGCAGGGCTTTGTGAGCATGTTTGTCCGCGGACTTATCAGGACATCGCTGCTCACGATAGGAAGCGTGTTCTTTTTGTTCAAACTCAACACTATGTTCGGACTTATCTCTCTGTGCGCGGCGCCGCTCGTTCTGCTTATAATCATAATCTCGATTCTCAAAACAAATCCGCTTTTCCCGAAGCTCCAGCAAAAGCTCGATAACATAAACTCGATCATGCAGGAGGATATTTCGGGCATACGCGTCATAAAGGCCTGCGTGCGCGAGGTTTACGAAAAGATCCGCTTCGGCAAGGCCAACGACGAGCTTATAAAGACGCAGCTAAAAATCCTTATTATTTTTGCTTTTATGAGCCCGCTTATGAACATGCTGCTCTACGGCGCGATAGTGCTTATCCTGTATTCGGGAAACGCGCAGGTAATGTCGGGCACGGCGAGCCCCGGCGCTATCATGGCGGCGATAACATACGCTACGCAACTCTTAAACGGAATACTTATGCTTGTCATGCTGTTTCAGACCATATCGCGCGGATACGCCTCGTGGAAAAGAGTGCGCGAGGTTTTAAACTCCGAGCCCGATCTCAAGGACGGGGATTTTGACGGCATGACCGAACTTCGGGGCAGCGTTGAGTTTAAAGGCGCGTCGTTCGCCTTTCCCGACAGCGACAAAAACGTGCTCGACGGCATAAGCCTCAAGATAAAACCGGGCGAGACTATCGCGATAATGGGCGCCACGGGCTGCGGCAAGACCTCGCTGGTGAGCCTGATACCCAGGTTTTATGACGCGATAGAGGGCGAAGTTTTGGTTGACGGAGTTGACGTTAAAAAATACAATCAGACCGCGCTCAGGCAAAAAATATCGGTCGCTCTCCAAAAGAGCGAGCTTTTCAGCGTGCCGATAAAAGAAAACATCGCCTGGGGCAAGCCCGACGCGAGCGACGACGAGATAATCGAGGCCGCCAAGATCGCGCAGGCACACGATTTTATCATGAACACTCCCGACGGGTACGACACAATGGTGGCCGAGAGGGGCACAAGCCTCTCTGGAGGACAGCGGCAGCGCGTGGCGATTGCAAGGGCGGTGCTCAGTCCCGCCGAGATACTTATATTCGACGACGCGACCAGCGCCCTTGACCTTAAAACCGAGGCCGATCTCTACGCGTCTCTCAAAAAGCACAGACCCGACATGACAAAAATCATCGTTGTGCAAAGGATCGCGTCGGCTCGGTTCGCCGATCGGATCGCGGTTCTGGAGCACGGCGTGATCGCGGCATGCGGGAGCCATGAGGAGCTTTTGAAAACCTCCGACACGTACCGCGACATATACCGCTCGCAGATGTCGGACGAGGAAAGCGGGGTGAGCGCGGATGCCTGAGCAAATCAAAACCCAAAGAGTGGTGGTTGAGAAAAAGCTGCCCGGCAGGAACCGCGGCAACAGATTTGCCGAAGTCGAGCACGCCGACAACGTGGGCGCGACCTTAAAGAGAGTTTGGAAATACTTCGCGAAAGAAAAAGCCGTGGTTATATCCATGCTGGCGATAGTGGTGCTGGGAACCCTTTGCGGCGTGTACGCGCCGAGCGTCCAGAGCCGCGCGATAGACATAATCGCGGGCGCCGCCGAGGGACGCCTGATAAAAACTCTGGCGCTGATGCTGAGCGTGTATCTCATATACAGCGTGTGCCAGCTGTTTCAGGGAATGCTCAGCGCGCGATTGAGCCAGAGGATAGTCAGCCGTATGCGCGGCGAGCTGCTGAGCAAGATCGTCGATCTGCCCGTTAAATATCTCGACACCCACAGCCACGGCGACGTTATGAGCCGAATGACAAACGATATAGAAAACATATCAAACACGGTCTCGCAGTCGCTGCCGTCGCTGTTTTCGGGAGTGCTGACCGTGACGGGCACGGCCGCGGTCATGCTGTGGTTCTGCACACCTCTGGCGCTGCTCAGCTTTATAACGGTTATTCTGACATTTCTCGCCACAAAATTTTTGTCAAAGCGGGTGCGCAAATTCTCGAGAGAGCGCCAACGTCTGCTGGGCGAAATGAACGGCACGGTCGAGGAAATGATAGACGGCTACCGCTCGGTCGTGGCGTATAACCATCAGAGCGCGACCGCGAAAAGCTTTACCGACACCTCAAACTCGCTGACCACGGCAGGTATCAGGACCGAGGTTTTCAGCGGCGTTATGGGCCCGATAATGAACTGCATCGGAAATATCGGATTTGTGATAATAGCCGCCTTCGGCTGTCTGTTCGCGATAAAGGGCATGATCTCAGTCGGCGTTATTTCGGCGTTTATCATATACGCAAAGCAGTTCAGCCGTCCGATAAACGAGATCGCGCAGCTCTACGGCCAGCTGCAGACGGCGGTCGCGGGAGCCGAGCGCGTGTTCATCGTGCTTGATGAACAGCCCGAGGATATGAGCGGCGAACCGATAGGCGAGATCGAGACCGCCGAGGTGGAGTTTAAAAACGTGAACTTTTCATACGAAAAGGGCAAGCCCGTTATCCGCGACTTCAGCCTCACGGTGCCGAGCGGCAAAAAGGTCGCGCTGGTCGGAGCGACCGGCAGCGGAAAGACCACTATCGTCAATCTGCTGATGCGCTTTTATGACATCGACAGCGGCGAGATACTGATAAACGGCCAGAACATCGCAAATATGTCGCGTAGTTCGCTCAGAGAAAACGCTGCGATCGTGCTGCAGGACACAGTGCTGTTTTCGGACACCATCGAAAACAACCTGAAATACGGGAATCCCGACGCGGACGATAAGCTGATCGAATCTGCGATAGAAATGAGCCGCTGCCAAAGCATGATACGCAGAATGAAGGGCGGTATCAAGGCCAAGCTAAAGGCGTCGGGCTCGAACATCAGCCAGGGTCAGAGGCAGCTGCTGGCTATCGCGAGAGCCTTTGTGATGGATCCGAAGATCCTGATACTGGACGAGGCAACATCAAACGTCGACACCAGAACCGAAAAGGCTATACAGGACGCGATGCACACCGTTATGAAAAACCGAACCAGCATAATCATCGCCCACCGCCTGTCAACTATCCGCGACGCGGACATGATCGTGGTTATGGACCACGGCAGGATCGTGGAAAGCGGCACTCACGATGAGCTGCTGAAACAAAACGGCAAGTACCACGATCTGTACATGACCCAGTTCGCGGGATTCGCCACGTAATATTTTCTTGACGCCCGATAAAGAATAAAGTATAATAAAATCAAATATATATGGAGGTATGATCATGGACACAAACGCTATCTACAAAGTGGGCTACGGACTGTATGTGCTGTCGGCAAACGACGGAGAAAAAGACAACGGCTGCATAATAAACACGGTGATGCAGATCACGTCAAACGAGCCGTTTAAGTTTATCATATCGCTAAACAAGGCGAATCTGACCCATGACATGATAAAAAACAGCGGCAAGTTCAACGTTTCGATATTGACCGAGGAAACCCCGTTTTCGGTGTTTGAGACCTTCGGCTTTAAAAGCGGCAGAGACGCCGACAAATTCTCGGTGATCGACTACGCGAAAAGAGCCGAAAACGGCCTGCTCTATCTTGACAAATACGCCAACGCGTATCTGTCGTTTGAGGTTATCGACGCGGTTGACTGCGACACCCACACGATTTTTGTCGCCATGCTCAGCGACGCGGTCTCCATCTCGGACGGTGAGAGTCTGACATACGCGTACTATCACAAGCACACCAAGCCGCAGCCGAAAAAGTCCGAGAAAAAAGTCACGGGCTGGCGCTGCGTTATCTGCGGATATATCTATGAGGGCGAGGAACTGCCGCCCGACTTTATATGTCCCTGGTGCAAGCACGGCGTAGCGGACTTTGAGAAAATCGAATCATAAAACAAGCAGGAGCATCCGCTCCTGCTTTATTTTTATTCATTCGAAAACGCTTTCGCGGTCCGCTCCAGAATTTTTCTTATTTCCAGATTCTGGGGACAGGCGGCCTCGCACCTGCCGCATTTCACGCAGTCCTCTGGTCTGCCGCGGTCCGTGGTGTACACCTCGTAATAAAATCCGCCCTCGCCGTATCTTATCCTTGAATTAAGGCAGGATATCAAAAGCGGTATCGCTATATCCTTGGGGCATACGCGGGTGCAGTACTCGCAGCCTGTGCATTGAACAGTTCGTTCGTTTTTCAGAATTTCACAGACCCGATCCACCGCCTCAAGCTCACGCACACTCAGCGGCTTTAAATCACCGAAAAGCGCGGTGTTTTCCTCTACCTGCGCCATGTTTGACATTCCCGACAGCACAAGGCGCACGCCCTCAAATCCCGCCGCGTAGCGCAGGGCGTAAGCCGCGGGGCTTCCTCCTCCGCTTTCGCTCAAAACGGCTTTCGCATCATCGGGCAGATTGACAAGTCTGCCGCCCTTTATCGGCTCCATGACAAACGCGGGCTTTCCGTGCTTTAAGCACATCTCGTAATTCGCGCGACTGCGTATGCCCGGATTGTCCATATCCAGATAATTCAGCTGTATCTGCACGACCTCGATCTCGGGGTGTTCGCTCAGTATCATGTCAAGAGCGTCCTCGGTATCGTGGAACGATATGCCTATGTGTCGGATTTTGCCTTGCGCTTTCAGTTTTTTCGCGGCCTCAAACGCGCCCAGCTCGCTGTATTTTTTATAGCTCCTCGATGACAGCGCGTGCATCAGATAAAAGTCGAAATACTCAACGCCGCAGCTTGCGAGCTGCTTTTCAAATATCTCATAAATATCAGCCTCGCTTTTGAAAAACTCGCTTGACAGCTTGTCGCAAAGCACAAAGCTCTCGCGCGGGTACCTTGACGTGAGGCATTTTTTTAGTGATTCCTCACTCTTGCCGCCGACATAGCCGCGGGCTGTGTCAAAATAATTAAAGCCCGACGACATATACTTGTCGATCATATCGGCGAACTCGCCGAGGATCACGGCGCCGTTTTTGTCTCTGGGCGGCCGCATGGCGCCAAAGCCCAGACCGCCCTTTATTTCCTGAAAACAATTTTTCATAATTCTTCTATCTACTAAGCGGCACTATCGCGTCGGTACTGCTCCAAATAAACGCCTTTGCCGAGCCGCCCTCGGGAACCGCAATATCAAATCCGTCAAACGCGGCCGCGCCTGTGCGTATCTCCGATACGGGCACAGATTTTGTATCCGCGTCCGAAAGCGCGCCGTCCGCGTTATACGCCGCGGCGATAACCGTCACGCTGTCAATATCGGGCACGCTGTTCACATCGGCGGTCACCGCGGTGATCATTCCGGCGGTTAAAACGGGTTCAACATTTTTAAACGGTGTCGGCACAACATGCACAACAAAGCTGATCATCTGTCCGCTGTCGGTTATCGCGGTCAGCAATGTGTCGCCCGCTTTGGCTCCGTATATTCTGCCCACGGCTTTGCCGTCCGTCACGTCCGCGCCGCGTGTGTCGGTTATAAGCAAATATCGGTTGCCCGAAACAAAGCTCACCAGAGATGTGGTGTCGGCGGGCTCGACGGTTACGGAAATTTCAGTCTCCGAGCCCTCGGGGATCGTGATCTCTCCGCTCAAATCCGAATTGATCGAAGTCGCGGGCCTGCCCTCCTCCGCCTGCGTGAACACGAGATTTTGAATGGTGAAGGTTATCTCGATTTTTGTGGGGTTCTCAATGTTCTTAAAGTTAACAAGATAGTTTTTGGTGTCGGTGGTTATCTCGTCGTTTCCGACAACAGAGCCTTCCCATGCGTTGAACGGGTCGCCGGTGTCAAGCACAGCGCCGTTCATGGCGGATTTGAACTCCTTGTTGGTTATATTAAGAGGTATGCCGTTTACCTTGATCTCGTCATATCGGATCTCGCAGCCGTCGATCGGACTCTTTGACGCGTTGCCCATGTCAACGTCGTAATCCTTGATATAGAGCGAACCGAAGTTTTCGATAGCTTTTATGCCCGCATTTTTGCCCGCTTCGGAAATATCGGCGTCTAAGTCAAATGAAACCGTGTATTGTCCGTCGCCGTTTATCGCCACGGGCTTGCCGCGCTCGGTCCCGAAATAGCCTTTGTTGTAGTAGACATTGGCCGCCACATTTACCTTTTTATCCCCCGCGGGCTCCGAAACGATAACGGGAACCGTCTTTGTGTAGCCTGTCTCGGCGGCTATCGTGATATAAGCCGCTCCGGGCGCAATACCCACGATCTTGCCCTCGGCGCTGACCGTGGCGACTTTCTCGTTTGAGCTGTAGTAAAGCAGATTTTCGCCGTTATTCGCTTTTGCGTCCAAAAACAGATATTTGCCCTGCGTGACATTATAGCTGTCTTGCGAGACAATATCGGTCGCGGGATTTTTCGGCTCTTTGGCGGTGACGATGACCCTTACTCTCGCCATCGCGGAACCGCTCTGAGAAAACGCGGTGACATATGTCGCGCCGATCCTCGAACCTTGAACAAGACCGTTGTATACGGTGGCTATGTTGTCATCGTCCGACTTCCAGAGCACAACATCGTTGGTGTTTGAGGGCTGAACCGAGGCGGTGAGCTTCGCACTTGAGCCGACCTCGATATTAACCTCGCTCTCGGAGGGAATTATCTCGGTTATCGGAATTATTTCGGGGTCGGAAACAATGTCCGACATGTCAAAGCTCTTGTTCTTTGAGCTCGGCGGCAGGAACATTCCGCGCATCATGGCGTCGGTTATGCTCTTGAACACAGGCTTGCCGCCCTCTCTGTCCCACACGGTGTAAACGCCCGTCTCAAACAGCGGCTGACCCGAACCGCGGCTGTCGTCCCACGCTACGGGCACGGTCATTCCAACCTGTCCCGCGCGCGTCGCGCACTCGTAGACATACGCTCTGCCTATGTCGTTATAGCCGCTCGGATTGCCCGAATAGCTCTTGTTGCGGTAGCCGTACTCGCCGAGTATAATGGGTATGTTTTTAAATTTATTGTGCGCCTCTTTTATGACCTTGACGGTCTCGTTGGCGCGGCCCGTGTTCTCGGGCGGATTACTCATGTCCCAAACATAGGTTTCCTTGCTGGTGTCCTTATAAATATGCTGCGCGAACATCAGACGGTTCTCGGAATTATAGCTGTCAGTCGGCAGCGCGAAACCGTTGCTCGTGCCCCTGCTCGCGTAATGCGTTACCGCCGCCAGCCAGCGCCTCGAATTGTTTGAGCCCGTGGCGCGTACGGTGTTCACAAATATCTGATTGAGATTCATTATTATCGGCGTGTCCTTTGCCTGCGCCGCTGCCGAATTCTTTTCCTTATCGCCCGCCATGCAGGTCAGCTCGTTCGCCGACTCAAATATCAAATGCTCGTCATAATCCTTGAAGCGCTCGGCAATATTGCGCCAAACGCCCTCGTATTTTTCATAGACAAAGTCGATATTGTCCGAGGCCACGCGGAGCCAGCCGTCCTGCTCGGCGCCGTCATGGTGAATATTTATGATCGCGTACATATCCTGCTCAACGCAGTAATCGACTATATCCTGAACGCGGCTTATCCAGCCGTCGTTGATGGCGTAGTTGTTCTTATCGTCGATCATGTCGCCCCATGTGACGGGGATCCTGATCGTGTTGAAACCCGCGTCGTGCAGCGCGCGTATCATCTCTTTGGTTGTGGTGTAGGGCTGCCACGAGGTCTCGCTCGGATGGAAGCCCGCGTGTCCGTCCATGGTGTTGCCTAAATTCCAGCCGACACCCATTTCCTTGACCGTGTCCTCGCCCGAGATAACTCTGAAAGGCTGAGGCTTGCCCGGGTCGGCGCTGTCCTTGAACAAAAGCTTCGCTTTCGCTTTTTCCAAATTATCTCTCGCGGTCTGAAGCTGCGAATCCGAGGCGGAGGCGTTGTTTAAAACTCCCTCGGCGGTCGTGATCGCGTTTTGGAAGGTCTTAAACGACTCATCTTGATACTTTGACGCGTCCAAAGCCTTTGAATAGTTTATCGAATATTCAAGCCAGCCTTTCATCGTCTCGGGAAGGCCTGTGGGCTCGGTCAAAGCGCTGTAGCCCGTGAGCTTGACAACAACTCCCTCGGGCGGCTCCGTAAATGAGATGTTTATTCCCATAGCGGAAACTCCCTCGCCGAGCGACGCTTTCACATCGTCGACCGACACATATGCGGTGTAGGAATCGCCGTCTTTTATCGAGTCGGCGAGAGTCACAAAGTTGTTCGGCCAGCCGCCCCAGTTTGAGTCAAACGGCTGAAACGTGAAAAGATCAACATTCTCCGCGACATCGCCCGTGACCGTATATGTGATCTTTAAATATTTGGCAGCGAGAAAATCCGCTCCCTGACCGCTGTAGATATAGCCGTTGAAATTTTCTCCCGTTCCCGTTTGGTCCGTCGACGAGACGCCGCCGCTCGCGGGGAAAGTGATCGCGGTCTCCTTTAGTCCCGAAACATCGGGTGCCTCCGCGGCGCTCGCCGCCGTTATGCCGACAAGCGGCAGAACCATCGCGCAGATTATCGCAAGCGCAAGAATTCGTTTGATCTTCATATGATTTACCTCCAATCATGAATTACATTTTAATATCTGTATATAATTATAAACGAATTATATAAAATTTTCAATATAAATATATCAATAATATAACATTAATTTTATATTAAATTTTTTTAAAAAATTATTGCATTTTCTGTCATGTTCATGTAAACTATATATTAGTATGTATAAAATTAACTATAGCGAGGAGACTGAATTTTATGAAAGTATTGGTTATCGGCGGCGGCGGCAGAGAGCACGCTATCGTGTGGAAGCTCGCGCAGAGCGATAAGGTCAACAAAATATACTGCGCGCCCGGCAACGGCGGCATATCCGAGCTTGCCGAATGCGTGGACATCGGCGTTATGGATTTTGAAAAGCAAACCGCTTTCGCCAAGGAAAACGAGATAGATCTGACGGTGGTCGCTCCCGACGATCCTCTCGCAGCTGGCGCTGTGGACGCGTTTAAGGCCGCGGGTCTCAGAGCCTTCGGGCCCGATAAGGCGGCGGCCATAATCGAGGGCAGCAAGGCGTTTTCGAAAGATTTGATGAAAAAATACGGAATACCCACCGCGGCATATGAGACGTTTGACAACAGCGCGGCGGCAATCGGCTATATAAAATCGCAGAACAAATTCCCTGTTGTTGTCAAGGCTGACGGACTGGCGCTCGGCAAAGGCGTTATAATCGCCAAAACTCTCGATGAGGCCGAGACCGCCGTTCATGACATCATGGACGACAAGATTTTCGGAGCCGCGGGCGGCAAGGTAGTTATCGAGGAATTTTTGACAGGCCCCGAAATTTCGGTGCTGGCGTTCACCGACGGCAAGACCATGAAACCCATGGTCTCGGCGCAGGACCACAAACGCGCCTATGACAACGACGAGGGCCCCAACACAGGCGGAATGGGCACGTTCTCGCCCAGCCGCGTCTACACCCCCGAGGTTGCCGACGAGTGCATGAACAACATATTCCTGCCCACAATGAAGGCAATGAACGCCGAAGGCAGGACGTTTAAGGGCGTGCTGTACTTCGGCTTGATGAAAACGGCGGACGGCGTTAAGGTTATCGAGTACAACTGCCGTTTCGGCGACCCCGAGACGCAGGTGGTGCTGCCGAGGCTCAAAACCGATCTGTTTGACATAATGAACGCGGTCGTTGACGAAAAGCTCGCCGATATCGAGATAGAGTGGTCGGACGAGGCCTGCGTCTGCGTGGTTATGGCGTCGGGCGGATATCCCAAGTCGTACCAAAAGGGCTATAAGATAGACGGCATCAAGCAGGCCGAGAGTCTGGGAGCAACGGTTTTCCACGCGGGAACCAAGCTCGACGGCACCGACGTGCTGACAAACGGCGGCAGGGTACTGGGCGTGACCGCTATGGGCGGTGATCTTGATGAGGCGATCAAAAAGGCGTATGAATACGTTGACGTTATCAGCTTTAAGGACGCCCATTTCAGACATGATATAGGAATTAAATAATTTTGCATTAACATAAAGGAGAAAGCTATCTATGGAAAAACTTAAAAAACGCGAAGATATACATAAGGTGCTGATAATCGGCTCGGGTCCGATAATCATTGGACAGGCCTGCGAGTTCGACTATTCGGGAACCCAGGCCTGCAAGGCGCTGAGAAAGCTGGGCTATGAGATCGTGCTGGTTAACTCAAACCCGG
>CANQLT010000059.1 GCA_947624775.1 uncultured Monoglobus sp.
TATGTTTTACACCTACGCTTGCTTTGTCCTGTCTGAATTCCTCTGTTTTACTTATTTTTTTGCTTTTCCACTCATTCTTTCTTTTTCTTCTTCCTATCTTTTTCGCGTTTTGCTCATATCTATAAATTTATCTTAATTTAAATCCGCTCTTTGTAAGGGCGTTTATTATCTCGTTGAGATGGTCGCGGTTCCTGGTTTCGACCGATATCCTGAGAATACAGTCGTTGATGTCTATGTGGCTGTCTCCTCTGTTGTGGTCAAGCTCCACAACGTTCGCGCCGTACGACGCGATAATCTCCGAAACGGTAAGCAGCTGTCCCGGCTTGTCGGTCAGCTCGATAACCAGCTCGGTCAGGCGGCCCGTCATCTGAAGGCCGCGGTTTATAACTCTCGAAAGGATGGTAACGTCTATGTTTCCGCCCGACACCAGCGCCACCACATTTTTGCCCTTGGTAGGCAGCTTGTCAAACATTATCGCGGCGACCGACGCGGCTCCCGCGCCCTCGGCTATGACCTTTTCGCGCTCGATAAGCTCGAGTATCGCCGTCGAGATCTCGTCGTCCGATACTGTCACGATATCGTCAACGTAGTTTTTGCAAATGTCAAACGTCAGGTCGCCCGGGGTTTTCACCGCGATACCGTCGGCGATAGTGTGGACCCCGTTCAGGGTCTCGATCTTGTCGTCTTTTATCGAGGTTTTCATCGACGGGGCGCCTTCGGCCTGCACGCCGTACACCTTGATATCGGGATTGAGCGACTTTAGCGTGAACGCCACTCCGGCGATAAGTCCGCCGCCGCCCACGGGAACAACGACCGCGTCAACGTTGTCAAGCTGGTCGATTATTTCAAGGCCTATCGAGCCTTGGCCCGCTATAACCTTTTCGTCGTTAAACGGGTGGATAAACGTGGCGCCCGTCTCCTCGACCATTTGCAGAGCCTTTTCGTAGGCGTCGTCATAAACGCCCTTCACCAGAACCACGTCCGCGCCGTAGCTCTTTGTGGCCTCGACCTTGGAAATCGGAGCGCCGTCGGGAATACATATCGTGGCTTTTATGCCGTGCATTGACGCTGCCAGCGCCACTCCTTGCGCGTGGTTGCCCGCAGAGCAGGCGATAACGCCTCTCGCCTTTTCCTCGTCGGTCAATTGGGAAATTTTATAATACGCGCCGCGCACCTTAAACGAGCCAGTCACCTGCAAATTCTCGTTTTTGAGATAGAGATTGCAGTCGGGGCACATTCTGGTCGCGCGTATCAGCTCGGTCGGGCGGAGCACCTGTTTGAGCACGTGCGCGCCGTGGTAGATTTTATCGAGTGTAACCATATCTCTCTCCTTATTCAATCACTGTATTATTTTCACATCTATTAATTATAATGGCAAACCGCGGCGATTGCAAGTTAAAATTACACAAATTATTATTTATCGCGGCGAAATTTCTTGTATCCCGCCGCAAATTTGGGGTTGACAAAGGCGGCCGCGAGTGATATTATAATGTATAGAAAAAATATTTTCTTCAGGGCAGGGTGAAAGTCCCTACCGGCGGTATAGCCCGCGAGCCATTATGGCATGATTCGGTGAGATTCCGAAGCCGACGGTCAAAGTCCGGATGTGAGAAGAAACTCATTATGCAAAAACGCTCCGAAGGCAGGTCCTCGGAGTTTTTGTTTTGAGATAAGGCCCCGAGTTTTGCTCGGGGCTTTTTTGATCGGAGGCGGATATAATGGAAGAAAAGTACATGCGCCGCGCGCTTGAGCTGGCGGCAAAGGGCAGGGGAAGAACCTCGCCCAATCCGATGGTCGGCTGCGTGATAGTTAAGGACGGCAGGATAATAGGCGAGGGGTACCACCAAAAATACGGCGGCCCTCACGCCGAGCGAAACGCGCTGGCGGCCTGTACGGAGGACCCGAACGGGGCCGATATGTACGTGACGCTGGAGCCCTGCTGCCACTTCGGCAAGACGCCGCCATGCGCCGACGCGGTGATCGAGAGCGGCATAAAAAGAGTGTTTATCGGCAGCCTTGACCCGAATCCCAAAGTGGGAGGAGGCGGCGCCGAAAGGCTGCGCCAAAACGGGATCGAGGTCGTCGTGGGAGTGCTTGAAAAAGAATGCCTTGAGCTAAACAAAATTTTTATGCGCTACATCACAAGCCGCGAGCCGTACGTGATGCTCAAATACGCCATGACCGCCGACGGAAAAATCGCGGCCGCGAGCGGAAAATCCAAATGGATAACAGGTGAAAAAGCCCGCGAGGACACCCACCGCGACAGAAACGCATATTCGGCTATCTTAGTTGGAGTGAACACGGTCATAGCCGACGATCCCGAGCTGACCTGCCGCGCAGAGGGCGGAACAAATCCGACGCGCATCGTGTGCGACAGCGCTCTTATGACTCCGCTCAGCTCAAAGCTCGTCAGCGCCGCCAAAGAAATACCGACCGTGATCGCGACCTGCTCCAAAAGCGAAAAACGCGCCGAGCCATATATCAAGGCGGGCTGCCGCGTGATCTGCGCCGCGGGCAGAGACGGACGTGTCAACCTGAAACTGCTCATGAAAAAGCTCGGCGAGCTCAAGATCGACAGCGTTATTATCGAGGGCGGCGGAGAGATCGCGTGGTCGGCGCTGAGGGCGGGCATAGTCGATTATGTCAAGTGCTATATCGCGCCAAAAATTTTCGGAGGCGCGGGCGCGAAAACTCCCGTGGGCGGCGTCGGAGTTGCCGAGCCGTCGCAGGCGTTTCGGATAAGCGAGCCGACGATCAGCCGCCTCGGCGACGATTTTCTGATAGAGGGGGAGATCAAGTGTTCACAGGGATAATAGAGGAAATAGGAGAAATAAGGAAGATAGTCCGTGGCAGAGCCTCTTCGAGGCTGACGGTAGCGGGAGACAAAATATTCGACGATCTGAAGATAGGAGACAGCGTTTCGGTCAGCGGTGTGTGTCTGACGGCCGCCGAGATTTCGGGAAAGACCTTCACCGCCGACGTTATGCACGAGACGCTGAATCGCTCGCTGCTGGGCGGCCTCAAGATCGGCAATAGCGTGAATTTGGAGCGCGCAGTCATGCTCGGCGGACGGCTGGGCGGCCATATAGTGACAGGGCATATAGACGGCGTTGGCAGAATAACAGACATCAAAAGCGATGACAACGCTGTTTTGTACACCATTGATGCAGGAGAGCTCGCTCGGCAGATTGCCGAAAAAGGTTCGATCGCGATCGACGGGATAAGCCTGACCGTGGCGGCTGTCAAGGGCGACAGCTTCACAGTTTCGGTTATTCCGCACACCGCGGAAAACACGACGCTGAGCCGCAAAAAAGTCGGAAGCGCGGTCAATATAGAGACCGACTGCATAGCAAAGTATGTTGAAAAAACTCTTTCTGTCAAAAACGGCGGCGGAATAACGAGAGAGTTTTTGGCAAAATACGGATTTTAGATTAGATAAGGAAGTGATATGTATGACAATTTTTTCGGAAATACCCGAGGCGCTTGATGCGCTCAAAAACGGCGAAATAATAGTCGTTTCTGACGATGAGGGCCGCGAAAACGAGGGCGACCTGATCTGCGCCGCCGAGTTCGCGACCACCGAGAACGTCAACTTTATGGCAAAGTACGCCAAGGGGCTGATCTGTATGCCGATGGACGCCGAGACCGCGCGGCGCCTTAAATTCCCACAGATGGTCGATGATAACACCGACAACCACGAGACGGCTTTCACCGTGTCGGCGGATTACGCGGGCACGACCACGGGCATATCGGCTGCGGAGCGGTCTATGACCGCGATGAGGTGCGCGGACGAAAATTCAAAGCCCGAGGATTTCAGGCGGCCGGGGCATATGTTCCCGCTGGTCTCTAAGAAAAACGGAGTGCTTGAACGGCAGGGACACACCGAGGCGACCGTGGACCTTATGCGGCTGGCGGGGCTCAGGCCCGTGGGCCTGTGCTGCGAGATCATGCGCGACGACGGAACCATGATGCGCCGCGACGAGCTGGCGGAGTTCGCGGAAAAGTGGGGGCTTAAATATATAACCATACGCGCCCTGAGCGACTACCGCAAGCAGTATGATGTGCTGGTCGAGCGGGTCGCTGTTACCAAGCTGCCCACAAAGTACGGCAGTTTCACGGCCTGCGGCTATGTCAACAAGCTCAACGGCGAGCACCATGTGGCGCTTGTCAAGGGCGACATCGGCGACGGAAAAAATCTCCTGTGCCGCGTTCACTCCGAGTGTTTGACGGGAGACGCGTTCGGCTCGCTGCGCTGCGACTGCGGACAGCAGCTGGCGGCGGCAATGACCGCTATCGAGAAAGAGGGCCGCGGCATCCTGCTTTACATGAGGCAGGAGGGCAGAGGCATCGGGCTTATAAACAAGCTGCGCGCCTACGAATTGCAGGACGGCGGACTTGACACCTTAGAGGCAAATATCGCCTTGGGCTTTGAGGGCGATCTGAGGGAGTATTATATAGGCGCACAGATACTGCGCGATCTGGGAGCAAAAACCCTGCGGCTGCTCACCAACAATCCCGACAAAATATATCAGCTGTCGGGATTCGGCATGGAGATAGCCGAGCGCGTCCCGATCCAGATCGAGCCCAACGACACGGACCTGTTTTATCTCAAAACCAAAAAATCCAAAATGGGTCACATTTTGGATTTGTAATGGAAATTAGGCGCCCCCTCGGGGGAGGAGGCAAATAAAGGCTCTCCCCTTGGGGAGAGCTGGCTGCGAAGCAGACTGAGAGGGGTCCTATTCACTAATCACTAATCACTAATCACTACGTTAGGAGGTATTTTATGAAAATCTATGAAGGAAAAGTTGTAAACGAGTCAAAAATCAAGATCGGCATTGTGGCGTCGAGGTTCAACGAGTTCATCGTGTCAAAGCTGATCTCGGGAGCGGAGGACGGTTTAAGGCGCCACGATATAGCCGACGACGACATCGAGCTGGCGTGGGTGCCCGGCGCGTTTGAGATCCCGCTGGTCGCCTCAAAAATGGCAAAGAGCGGAAAGTACGACGCGGTCATATGCTTGGGCGCGGTGATACGCGGCGCGACCTCGCATTATGACTATGTGTGCAATGAGGTGTCAAAGGGTATCGCGGCCGAATCGCTCAAAAGCGGCGTGCCGATAATGTTCGGCATACTCACCACCGACAATATCGAGCAGGCCATAGAAAGAGCCGGAACCAAAGCCGGCAACAAGGGCTACGACTGCGCGCTCGGCGCCATAGAAATGGTTAACCTGATAAGAGAAATAGAAAAATAAGCTATTCGATCACGGGCAGGCCGTTCTCATAAAGAATATCGTTGCACTCCATCACGGAGAGCTTGTTTGTTATCGCGTGGATAACAACGGCGTCGGCGGTATTTTTGGAGTACAGCATGCCGCGGTCCGAAACGGCGAGCAGACGCTGTGTCTCGTCAAGGTCAAGACCCATTCCGAAAGCGAGGCACAGCAGCTTGCTGCGCGACGGCTTTCTTTCGCCGTTGAATATTTTGTAGGCGTATATGCCGTTTATATTGCTGTTTTTGATAACCTCGGATTTTTCGAGATCTTTTTCGCGCAGCAGTATATTAAGGTACTCGGCGGTGTTAAGACCATTTAGGTCGTCCTTGTATTCGTCCAAGAATTTTTGTATATCATCGCTCGATTTGAGGATCTCGAGCAGTTCCCCGGTTGATTTAGGCATGATCTGTCACTCCTTGTTTGACTTAATTATATATTTTATGGTATAGTATGTCAAGAGGTGCAGATTTATGACGGAATATAACCAAGATTATGACGACAATTTGTTCGCAGTTTGCTATGACGTTGAAGAACTGAACGACGACGGCTCCGTGTGCCTTGTCAGAGACGAGCGCTCGGGGCGTCTGTACGTGAGAAAAAACGTGTCTTTGGAGCGGGCGGATATATACGAGCGGCTTTCGCGGATACCCTCCGAGGCAAAGGCGCGAGTGTTCTGTGTCCATAGGTTCCGCGATTATGCCGTGATTATCGAGGAACTGATAAACGGTGTGACCGTTGAAAAATACATAAGCCAAAACGGTCCGATGAGCCCCGATGAGGTTATGAAAACGCTGCGCCCCGTGCTCGGACTTCTCGCGGAAATGCACAATATAAACATTATTCACCGTGACATTTCGGCGGGCAATGTTATGATAGACGGCGGCTCCGCGAAGCTGATCGACTTCGGCATATCCCGCAGCGTGAAGCTCGGGGCCTCGTCCGACACGACGATAATGGGAACGGCGGGCTACGCGCCGCCCGAGCAGTTCGGCTTTGCCCAGACTGACGCCAGAAGCGATATATATTCCGTTGGCGTTTTGATGAACTATATGCTGACCGGCGAAATGCCGAACAAGAAAATCGCCGGAGGCGAGGCGGGAAAAATAATCCGAAGGTGCCTGAGCGTCCGAATGGAGGACAGATATTCCTCGGTATCCGAGCTTATGAGTGTGATTTACGGAAACGGAAATTATGAGACAGCCAAGATCAAAAAGCCTTTTTATAAATATATTCCGGGTTTCAGGAACGGAAACGCGGCACACGCGGTAATATGTATGTTGTTTTACGCGGGCTTTTGCGGCGCGGTTTGCGCCGCGGCCCAAAATATTTCGGCAAGCCCCGATCTATATACTATACTTTCGGAAATTTGGAGCGTTATAGGCATACTGGTCGTGCCGTTCGCGTTTATGGCGAATTACAAAAAAATAGGAAAAATTTTCAGATTCAGACGGTTCGGAGCCAAAGAGTGGATATTGCTGTTGTTTATCGCGTTTGTTATTATGATTATCATATACGGCGGCGGGATCGACATACTTAAATTTATACTGCGGGTATAACAAATAAAAATTAAAGCGTTGTATAATATTTATGAAAATATTTACAATGTTTTATTTTTTTAAAATCGGAGGGATCAACATGAAAAAAATATCCGCGTTAATTCTGGCGGCGGTGACTGCCGCGTCAATGTGCGCCTGTGGCGCGTCAAACACTCAGCAGAGCGGAGCGGCGCAGACCGAGCAGCAGACGCAGAACCAAGCACAGACACAGAACCAAAACCAAACGCAAACTCAGGCGCAGACAAACGGCACGGCGGAACTGCAAATCGGAAACACTGCCGAGCTCCCCGACTGCGTGCTGACCTATAAGGGAGCGAGGATCGGAAAGGACTATCAAGGAAACCCCGCGATAATATTAAAATTCAATTACAAGAACACGGGAAGCGCCGAGTCGATGTTTTCAACCGCGGCGTCGGTCAAGCTGTTCCAAGACGGCGTGGGCCTTGAAAACGCGATAATAACCGACGGCACCTACGACGCGCAGCCGTCGCTAACCACGGTTCAAAACGGCGGCGCGCTCGATGTCGAGGCGGCGTACAAATTGAGGAGTGCAACCTCGCAGATCACTGTGACAATCACCGACTGGCTCGGAATAAGCGGCAGAAAAATGAGCGGAACAATAACGCTGCAGTAGGAGGTTTGATCATGAAAATAATAAGAATGGTTATCGGAATAATATCAATAGTGTTGTGCGTGCTGATAATGTTTCAGTCCTGCGCTGTCGGAGTCGGAAACACTCTCGCGGAGAGCGGCGAGATAAGCGGCACGGCGGGATTGCTGCTCGCGGTCTGTATGCTGGTCGCGGGAATTGTATCTGTAGCGGCGCGCAAAAGCTTCGCGGGGACGATCGTTTCGGTGTGTTTTTACGCAGTCGGAGCGCTGCTCGCTGCGGCGTCGGCGGGCACATATACCGACCTTAAAGTATGGTCGGCGATCGCCGGAATTTTTGCCGTGATTCTGTTGATAACGGCGATCATGCAAAAAGCTAAGGGTATAAAAGAATTATAAGGGCTGTGTTTCACAGCTCTTTTTTATTGAGCGCCAACACGGCGGCCGCACAGCCGCGGCATATGTGGGCGCCGTTGATCTCTCTCAGGTTTTTCGGAGAGCCGCAAACCGCGCACTTTGGCACTCTTCGGCGCAGCACGATCTGTCCGACATCATCCATAAGCATAACGTCAAGGTTTTCCGCGCCGCTTATGCCTATCATTTTGCGCATATATTTAGGTATCGTTATCCTTCCGTTTTCGTCTATTGTTTTAACGCACCGCACGCCGATCTCTCCTTTCGCAATTTCCTATAAAATAAAAAAGCGCGGCAAAAGCCGCGCAAAAAACGCAGCTTGGATGCAGTACAAATTAAACCTAATGTATTGAAAAGACCATAGGCAATTGTTTCCAAGCGTGCGTTTTTAACAAACGCACACCTAGGTTTTTTCAATACATAATAATATTAAATTGTACTGCGAAACTATTGTAACACAATGCGACAAAAAAGTAAATAGGAATATTAAGACTTTTTTCGACAAAATTAATCTTGATATTATGTTTATTGTTTGATACAATAGAATTAAACAGGAGCGTGATATACATGAGTTACTACTATTCGACGGTAAACGGAATAACTATGAACCATAGCGAGGTTATGGACAAAAACGGATTTGAGGCTGTGAGAGTTCATTTTGAGCGTCCGAACGGTAAAGGGTTTGACTTTCTTGACATGGAACTTCCGGGATGTAATGTGTATAAGTCTTTTGGTTTTTCCGATGATGATATTTTGGATTTGAAAGAGTATGTCAGAGATAATGATTCGCTGATATGGGAATTTGCCAGAAAAGGAGGCGGTACGGTTGCCTAAAATATTGCTTGATTTTTTGGGATATTCGTTCTTCTTTTGGGCAAATGAAAATAACGAGCCGCCGCACGTCCATGTGTGTAAAGGAAAGCAAACAGAAAATGCGACAAAATTTTGGATACGACCCGGCGGAGTAGAATTAGTGCATAACAAAAGCCAAATACCTCAGAATGATTTAAATAAAATTGCGCGTTATATTGCGCAAAACAGATCAAGAATCATAACGGCATGGTATGATTTCTTCGGAAAAATATAGTAAGTATAATATGGTCATTTGATGCACACGGGCGGCAAATTGCCGCCCGTCCTAATCACTAATCCCTAATCCCTATGTTCGTTCTTTTATCGATTTATATTTTTCTTTGGTGGCATTTCCGCCGCGTATATGTCTTTCGTTTTTATTTTCAAGCAGCACGGAGCCGACGTCGGCGGCGAGGCGCGGATTTAGTCTTTTCAGTCTTTGCGTCACGTCCTTATGGACGGTCGACTTTGAAATGCCGAATTTTTTTGCCGCCTCCCGTACCGTGCATTTGTTTTCGGCTATGTATTCTCCGAGCTTTACGGTTCTTTCCTCAATATAGCTTTTCAAGCCTTTCGCCTCCCATAACGTCTGTTTATAAAGCATATGAGCTTTGTTTCCCGAATATAACTGTATATTGGCGGTAAGCTAATGTTAAAATTAGTTTAAAAAACCAAAAAAGGTCTTTACAACAGAAGTCCGTTTGGTTATAATAAATAACTAAGGAAATTTAATCGGAGGATGGTGATTTTATGCCGATGGAAACGGTTAAAAAACTGACCGACGCCGAAAACGCGGCCGCCGAAAACGAGAGCGCCGCGCGAAAAGCGGCTGAGGAGGCTGTCAAAAAAGCCCGTTCGGACGCGGCCGAGATAGTTGAAAAGGCCAAAAAAGACGCCGCTCGCATGATGGCTGACGCCGAAACGAGAGCCGCGGCGGACGCGGGCAAGCTCAAAGCCGAGTATGACGCCCGCCTTAAAAAGGAAACGGACGCCTTGGGCGCGAAGGCCAAAGGCGCCAAAGACAAAGTAATAAAGATCATTATGGACGAACTGATTTAGGGAGGTGAGTATATGGCGAAGCTTCCGATGAAACGGGTCGAGATCTACGGTCTCAAGACCCGAAGGAAGGCCATTTTGGAAGCGCTGCAGCGCTTCGGCGTTCTGGAGCCTATAAGCGAGGACCTCAGCGAGATGGGCTTTGAAAAGACCGACACCGCCAAATCCGCGGCGACCTTCGCCAAAGCGGAGGACACTTTAAAGAGCGCGATAGAAGTGCTCGATAAATACTCCCCCGAAAAGGTGCCGCTGCTTTCGATGCTGAGCGGCAAAAAGACGCTGAGCGTCAGCGAGTATTACAACACCGTGGACAACGCGGGCAGAGCGCTCGATATCGCGCGCGAGCTCAACGATCTGTCAAAGCGGAATTATGAGCTTGAGGCGGACATAGCAAAGTGCGAGGGCGCCATAGTCTCGCTTGAGTCGTGGTCGGGTCTTGACATACCCATGAATTTCAGGGGCACAAAAAAGACCGCCGCGCTTATCGGAACCTTTCCGGAGCCCAAAACAGAGGCGGATATATTAAAGGGTCTTGGCGATGCGCTCGGAGCGGACGCGGCAAATGATCCGCTGTACGCGGCGGATGTGACAGTGCTTCATTCCGAGACGGGATTTTCGAATGTCTGCGTGTTCTGCCGCAGGGAAAAGCAGAACGAGATCGAGGCGGCGCTCAGAAACATGGGCTTCGCGAAGCCGCAGTATGTTACAAAGCGGCCCCCGATCGAGGAGAAGGCGCGGCTTTCGGAGCAGATCGGCGCCGACAAAAAGCAGATAGAAAGCAACAAAAAACGTATCGAGACGCAGGCGAAGCACAGGGATCTGCTCAAATTCATGGTGGACTACTACGCTATGCGTATTGAGAAATACGAAACCTTGGGCGACATAAACCAGAGAGACAAATTCTTTGTCATATACGGCTACGCGCCCGAGAAATACTGCGCGCGGCTAGAGGACGAGCTGACACGCAAGTATGACGCGGCCGTTGAGATCCATGACGCGGGCGAGAACGAGAACCCGCCCGTGCTGCTCCGCAACAACCCATTCTCGGAGCCCGTCGAATCGGTGCTTGAAACCTACAGCATGCCCGGAAAATTCGAGATAGACCCGACGTTTATAATGTCGCTGTTTTACTATTTCCTGTTCGGAATGATGCTGTCCGACGCGGGCTACGGCCTTTTGATGATAGTGGGCTGCGCGTTTCTGGTGCTCAGGTTCCCCAACATGGCGCCCGGCACCAAAAAGGCGCTTAAAATGTTTTTCTGGTGCGGCATTTCGACGTTTATATGGGGACTGCTGTTCGGCGGATTTTTCGGTGACGCGGTTCAGGTTATCTCAAGAACGTTCTTTGATCATGAGGTCAAGATACCCGCGCTGTGGTTCGAGCCGATAAAAGACCCGATGCGCATGCTTATCTTTGCGTTCGCTGTCGGCATTGTTCACCTGTTCGCGGGACTGGGTATCAAGTTCTATCAGATGGTGAAGGACGGAGACATAAAGGGCGCGATATACGACGTTGTGTTCTGGTACCTGCTGGTGGGCGGAGGTATCGCCTACCTGCTGTCGATGCAGATGTTTGTCGATATGACGGGGCTCGGATTCAAGCTTCCGCCGATCGGCGGCAAGATCGCCGCGATATGCGCGGGCATAGGCGCGCTGGGAATAATCCTGTTCGCGGGCCGCTCTTCAAAGAATCCCGCCAAGCGCGTCGCGAAAGGCCTGTATGAGCTGTACGGCGTGACGAGCTATCTGAGCGACATTCTGTCGTATTCCAGACTGCTGGCGCTGGGACTTGCCACGGGCGTTATAGCTCAGGTGTTCAACCAGATGGGTAGCATGTTCGGAGGCGGAGTGTTCGGAGCGATATGCTTCACGCTGGTGTTCGTCATCGGCCACGCGCTCAACATGGCGATAAATCTGCTGGGCGCCTACGTTCACACAAACAGACTTCAGTTTGTGGAATTCTTTGGTAAATTTTATGAAGGCGGCGGAAAGAAGTTCACACCCTTCACCGCCAATACAAAATATTATAAATTCAAGGAGGAAAATTGAGTATGGAAAGTTTAGGTATTGTATTCGCATTGACGGGCGCGGCTTTGGCGGCGCTTATGGCGGGAATCGGCTCGGCTATCGGCGTTGGTATGGCCGGAGAGGCCGCCGCCGGAGTTGTGACCGAGGACCCCAACAAGTTCGGTAAGGTGCTTATTCTTCAGCTCCTGCCCGGAACGCAGGGAATCTACGGTCTGCTTATCGCGTTTATCACTCTTTCGCAAATAGGAATCCTGGGCGGAAGCGCCGACATATCCACGGCAAAGGGCCTGCTATATTTAGCCGCGTGCCTGCCTATGGCGTTTGTAGGTCTCTGGTCGGCTATCAGGCAGGCGAGAGCCGCCGTGTCGGGCATTCAGCTTGTTTCAAAGCGCCCCGATCAGATGGGTAAGTCGATGATATTCGCCGCGATGGTTGAGACATACGCCATTCTGGCGCTGCTTATCTCAATTCTTTCAATCACGGGAATCGGCGGACTCAGCATATAAAGGAGTTTTAAATATGCAGAACCAAGTTGGCGGACTCAGTGTTATTCTGGGTCAGATAGAAAAAGAGTCAGAGGCCGTGATAGCGGAGATCGAGTCAAAGGCGAAAGAGGAGTCGGATAAGATAATTTCTACGGCTAAAGCCGAGGCGGAAAAAATCACCGCCGACGCGAAGGTCGCCGCCGACAAGGCCTACGGCGCGGCTCTGGAGCGGGACAAAAACGCGATGGAGCACAACCTCACCCAAAATCTGCTGCGCGAAAAGCAAAAGCTGCTTGACGGCGTGATTTCCGGTGCGGTAGAGGAATTGGGAGGCTCGCGCGACAAGAGATATTTTGACTTTTTAAAGTCGCTTTTAGGCAGATACGCCGGAGAAAATTCGGGAAAAATACTTATGTCCGAAAAGGACATCAAAGAGATGCCCGCGGACTTTAAAGAATATCTTAAAGAGAGCTGCCCGAATCTCAGACCCGAGGCGTCGAGCAAAGTCGATGCGGGCTTTATCGCGGTGTATGACGATATTGATATAGAGGAAAACTGCACGCTGTCTGAGCTGGCCGAGTCGGCTATGGACGGCATAAAGGAGAAGGTGCAGAGCGTTATGTTTAAGTGATCGGGAGGTGATTTTGTGGCAGAGCAATACACGTACGCGGTGTCGAGGATCCATGCCAGAGAGATCGACCTGCTGAGTGCCGCCGATATGGAGCAGCTGCTCAGCAGCGCGGATTACGGCGAGGCCATGAGCTATCTCCGCGGCAAGGGCTACGGCGCGGGCGCCGAGTATTTCGATTTCGAGCCGATGCTCAAGGACGAGACCGACAAGATGTGGGCGCTGATCCGGGAGCTCATACCCGAGACCGAGCCCTTTGAAACGCTGCTGCGTCAGACCGATTTTCAGAATCTCAAGGCCGCGATAAAGGCGGTGTATACCTCCGAGGAGGCGGCTGATTGTCTGGAATCGGGAGGAAGCGTCGATCCCGAGCTGATCGTCGAGGCGGTTAAACTCAAAAACTACAGCGAGCTTCCCGAATTTATGGCTGAGACGGCCGAGAGCGCGACGGAAATTTTTTTAAAGACCGGCGACGGTCAGGAGTGCGATATTGCCGTTGACAGAGCCTGCATCGAGACCATTTTGAGAGAGGGCGAGGAGTCGGGCGTCGGAGTTATCCGCGACTACGCGCGTCTGCTCGCGGCGCTCACGGATATAAAGATCGCGGTCAGAGCGGCGCATACCGGCAAGACCAAGGGCTTTGCCGAAAGAGCGCTGGTCCCGTGCTCGGGGCTTGACGTAGGAGCTTTGGCGGACGCGGCCTCGAAAAACATAGACGAGGTTTACAAGTGCCTGGAACACACCGATTACAGAGACGCAGTCGAGGCGCTCAAGACCTCGATGTCCGAGTTTGAAAAGTGGTCGGATAACAAAATTATGGAACTGATACGCGGCCAAAAGGCGAACCCGTTTACCATAGCGCCTGTTTTCGCCTATGTGCTGGCGAAGATCAACGAGACCAAGGCGGTGCGGATCGTGCTTTCGGGCAAGAAAAACGATCTCGAAATGGGGCTTGTCAGAGAAAGGATACGTGATTTATATGTATAGTATTGCGGTTATGGGCGACAAGGACAGCGTGGCCGGGTTCGGCGCTCTGGGCCTTGAGACCCGCTTTGTGGATGAGCCTGCGGGCTGCAGAAAGGTTTTCAGGCAGCTTGCCTCAAGCGGCAGATACGCGGTTATATATATCACCGAAAAGGCCGCCGCGATGATAGGCGACGAGATCGACAAATATAACGAGGCGATGCTTCCCGCGGTGATAAGGATACCCGGAGTTTCGGGCAATACCGGAGAGGGTATCATGCAGGTGAAGCGCTCGGTCGAAAAGGCCGTCGGCTCGGATATAATATTCAATAATTAATAAGATTTTTAGGATGTGATAAAATATGGCGAAAGGAATAATTAAGAAGGTCGCGGGACCTCTGGTTATCGCCGAGGGTATGCGCGAGTGTAATATGTACGACGTTGTGCGCGTCGGCGAGCAGCACCTGATTGGCGAGATTATCGAGATGCACGGCGACCGCGCCTCGGTTCAGGTATACGAGGAAACCTCGGGACTGGGCCCCGGCACTCCCGTTGAGACCACCGGAATGCCCCTGAGCGTTGAGCTGGGCCCCGGCCTTATCGGAAGCATTTTCGACGGAATCCAGAGACCGCTTGACGATATTATGAAGATCGCGGGCAACAACCTGCGCCGCGGAGTTGAGGTTCCGTCCCTTAAAAGAGACAAAAGCTGGAGCTTTGAGGCAAGCGCCAAAAAGGGCGACAAGGTTTCGGGCGGCGATGTGCTGGGCACGGTAGCCGAGACCGAGGTTGTTACCCAAAAGATAATGGTGCCTCCCGATGTTTCGGGAACGATAAAATCTATCAAATCCGGCAGTTTCAAGGTCGACGAGACCGTGGCCGTGATAGAGACCGAGGATGGCGACAAAGAGGTCACCCTGATGCAGAAGTGGCCCGTGCGCCGCGGCAGACCCTACAGCGAGAAGCTGCCGCCCGAAATGCCTCTTGTTACCGGCCAGAGAGTTATCGACACCATGTTCCCCATCGCAAAAGGCGGCGTTGCGGCTGTTCCCGGTCCGTTCGGCAGCGGCAAGACCGTTGTTCAGCACCAGCTGGCGAAGTGGGCGGACGCCGACATAGTGGTTTATATCGGCTGCGGCGAGCGCGGCAACGAGATGACCGACGTTCTCAACGAGTTCCCGGAGCTGGTTGACCCCAAGACCGGAAAGTCTCTGATGGAGAGAACGGTGCTTATTGCGAACACCTCGGACATGCCGGTTGCGGCCCGCGAGGCTTCGATATATACCGGAATCACGATCGCCGAGTATTTCCGCGATATGGGATATTCGGTGGCGCTGATGGCGGATTCCACATCACGCTGGGCCGAGGCGCTGCGCGAGATGTCGGGCCGTCTTGAGGAAATGCCCGGCGAGGAAGGCTATCCCGCATATCTGGGCAGCCGACTGGCGCAGTTCTATGAGCGCGCAGGCAGAGTTATAACGATAGGCTCCGACAAACGCGAGGGAGCGCTTTCGGTTATCGGAGCGGTTTCGCCTCCCGGCGGTGATATTTCCGAG
>CANQLT010000060.1 GCA_947624775.1 uncultured Monoglobus sp.
GCAAATTTCTCCGCTTATCGTAAAATACGCAAGCGTATTTTACTCATCGCTACGAATTTGCTCCTCTTTCCCACAAAACGCACTCCGTTGGCGTTTTGCGGGAGCCCTGTTTATTATCGCAAAACCCGCAAGCGGCTTTTGCTCACCGCTGCGGGGCCGCTCCTCTTTCCCAAAAACGCAAGCGTTTTTGGGAGCCCTGTCTATTCCCTTCGTCGCAAATTTCTCCGCTTATCGTAAAATACGCAAGCGTATTTTACTCATCGCTACGAATTTGCTCCTCTTTCCCACAAAGCGCACTCCGTTGGCGCTTTGCGGGAGCTCGCAGGCTCTCCTCCTTTTAAGGGGGAGAGCTGTCTGCGAAGCAGACTGAGAGGGAGTAATATCCCTACGATCGTTCGCCTCCCTCTCCGCCCGCAAAGCGGGCACCTCTCCCTCCTAAAGGAGGGCGAGGCAGCCGGGCGGATAATATCCGCCCCTACGAACATAGTGATTAGTAATTAGTGAATAGCAAATAGACCTATGAACGCGGGGATATGCAAATGTTTTACGCCAAATTAATTCCGCGTATTCGCTATTCGCTAATCCCTAATAACTACGTTAATAACTACGTTGGCGCAAGGGCTCTTGTCCCTTGCGCCCTTTTTTATCTTGATTCCGTGGGTCTCATGTCTTTAAGTATCAGCTGCACATTCTGGAATCCCTTGTAGTCGTTTATATCAAGCGCGAACGCCACATCCACAAAGTCGCCTTCCTCAAAGCTGTTATAGTACTCTCCCATGCCGAACCCCACCGCGTCGAGGTATTTGCCGTCTTTGAAAAGCGTCATCCTCAGATGCTTGCCCTCGCTCATCACGCTTATCCTGTGTATTTTTATGTTGCGCACAGAGAACGCGGGCGTGGGATTGTTGACGCCGAACGGCTGCAGCTTGTTGATGTCGTGGACGGTGTCGAGGGTGATATATGTCACCTTTATCTGCGCGTCCAGCGAGATCTCGGGTATGCGGTTAACATTGGCGGTGTTGCCCTTGGCGTACTCGTTGATCTTTTTTCTGAACGCCTCTATATTGTCAGACTTTATTGTCAGTCCCGCCGCCAGTTCATGGCCGCCGAATTTTTCAAGCAGGTCCGCGGAATTCTCAAGCGCGCCGAACAGATTAAAGCCCGTGACGCTTCTTCCGCTGCCCTTTGCCGATTCGCCGTCAACCGCGAACAGGATAGAGGGCTTATAATACTTCTCTGTTATTTTTGACGAAACTATGCCGACTATACCGTGGTGCCAGTTTTCGTGGGGAATAACCAGAATATCGTCGTCCTTGATCTCGGGGTGCTGCTCGATATACTCAAGAGCCTCCTTGAACATTTTCTGCTCGGTCTGCTGGCGCAGGGTGTTCTCATGGCACAGCGACTCGGCGAGCTCAGCCGCCTTTTCCTTGTCGTCTGTCAGGAACAGTTCAACGCTGGTAGACGCGCAGCCCAGTCTGCCGCTGGCATTGATCCTGGGAGCTATGGTATAGCCTATGGTCGACGTGGTTATCGCCTTGCCGTTTGTCGAAACATCAATAAGCGCTTTGAGGCCGATATTCTTTGTGGTCTTGAATTTTTTAAGACCCTCGGTTACAATGACGCGGTTCTCGTCGATCAGCGGCGAAATATCCGCCACGGTGCCGAGACACATCAGATCGGCGTATTCATCCATTATATTTTTAAGAGGCTCGCTCTTGTTGAGCGCCTGTATAAGCTTGAACACGACTCCCACGCCCGCGAGACTTTTGAACGGGTAGGGACAGTCCTTGCGCTTGGGATCGATCGCGGCGTACACATCGGGTATTTTTTCTTTGCACTCGTGATGGTCGGTTATGATAAAGTCAAGCCCGATAGACTTGGCGTACTCCGCTTCCTCCACCGCGGTGATTCCCGTGTCGACCGTGATAATGAGCTTGGTGCCGTCGGCTTTGATCTTGTCCAGCGCCTCGCGGTTGACGCCGTAGCCCTCGACCATGCGGTCGGGAACGTAAAATCCGACTTCTATGCCCATTTTTTTGAGCTGCTTATAGAGTATCGCGATCGAGGTGATGCCGTCCACGTCATAGTCGCCGTAGATCGTGATCTTCTCCTTTTTCTCGCCCGCGGCGAGGATCCTTTCGACCGCTTTGTCCATGTCTTTCATTAAGAACGGGTCGTGGAGCTCGCTCAGGTCCCTTGACAGGAACTTGCGTATATCCTCATCCTCCCTGATGCCGCGATTATACAGAATAATAGCCGTGAGCGGCGAAACCTTAAAGGTCCTGGAAATCTCGAGCACCCTGTTTTTGTCAAACTGTTTAAGAATCCATGTCTTTTTTAGCATACCTAATATATCTCCCCAAATCAATTAATTTACATAAGAAACAACTATCTAGTAATTTTAACATTAGTTCCGCAAAAAATCAACATATTTTTGAAAAAAATATTAATTTTTTTACTTCACCTCGACTACCGTCACGCCCAGATCACCCTCTCCGAAGCGGCCGGGTCTGAATCTGCGCGCGTGCGGATGGTGCCTGAGATAATCCTGTATCCCTGCGCGAAGCGCTCCGGTGCCTTTGCCGTGGATAATGCTGACCTCGCTCAGTCCGCTGAGCGCCGCCTCGTCCAGGAATTTGTCGACCTCCAGCTCCGCCTCGCCTATCGTCATGCCGCGGAGATCAACCTCTGTCCTGCCGCTGCGCTCCGCCTTGACAGTCTGCGCCCGCGGCGGCGTGTAGCTCTTGGGCTTTTCGCCCTGCTCGTCCTCAAGCACGATCAGGTTTGACAGATCGGCGGTTATTTTCATGATCCCCACTTGGATCACCGCGGTCTTGTTATCTTTGTTTATAGACAGCACCGAGCCCTTGTCATTGAGATCCATGATCAGCACGTTGGCGCCCGGCTTTAAAGTATTGAGGTTCACGTTGCTCTTTCTGCCGTCGTTCCTGCGGCTCTTGGGGCGCACGTTTTTCTTTTCTTTAAGCTTGAGCTCCTTGCGCACTTCCTCTATAGCGCGGGCGGTCTCTTTCTCACGGTTCTCGCGGCGTAGCTTGTTGATCTCATCTAACATGCGCTCGGTGTCCTCCTGCGCCTGTCTGATGATCTTGTCCGCCTTTTCGCGGGCAGAATCGTATATCTTGTCTTTCTTTTTGGTGATCTTCTCGCGCTCGCGGGCCAACTCGTTTCTGAGCCGCTGCGCCTCCTGTCTGAGCTTTTCCTGCTCGGCGCGCGCTCTCTCGGCCGACAGGCGGTTCTCCTCTATCGAGCCCAGCACATCCTCGAACTTGAGGCTGCCGTGCGACAGCTTATCCTTTGAGCTTTCGATAATATCGGTCGGCAAGCCTAGTTTTTTCGAGATCGCGAAAGCGTTGCTCTTTCCGGGAACGCCGATAAGCAGCTTGTACGTGGGGCTCAACGTCTTTACGTCAAACTCGCAGGACGCGTTCATAACGCCGTCGGTCTCAAGGGCGTACAGTTTAAGCTCGCTGTAGTGGGTGGTGACCGCGATCTTCGCGCCTGCGCGCCGCACGCGCTCTATTATCGAGGCCGCCAGCGCCGCGCCCTCCACGGGGTCGGTGCCCGCGCACAGCTCATCGAACAGCACCAGAGACTTCGCGTTCATATTCTTTACTATATGCACTATGTTCTTCATGTGTGACGAGAAAGTAGACAGGCTCTGCTCGATGCTCTGCTCGTCGCCTATGTCGGCGAAAACGTCCTCAAACACCGCCGTCTCGCTCTCCTCGGCTGCGGGTATATGCAGACCTGCCATCGCCATCAGGCAAAACAGGCCTATAGTTTTTAGCACTACCGTCTTGCCTCCCGTGTTGGGGCCGGTTATTATGAGCGCGTCGAAATCGCCGCCGAGGCGCACGTCAACCGGAACAATTTTGCTCCTGTCTATAAGCGGATGTCTGCCGCGTATTATATTTATCCTGCCGTCCGAATTAAGCTTCGGGCAGACCGCCTTCATCTCAAGGGCCAGCCGCGCCTTGGCAAACACAAAATCAAGGTACATGATAGTGTCGTAGTTATACTTGAGCTCATCCGAGATCTCCGCCGCCTCGGCCGAAAGCTCGTAAAATATCCGCTCTATCTCGGTCCTTTCTTTTAGCTCCAGTTCGTGCAGGTCGTTATTGAGGCTGACCACGCTCTGGGGCTCGATAAACACGGTGCTGCCGCTTGATGACATGTCGTGCACTATGCCGGGGACCTCGCTCCTGTGCTCCGCCTTGACCGGGACCACATAGCGGTTGTTGCGCATGGTGACGATCGCGTCCATAAGATATTTTTTGTAATGCTGAGAGCGCACCATCCCGTCAAGGCTGCTCTTTATCTTCGCCGCTGCGTTTTTCATCTTTCGCCTGATGTTCGCCAGCGCGGGACTGGCTGTGTCGGCCACCTCGTCCTCGGAAATTATCGAGAGCGTAATCTCGTCCTCAAGGGACTTAAAGCTTGTCAGCTCCGAAAAGTAGCCCGAAAGTATTCCTGTCTGCTCCTCGGTGCAGCGGCTGAGCGTTCTGGCGCATCTTAAAACCTTCGCGATATTCAAAAGCTCGGGCGCGCTGAGACTGCCGCCCACAGCCAGGCGCTTGAGCGAGCCCTCCACAGGCTCCAGCCTCAATATCTCGGGGAACCCGAATTTTTGTGACATGGTGACGGCGGCATCGGTCTCAAGTAATGCCTGCTCCGCCTCCCGAAGGCTCGGCGACGGTTTTAATCCCTCGGCGATATTCGCCGCGCCGTGATTTTTGCAAAGCGCCGCCAGCGATTTGATTATTTTATTAAATTCAAGTATAGATAAGGTTTTCTCATTCATATATTTGCTCCCAACGTAGTGATTAGCGATTAGTGAATAGCGAATAGAAATTGCCGCTATACTGTTATATTATACTAAATGGAGGCGTCTTAGTCAATAACAATTTATCACGCGTTCGCCCGTCTCGTATATAATATATCAAGGAGTTGAGTTTATGATCAATCAAATTCTAATGGTATTTATGGGGGTTTTCGCGGTCATAGGGATCATGACGGCGCTGTACGCGGCGACCGAGTCGATAGGACGAACGCGGCGCAAACACGCGGTCGCGGCCGAGGTGGTGCTGTTTGTCAGCGCGGCGGACAGAGAAAGCGTTGAGGCAGCGGTCCGCGAATACGCGTCGCGTCTGTGCTCGGGAATGTGCGGCATCAGTGCCCGCGCACTTTCGGTCGTCATTTCTGACGAGGATGAGACGCGCGAATATTTTGAAACACGGGAAATTCTCTCAAAGCTTGAACAGGATATAAGCATAATAAAGGTTTACACCGAGAGCGATTACATCAAACACATTAAAAGCGGCGCGTAAGGGAGCGGCCTTGTTTCCGACCGCTTGACATAAATCCGGGATCGGTGTAAAATAAAAAGGACGGCGGGATGCGCCGTTAATCCGATTTACGGGAGACAAAAACATGAAACCTGTTATTATATTTATGAACGTCGGCGAAGGCAAGATAAGCAAGCTGCGCCCTATCCTGAACCTTATGGGGATCGGGATAAAAATAATCGACCAAAGCCGCATGGGCGACTCGGTCGGATATATCGCGTACCCCGACGAATTCGAGAACAAGCCCGAGCCGAGCGGCGGCGAAAACTTCGGCGAGGAATTTATGCTGCTCTGCGGCATGGATCCCAAAAATCTGGACGCGGTTCTGAACTTTATGCGCAAGGGAAAAATGAGCATAGGTCTCAAAGCTATGCTGACCGAGACCAACTCAAGCTGGACCCTCGGCCGTCTGATCTCCGAAATATCCGCCGAGCGGAAAATGATCGCAACGGGCCTTAAAAACAAACAGCGAAATAAATAGCCTAATCGGCGTCCTCGTCGAGAGCCTCGATCAGAAAGCTGACCGGGCGGAATCCGTCATTGCACGATATCATGGCGGATTTTTTGTTTTTCATCCAGCCGCCGAAAAAATCACCGCCGCCGCAGGCCAAAGTCAGCACAAAAGGCGACATGCTCTCCCACGCGCTCTCGCAAAGCCCCTCGGGTCTCTTGTGCCCGTTCGCGACAAAAACCATCCCCTCGCGGATATCGCAGGGATGCTCGATAGGGTTCTCGTATTTTTCTATCAGGTCGTCGTATCTCGCCTGCCTCATCGCTGTTATTCTGCATTTTTTCATGATCACGCACCTCGTTTCATATGTCGGGCAAAAATATTTTTCTTCGGTTTTTAATTATAACACAGGTTTTATCTCGAAACAATACACAAACTTACCTCGTTTGCAAAAACTTTGAAAATTCATTCCAAAAATGTGAAAAATATTCAAATTAATGCTTGCTTATTGTAAAAACTTGATGTATAATATACATGAATAATAAAAAATACGCAAAAGAATTATTTTTAATATTTATTAGGAGGAGTAAAAATGGATAAACAACAGGTTTTAACAAAAATGACAGATGCGGGTCTGGTTGCGGTTGTTCGCGCGAGCAGCGCTGAGGACGCTATCAGAATTTCCGACGCATGCCTGGAGGGCGGCTGCCCCTCTATCGAGCTGACATTCACGGTTCCGGGCGCGCACAAGGTTATCGAGGCTCTTGCCGCTAAATATCCCAACGGCGAGATGCTGCTGGGAGCCGGCACGGTTCTGGATTCCGAGACAGCGAGACAGGCTATTCTGTCAGGCGCAAACTTTATCGTAAGCCCCGGTTTCAACGCCGAGGCGGCCAAACTCTGTAACCGCTACGCAGTGCCCTACATGCCCGGCACAATGACCTTCACGGAGATCCTCACCGCTATGGAAGCGGGCGTTGATATCTGCAAGGTATTCCCCGGCGACATCGTGGGCCCCAACTTCATCAAGGACGTTAGAGGTCCTCTGCCCCAGGCCAAGCTGATGCCCACAGGCGGCGTTGATGTAAACAATGTTGACCAGTGGATAAAGGCGGGTGCTGTTGCCGTAGGCGCGGGCTCGGCTCTCACAAAGGGCGCAAAAACAGGCGACTATGCCGACATAACAAAGACAGCCAAAGAGTTCATCAAGAACATCAAGGCGGCGCGCGCGGCTCTGTAAGCATTGACGCGAATACTTAAATTTTAAAAAAGGAGAATTTTTTACAATGGCAAAAATTGTTACTATGGGCGAGATCATGCTCAGATTATCAACACCTAACAACGAGAAATTTATCCAGGCCGATGAGTTTGACGTAAACTACGGCGGCGGCGAGGCTAACGTTGCGGTATCGCTGGCTAACTACGGCCACGACGCCGAGTTCGTTACGGCTGTTCCCGACAATCCGATCGGCGAATGCGCTGTTGCGGCTCTGCGCAAGATGAACGTTAAGACCGACAACATCGCGAGATGCGGCGAGAGACTGGGTATCTACTACCTCGAGACAGGCGCTTCGATGAGAGCGTCAAACGTTGTTTACGACAGAGCTCATTCCTCGATTTCGACAGCCACAGAGGCTGACTTCGACTTCGACAAAATCTTTGAGGGCGCCGACTGGTTCCACTTCACGGGAATCACACCCGCCGTTTCCGACGCGGCTGCCGAGCTGACCGAGGCCGCTCTGAAGGCCGCAAAGGCTAAGGGCGTTAAGGTTTCGGTTGACCTCAACTTCCGCAAGAAGCTGTGGTCGAGCGAGAAGGCTCAGAGGATCATGACAAACCTGATGCAGTATGTTGACGTTTGCATAGGCAACGAGGAAGACGCCGAGAAGGTTCTCGGTTTCAAACCCGGCAACACAGACGTTACAAGCGGCGATCTGGAGCTCGCGGGCTATGAGGATATCTTCAAGCAGATGGTTGACAAGTTCAACTTTGAGTATGTTATAAGCTCGCTGCGCGTAAGCCACTCGGCTTCCGACAACGGCTGGTCGGCTTGCATCTATTCAAGAGACACCAAGGAATTCTATCACTCCAGAGAGTATAGAATTTCTCCCATCGTTGACCGCGTAGGCGGCGGCGACTCGTTCGCGGGCGGTACGATCTGCGGCTTCGTTGACGGCAAGAACTTTAAGGACGCTCTCGAGTTCGGCGTTGCGGCTTCGGCTCTCAAGCACACTATCCCCGGCGACTTCAATCTGGTTACCCGCGCGGATGTTGAGAACCTGGCAGGCGGCGACGGCAGCGGCCGTGTTCAGAGATAATTTTATCGCAAACTTAAAGCGGCGCAAAACGCGCCGCTTTTTTATGCGTCCCATTTGTGCTTTTTCATATCGACGCGGCCGCTTGGGGTAAAACCGACGCCCTCGTCAAGCAGCCGCTGTCTTTGCTCCAAAAATCCGGGAGCTAGCCGCCCCGCGCTGTTTACTACCCTGTGGCAGGGATAGTCGCCGTAATGCTCCGACATGCTTAAAATCTTGCCCACGAGCCGAGCGTTTTTCTCTCTGCCGATAAGACGCGCTATCTGCCCGTAGGACGCGACTTTTCCCTCCGGAATTTCCTCCACGGCAGAAAGCACCTCGTATATCAGCTTATCCGAGATAACAGCGGACATTTTTCTCACTCCTTGTTGATCCTGTTTAATATCCCGTCCTCGTCTATCCCCGGGTGGGTCGCGATCATGCGGATCACCTGCTCGGTAAAATCGGGATCAAGTCCCAGCTTTTTCGCAATTTTATACGAGCTCTCGCCCTTGTCCAGACGTTTGATTATCCCGCGGATCGCCGCGCTCGGGTCTTTAGGCATTTTGAGGATTTGCGCTGTTTCGGAAATGTCGATACGCTTTACGGAATATTCACCGTTTTCAATAGTAAGCTCCGCCCAAGTAACAGGCAGATTGAATCTGCGCCTGCCGCAGCTTCCGGGATTCAACCAAAGCCTGCCTCCGCGGGTCTCGCAAAAATATTTATGGGTGTGCCCAAATATGACAATATCGGCGTCGATTTTATCGGGCATGTCTTTTTTGTTGTGTATAAGGAAAAATTTTAAGCCGCCCAATATGAACTCCAGAGTTTCGGGAAGTTCGTCCGACCAACGGTCGTTGTTGCCTCGGACAGCAAAGAAAGGCGCGCCCGGTTTCAGAGCCGCCTTGATATCGTTATAGTTTTTTTCTGTGGCGAAGTCTCCGCCATGGATGACCGCGTCCGCGCTGTTTATTGCAGACTTTACCTCATGGCGCAGAGTGCCGTGAGTGTCGGATATTACAATAATTTTCATGATGTTATATATACCCACCTCCGTCTTTTCGCCTTCGGCGAAAATCCACCTCCTCCCGGGAGGAGGCAGACGGGCGGATATATGACTCGCCTCCTTTTAAGGGGGAGAGCTGTCAGCGGAGCTGACTGAGAGGGAGTTATTTCCCTACATTGGTTCTCCTCCCTCTCCGCCCGCAAAGCGGGCACCTCTCCCTCCTAAAGGCGGGCGAGGCTAATTCTTTAAAGGTCGTGGTGATGGTGATGATGCTCGTGTTCATGATCATGGTCGGACAATATCACGCTGTCGATCTTGATCTCGTTGTATTCTTTGCCGTTCTCAAGGCACTTGCCGCAGTTGTCGCACAGCTTGAGCGGATTTAAGTCGCAGTAGTCGCACTCGCCGCAGCCGGTGCACAGTCTGTCATATAAAACACATTGCTTTGCCATGTTCGGACCTCCTAAAACTCCGATGCGGCGCGCAGTATGGCGATCTTGGCGCTGTCGTATATCACTCCGCCCTGCATGTAGGCTGTATACGGCTCGCAGATCGGGGCATCGGCCGAAAGCTCGATCGAGGCTCCCTGCACAAAAGCGCCCGCCGCCATTATGACAGGATCGTCATAGCCGGGCATATCCCAAGGCTCCGGCGTCACATAGCTGTCTATCGGAGAGCCCTTTTGTATCGCTTGGCAGAATTTTATCACATTTTCGGCGCTGCCGAATTTTATCGCCTGTATTATATCGCTGCGCTCGGCCGTGCTCGACGGGCAGACATCAAAGCCCAACTCCTCGAACATCGCGGCGCACAGCGCGGCCGTCTTTATGCTCTCAGCCACGATATGCGGAGCCTGAAAAAGGCCCTGATACATATTGCGGTTCATGCCGAGGCTGGCGCCCACGTGCTTGCCGAGACCGGGCGCGGTCAGCCGAAATCCGACCCTGCGCACGCACTCTTTTGTTCCGGCGATATAGCCGCCGCTCAGAGCCAGACTGCCGCCGGCGTTCTTTATCAGCGAGCCCACGATCAGATCGGCTCCAAGCTCTGTCGGCTCCTTTGTCTCAACGAATATTCCGTAGCAGTTGTCCACCAGGCAGAGCGTTTCGGGGCTGATTTTTTTGACCAGCTTTATTATTTTTCCTATCTCGGCAACCGAGAGCGAGTCGCGCCAGTCATAGCCCCTTGAACGCTGGATAAGCACGGCTTTTATTTTTTCGGCTTTGAGCAAATCTTCAATGCCCGAATAGTCAGGCTTGCCGTCCTTTAGATCGACTTGGCGGTAACCGACGCCGAAATCCTTGAGCGAACCCGGGTCGGGATGATCGCCCTCGCGTATTCCGATAACTTCCTCCATCGTGTCGTAGGGCGCGCCCGCCACCGACGCCATAACGTCGCCCGGGCGCAGCACCGCGAACAGACAGGCCGAAATCGCCTGGGTTCCCGACACGATATTGTGCCGAACCATAGCGTCCTCGGCGCCGCAGATCTCGGCGTAGACCTTGTCGAGGGCGTCTCTGCCCAGATCGTCATAGCCGTAGCCCGTGGTCTCGCCAAAGTGGGCGTATGAAACGCGGTTGTTTTGAAACGCTTTGAGCACCTTCGCCTGATTTATCTCGGCGATCCTCTCGATTTTTTCAAACACGCCTTTAAGCCGCCCCGACGCGGATTCGTAGATACTCAGCGCCTTGTCGCTTATCCCGAAATTATCTTTGAGATAGCGCGCGTATTCCTCGTTGTTATTCAGCATAATTAAGCTCGTTCACATCCTTGGCCGACAGAACCTTCACGCCGCCATCTTTGAGCGCCGAGACCGAATTCTCAAGGTCGTTTGTCTTTATTATTATAACCGCCTTGCTCGATTTCTCGCCTATGAACGAGTATATATAATCGATACTGATATCCTTGTCTTTAAGAAGCGTGATAACGTCGCTGAAAGCGCCGATGTTGTCGTCGATCGAGATGGCGATAACGTCCGCGGCGTTGGCGGTCATATCGTTGGCGCGGAGCACCTGCTCGGCCTTTACCGGGTCGTTGACGATCATTCTCAGTATTCCGAAATCGGTCGTGTCGGCGATGTTGATCGCGCGGATATCAATATTGTTGTCCTTTAATACTTTGGTTATCGCGGCAAGTCTGCCGGGTCTGTTTTCCATAAACACGGAAATTTGTTTTACATACATAATATTTTACCTCCTAACGTAGTGAACGTAGTAATTAGCGATTAGCGAATAGAGAATAGTATCCTCCCTCTCCGCCCGCAAAGCGGGCACCTCTCCCTCCTAAAGGAGGGCGAGGCAGAATCTGATTTATGCCTCGCGGCCCAGGGTGAAGGCTTTGAGGTTCACGTCGACCGCCTTTTGGGGAACGGTGGCTTTTATCGTGTCTATCCACGCCTGCTCGGGGATCTCCATGCGCTTTGACAGCACTCCGATGAGCGCCACGTTTGCGCATCTGATGTTGCCCGCTGTCATCGCCAGCTCCGCCGCGTCCGCGGGAACTATACTGACGTTCTTCGCCTTTATCTTTTCGATTATATTTTCGGGATATTTCTTCGCTCCGATTATTACAGGCATAGGGTCGATATTCTGGGTGTTGCAGATAATGGTGCCGCCCTTTTTGAGATACGGCAGGTATCTGTAGGCCTCGAGCTCCTCGAAAGCCAGTATCAGATCGGCCTCGCCCTTGTCGATTATCGGCGACGCCACGCGCTTGCCGTATTTAACATAGGTCACAACGCTGCCGCCTCTCTGGGACATGCCGTGCACCTCGGATACTTTTACGTCAAAGCCCTCGCCCAGAAGCAGATTTCCCAATATGCGGCTGGCGAGCAGAGTGCCCTGTCCGCCGACTCCAACAATCATAATTGATTTGCAATTTGTGTTGTTCATGATCCGCCTCCTAATCTATCGCGCCGAAAGCGCACACGCCGCGGCACAGGCCGCAGCCCACGCACTGGGTCTTGTCTATCTCTATCCTGCCGCCCTTGTCAACGATGGCGGGGCAGCCCAGCTTCATGCACATTCTGCATTTTTTGCACTTGTCCTGATCTATCGCTATGGGGCCCGGGAACTTAACGGATTTAAGCAGCGCGCACGGCCTCTGCACAATTATCAGCGATGGCTCCTCGGCCGCCAGTTCCTCTTTTATGACTTTCTCGGTGCCCTTTAGATCAAACGGGTCAACTATCGCGATCCTGTCGATGCCGACCGCTCTGCCCAAAAGCTCAAGATCGACCTGCTTGGTCATCTCGCCTTTCAGGGTCTTGCCGGTCGTGGGGTTGTCCTGATGTCCCGTCATTCCGGTGATCGAGTTGTCAAGTATCATAACGGTGTTTATGCCCTTGTTGTAAACTATGTCGATAAGGCCCGTTATTCCGCTGTGGATAAACGTCGAGTCGCCCAGGACGGCCACCGTCTTTTTGGCGTAGTCCCTGCCTCTCGCAAGAGACATGCCGAACGCCATGCCGATCGACGCGCCCATGCAGACAACCGAGTGTATCGACTGCAGCGGCGCTGCGGCTCCCAAAGTGTAGCAGCCGATATCTCCGCACACATTGACACCCAGCTTTTTTAATATGTAGAACGTGCCTCTGTGGGGACAGCCGGCGCACAGCACAGGCGGGCGGACGGGGATCTCCTCGTCGGGCTCGTCAAACGCGGCGCCCTTTGTTCCGCTGATAAGCTCCTTTATCTGCCTTGTTGAGAACTCATAGCACATGGGGAACAGCTCTTTGCCTATCGGCTCAAGGCCGATATTGCGGCAATGCTCCTCGATGAACGGGTCGAGCTCCTCAACAACGTAGAGCTTATCCACCTTGGCTGCGAACTCTTTTATAAGCTTTGTCGGCATAGGATAGGCCATGCCCAGCTTCAGCACCGAAACGTCGTTTCCGAACGCCTCGCGCACATAGTTGTAGCACATGCCGCTTGTGATTATTCCGATTTTTGTGTCGCCGTATTCCGCGCGGTTGAGCGATGATGTTTCGGCGTACTCCGCAAGTTTTTTTGTCCGCTCCTCCACTATCGGGTGGCGGCGGATAGCGCTCGATGGCATCATAACGTATTTTGAAATATCGGTTTCGTAATCCCTGAGCTCTGGCACCTCTCTGTCCTCAAGGGGCGTCACGCTCTGGGAGTGCGCCACTCTGGTGGACAGTCTGAACAGCACCGGAGTGTCGTATTCCTCGCTGATCTCATAGGCGAGCTTGACGAATTCCTTACACTCCCTGCTGTCCGACGGTTCGAGCATGGGGATCTTCGCGGCCTTGGCGTAGTTGCGGCTGTCCTGCTCGTTCTGAGACGAGTGCATGCTCGGGTCGTCCGCGACGGCGATAACCATGCCGCCGTTGACTCCGGTATACGACGCGGTGAAAAGCGGGTCGGCGGCCACATTGAGGCCGACGTGCTTCATCGCGCAAAATGATCTTGCTCCGCCGACCGCCGCGCCCAGCGCCACCTCTGTGGCGACTTTCTCATTCGGCGCCCACTCGGCGTATATCTCATCGTATTTCGCCGCAAACTCCGATATCTCGGTGCTCGGCGTGCCCGGATAAGCCGAGGCCACAGTCACTCCGCACTCCCAAAGTCCGCGGGCGACAGCCTCGTTTCCGAGCATAAGTTTTTTTTGCATATTTAATTCTCCCCTCTCAAGTCAACTATTCTCTTGGCTTTGCCCGTGGTGCGCTCGATCGACTTGGGCTCGGCCAGTCTGAGCTTGGCGCGGAGGCCCAGCACGCTGTTGAGGCGCTCCGACATCTCGCGGGTCAGCTTTTCGATCTCGGAATATTTTTCGAGCAATGAGCCGTCGATCAGCTCGACCACAATCTCCAGATTATCCAGCATATTTTCGCGGCGGAGAATAAGCTGATAATTGGGGCTGACCTGCGGGAACTCGAGCACAACGCTCTCGATCTCCGACGGGAACAGATTTACGCCTTTTATCTTTATCATGTCGTCGGTCCTGCCCTGTATCGGAGCCAGACGATATGACGTTCTGCCGCACTTGCAGGGCTCCTCGATCAGGTATGATATGTCGCGGGTCCTGTAACGGACTACGGGCATTGCCTCTTTGGCAAGGGTCGTTATAACGACCTCGCCGGGCTCTCCTGCGGGCAGCACCTCGCCCGTTTTGGGGTCGATGATCTCAACGATGAACATATCCTCGTTGATGTGCTCGCCGCACTTGTAGATACACTCGCCCGAAACGCCAGGGCCCATGACCTCGGTCAGACCGTAGTTGGATGTAACCAGCATGTTGAGCGAATGTTCAAGATTGGAGCGCATGTTTTCGCTCATCGCCTCAGAGCCGAACAGGCCGTACTTGAGCTTCATTTTTTTGAGCAGGTCTTTCTCTTTTATTATCTCGGCCAGATATGTAGCGTATGACGGGGTGGCGACCAGTCCTGTGGCTCCGAAGTCCTCCATCAGCATCAGCTGGCGCTGGGTGTTGCCGCTGGATATCGGCACAATCGTGGCGCCGACTTTCTCGATTCCGTAATGGAGGCCGAATCCGCCCGTGAACAGGCCGTAACCGAAGGAGATCTGCACCACGTCGGTCTCGTCGATTCCCGCGCCCATAACGATCCTGGCGATTGCCTCGGACCATGTGTCAAGGTCCTTTTGGGTATAGCCCGCGACAACCGGCTTTCCGGTCGTGCCCGATGAGGCGTGTATGCGGACAACCTTGTTCATTGGCTCGGCGAACAGGCCGAAGGGGTAATTGTCGCGCAGATCGTCCTTTGTGGTAAAGGGCAGGTTTTTGAGATCGTCAAGGGATTTCACCATGTTGGGCTTAATACCCAGACTGTCGAAACGGTCGCGGTAGAACTTGACGTTGCGATACGCCTTGTCGAGCATGTAGCGCAGCCGCTCCAGCTGAATCTCCTCGATTTTCGAATGATCCTTTTCACATTCAATGTCTTTGTTCCAGATTTTTACTTGTTCTTGCATGTTTATCTCCTTTTTTCGGGCGGCGCTGCCGTCCTTTTGCTTATTTATTTACATTAAGAATATTATATCATTATGCGACACATATTGCAAGCACTATTTTATGAAATAACACGTCAATCTAATTTTGAAATAAAATTGTAACCCAAACAATCCAAAAACATGATATACTTAATAAGGGTGACA
>CANQLT010000061.1 GCA_947624775.1 uncultured Monoglobus sp.
TTCTTCATGGTGTCGCGCACAATGCTGTAGATCTCGGCGGTCTTGTCCTCGGCGGCGGTAAGTCTCTCGGCGTATCCGTCAAGCACATCGGCCACCGCGGTGTTTAAGATAAAGTTCGGACCCGCGATAGACAGAGCCGAGCCGGGCATTCTGAACTCGAACTTGTTGCCCGTGAACGCGAACGGCGAAGTTCTGTTTCTGTCGGTGGTGTCCTTGGCGAAGTCGGGGATCGCGTCGATACCCGAGTTCATGACCTCTTTCTTCTTGTTCTTGAAGTTGCTGTCGTCCTCGATCGAATCAAGCACCGCTTTGAGGTCGTCGCCCAGGAACATCGAGATGATCGCCGGGGGCGCCTCGTTGGCTCCCAGTCTGTGGTCGTTGCCGGCCGTGGCTACCGAGCTTCTGAGCAGATCCTGATACTTGTCGACCGCCTCGATGACCGCGCTCAGGAAAAGCAGGAACTTAGGATTGTCGTGCGGGTTTTTGCCGGGCTTTAACAGGTTCTCGCCTGTGTCGGTCGAGATCGACCAATTGTTGTGCTTGCCGCTTCCGTTGATGCCCTCGAAGGGCTTCTCGTGGAGCAGGCATTTCATGCCGTGTTTTTCGGCGACCTTTTTCATGATCTCCATAGTCAGCTGGTTGTGATCGGTGGCGATGTTCGACTGGCTGAATATGGGCGCCAGCTCGTGCTGCGCGGGAGCGACCTCGTTGTGCTTGGTCTTTGCCAGAATTCCCAGCTTCCAAAGCTCGCGGTCAAGATCCTTCATGTACTCCGACACTCTTCTCTTTACAACGCCGAAATAGTGGTCGTCAAGCTCCTGACCCTTGGGGGCGGGAGCGCCGAACAGCGTTCTGCCGGTGTATGTAATGTCCTTTCTCTTAAGGGCCACCTTTCTGTCGATCAGGAAATACTCCTGCTCGGGTCCAACCGTTGTGATAACGCGCTTAACGTCGGTGTCGCCGATGATGTGGAGCACGTTCACTGCCGACTGGCTGAGCGCCTCCATCGAGCGCATAAGCGGCGTCTTTTTATCGAGCGCCTCACCGGTGTAGGAACCAAAAACCGTGGGTATGCACAGTATGCCGTCCTTGATAAAGGCGTTAGACGTGGGGTCCCAAGCGGTGTAGCCTCTGGCCTCAAACGTAGAGCGCAGGCCGCCCGAGGGGAAGCTGGACGCGTCCGGCTCGCCCTTGATGAGCTCCTTGCCGCTGAACTCCATGATAACATGGTCAATGCCGTCGGGCTGAATGAAGCTGTCGTGCTTCTCGGCGGTAACGCCCGTCATGGGCTGGAACCAGTGGGTGAAGTGGGTAACGCCGTTCTCGACCGCCCAATCCTTCATGGCGTTTGCCACAACGTCCGCGACCTCGCGAGTCAGAGGTGTGCCCTCCTCCTTGGTCTTACGGAGCTGCTTGTAGATATTGTCCGGAAGGCGCACTTTCTGGACCGAATCCTCAAAGACCGCGCTGCCGAACAACTCGTTCATCTTATCCATTTACAAAACATCCTTTCTGAATAGATATATGTTAATTATATTGCTTTTAAAATCAAAAGAGGCGCCGCGAGAGAAATCTCACAGCACCTTTGCTGACCTTACTGTGAATTATACTCCCATATTTTCGATTTGTCAACAAAATTAAGTCCCCGACCGTCAATTTTATAAGACATGCCGAAACCGACAATTTTTTAACAATTTATTTTGTTAAAGTTGACATAGGGACCAGGAACATAGGGACTAGAGAATAGAATCTAGGGACTAGGGAACCCCTCTCCGTCTTTCCGCCTACGGCGGAAATCCACCTCTCCCCAAGGGGCGAGGCAAGCGGGCGGATAATATCCGCCCCTACAAAGTTTTGGGTGCAATCCCTACGGACGCGGCGATAACACCACCAATGCTATAAACTATTCCCGCGTAATCACTATTCGCTAATTACTATTCACTACTTCGTACATCCCCGCGGCCTCGTCCTTGCGCACATTATCCCTAACCGACAGCACGCGTATCCTGAGCGGCTTTTCGCCGAACATAATCTGTATCTCGTCGCCCTCTTTGACGTCATACGACGCCTTGACGACCCTGCCGCCGACCGACACGCGCCCGCCGTCGCAGGCCTCGTTAGCCACCGTCCGCCGCTTTATAATCCGCGACACCTTCAAAAACTTATCAAGTCTCATTTTTTCTCCTTTTTTCAACTCTACTTCTCGGCAACAAAGAAAAATCTGCGGAATTTAAATATATACTCTCCGTTTTCCTGCTTTGCATAAACCTCGGCGGCACGTTCGGTTATTTCCGCTTCAAGCTTCTTCGCGTTTTCGGCGTCCAAAGCATTAAGATACGGACGCAGATTTGTTCCCTTTATCCATTCTACCATTGCCTCCACGGAGGGCATACGATGATAATACACTGTTTCCCATATGTCAAAATCATTCGCGCACGAGGCAAGTATGTTAAAATATTCCTCCGGCGGCAAGATGGCAATAGTTCTGATCTCCTTGTCTGCAAAACCCCAGCGCGGCTCGGACAGAACATCGTCTTCAACCACAAACAGCGGCTCTTTATAATTCATCGGTATTTGGACAGCCAGTACGCCGCCGTCGTTCAGTTTTTCAAGCAGCGCCGGGATCAGCGTCCTGTGGTCGGGGACCCATTGGAGACAGGCGTTGGAGAATATGACATCATAGCTTTCCGGGTTTTCCAAATCCGCCGCAATATCACATAATCTGAATTCTATATCCGCGCATGACGCTCTCGCTTTTTCTATCATATTCGGCGAGCTGTCTATTCCGACAATACGCGCTTCGGGAAATGTTTTTTTAAGCACGGACGTGCTGTTGCCCGGGCCGCATCCAATGTCAAGAACGGTGCGCGGACCTTTATCGGCGATTCTTTTTGCCAAATCAACAGCGGGCTGTGTGCGCTGCCGTTTGAATTTTAAGTATTGGTCCGAACTCCACTCCTTCATACAAATTCCCGCCTTTCTGTTTCCCCATTTTATAAGCGTTGTTCGTGTACTTCCTCAGCGCCGGCTCGCCCATTATGCCTTCCCCTTGAGGGGAAGGTGGGTTTTTGCCCGCATGGGCAAAAAGTCGGATGAGGTGTTTTCTGGTTCCTAGTCCCTACGTTCCCACCTCATCAGTCAGGCTGCGCCTGACAGCTTCCCCTCAAGGGGAAGCCTCTGCCTCATCCTATTCCCTCTCAAATTTTTCAAACTCGTCAATAAACCTGTTCGTGTATTCCCGAAGCGCCAGCTCGGGGTCGGCGCCGGCTTTGCGTGCGCGGCGCACAAGCTCAAACAGCGCCGCTCCGAGATCGTCCTCGGCGGCCTCGCCGATCTCGGGCGCGTAGCCCGCCTTTTCGGCCTTTTTCTGTATCTTCTCGGCGCGCATAAGCGCGGGCAGATATTCGGACACGCCCCGAAGCTCGTCCGCTATGCTTTGCTGGTGCCTATCGCCGCGCTTTATTGCGTCCCAGTTTTTCAGCACCTCTCCGCTGCCCGACACGCTGACGTCGCCGAACACATGCGGATGGCGGTGTATCAGCTTGCGGCATATCGCGTCGGTCACGTCGTCTATGTCGTACTCGCCGGCCTCTTTGCCAATAACCGCGTGGAACACCACCTGCAGCATCAGGTCGCCGCTCTCGTCGGCCATCTTTTCGGGCTTTCCGCCGTCGATCGCCTCGATCAGCTCGTAGCCCTCCTCGATCAGGTTGCGCTTTATGCTCTCGTGGGTCTGCTCGCGGTCCCAAGGGCAGCCCCCGGGCGCTCGCAGCAGCTCGGTCACGCGCACCAGATCGTCAAAATTATATTTCTCGCTCTCGTTTTTAAAATTAAAATCCATTTTTTACTCCTTCTATTTTATCAGCTTAAACCGCTCCAAAATACCCGCGATCTTCTCGCCCTTGGGCAGGTTCAGCAGGTCCTCGCGCTTAACGGCGCGGACAACGAATATCATTATAAGATAAACCACTCCGCAGACCGCTATCTCAAACAGCGTCATTATCCTTGACGAGGGCAGAGCGCCCGCGATAAAGAATCCGACCACGCCCATAACCAGAGCGGCGACAAGCGGCTTTACTATCGTTTCGATCGGCTTGAATTTCATGTCGGACAGCCGCACTATCTGCACCGTGTTGATAACCGCGATTATCAGATAGCACAGGAACGTACCCATCGGCGCGCCCTCAATTCCCAGCACGGGTATCATGAGGTAGTTGAATATCACCTTGGCGGCTCCGCCGATCAGCATGTTGATGACCGGGTAATAAACCTTGCCGTAGGCCTGGAGCATGGCGTTTGTGACCTGGACCACCGAAACCGGGATTATCGCGATCGACAGGATCGCCAGAACGTTAGCCGCGTTGTCGGTGCTGAAAAGCAGGTTCAGCACTCCGCCCGACAGCGCCGACATGCCTATCGCGCAGGGCGCTCCGAACAGCAGCGCCAGACGGATCGCGCTCTCGGTTATGTTTCTGGCCTGGATTTTATTTCCCTTCGCCAGCGAACCCGAGATCGCGGGCACAACGCTGGTTCCCAGCGCCACGACCAGAGTCAGCGGCAGATTGAACATAGTCAGCGCCTTGCCTGTATACATTCCGTAAAGCGACGTGGCTTTCTGGACATTGATCTGAGCCGCGTCCCAGCCCTCCTGAGCCACCTTCTGCATAAACTCGGAGCTGCCCTCGAACATAAACGCGTAGCGGTCAAAAACCGATGGATTGACAACAAGTCTGCGGCTTATGGTCGACATATCTATAAGCGTCGTGAGGCTTGAAACCGACGCGCCTATCGTTATGGGTATCGCGATGAGCACCAGCTCTTTGAGTATCGTCTTTTTCGGTCTCAGCTTTTGAGCCGCCGCCACGGACGGAGCGACCTTTTCGCCGCGCCGCTTGGCCGCGACCGCGAAAAATATGTAGATACAGATAAGCAGCGTGGCCGACATAAAGGTTCCGGCGGTCACGCCCAATATCGCGCCCGCCGACGCGTAAACCGTTCTAAGGTGCGCCGACTGGATGACCCGACCGGCCATGTCCACAAGGTTCGGCATGTCGGTGTTCACCGCCATGTTCATAAAGAATCCCGCCGCCAGAAGTCCAATAACCAGCTTTCCGGTGGACTCGATCACCTCGGAAAACGCGGTGGGATACATGTTCTGTCTGCCCTGGAAATATCCGCGCAGCGCCGACGCCATCGACACGAAGAAGATAGCGGGCGAAATCGCCTTGATGCCCAGCTCGGCGTCGGGCATGCCGACCGCCCTCGCAAACGGCCCCGCGAACGCGAACAAAATAACGCTGCCGACTATTCCGATAACAAACAGCAGCGAGAACGCGGTCTGGAAAACGCGCTTCGCGTCGCGCTCGTCCTCGCGCGCCAGGCTCTCTGAAACCATTTTGGATATCGCCACCGGGAAGCCCGCGGTCGCCACGATAAACATAAAGGTATAGATCTGATAGCCGCCGTTAAACAAGCCCATGCCGTCGTCGTTTATCAGGTTGGTCATGGGTATCTTGAAGAACGCGCCTATGATCTTAACTATTAAACTCGCTATGCCCAGGATCAGCGCGCCTTTCACAAAGCCGCCGCCCGCGCTCTTTTTCTTGCTCAAATATTTCAGCTCCTTGTTTGTGTGTAATTTATGTTATTTTACTATTATATTATAACGCGCCGAAAATTACAATATATATTTTGAAATTTAATCAATTTGAAAACAATTTTGACATTCACCGCCAAAAAGCGCTTGACAAAAATGAAACGATAATATATAATAAATATACGAAAGAGGATCGCCCGAAAGCGATCCCCGATCGCGCAATAGGGAACCGTCAAACGGTTAGCCAAAATAGTTAATCATAAGAATATGACCGCTAATTTAGCAGAGGGCGGTCATATTGCTTTTATACTCACTGTTATAAAAAATATTATAGCAGCGACGATTATTTTTAAAATCGTATTAAGCATCAGCAATACCCCCTTTCAATAAGCTCACGAGAATTACTCATGGCAAATATGGGAGGTCACCTCCTTTCTTTTTAGAATAGGAGACAGCTAACCGCTCATAATACCCTTTTGCGTCTTTTATATTATACCATGATATGACAAAAATCGCAAATTAAGATAGTGTTACAAATTGATCCCCGGCGCCGAAAAGATAAAAAAACCGCCTTGATTTCTCAAAGCGGTCTAAAATCGTTATTTGGCAGGCGTACCCCTCTCCTGCATCTCTCAGAGTTTTCACCCTTGTCATACCATCGGCGTGTGGTCGGTACGAAATTTACCACCTCAAATAACTCTCTTACTATTATATCACCCCAAACGATTTTGTCAATCTTATGCAGCTTTGATTTTGTTTCTAAGAATTTTGTCGAAAAAAGAGGAAAAGTTTTTATTTACATAATGTCGCGGCTGTGATATAATCAAACTTGCCTAATCAATTAATTAAATATCTCTTTATATATGAGTGTATTTGCTGTGCAAAAAACACAAGCTCATCTTTCATACACTCTATGTAAAAACTTGAGGTATAATTGATTAGGCGCAAAGAGCACCGTGTTTTTTGGGCGCGTTGCTCTGCTTCGCGCCTTTTTATTTTGCGCAAATTTTAAATTTCAGGAGGTATCGCTATGATAGTCAAGATCGACTCGATGGGAAGGATCACAGTCCCCAAAAAATTCAGGAACGAGTTTAATTTAAGACCCGAATCGGAGGCAAACATGCTGCCGCTGCCCGACGGCACCGGAATCTCGCTGTTTCGGCTTGTGCCCCGCTGCGCCAACTGCGGCGAGGAAAAGGGCCTTGAAAAATTCGAAAACATTTCACTCTGCCCGAATTGCAGAAGGGTCTTAAAATACGCGCTGAGATAAAGCTCGGCGGCCCCCAAGAATCTTCAATAAAATATAATTTAATATTGCCAAATTCCTCCAAATATGATATTATTTTTTGTATCAAAAAAAAATATCGGGAGGAGATTGTTATGAAAAAACGGATATCATTATTATTGTGCCTCACTCTGCTGCTTCAGACACTGATCTGCACAAGCGCCGGGGCGGTGAGTATAGGCGATAACTATATCTCATCGGCGGGCGCCTGCGTTATGGATTACGAGACGGGCGAGGTGTACTATGAATATAACGGCTACACGCCGCGCGTTCCCGCAAGCATGACAAAGATCATGAATCTGTACTGCGTGTACGAGGCGCTGAAAAACGGCGAAATAAGCCTTGACACTCCCGTTCCGATAAGCGCGGCGGTCTACAACAAATCCCGCGACTCGGTTTACCAGAGCGTGCTGCCTCTGAATTACAACGAGGTCTACACGGTGGACGAGATGATCGACGTCGCCGCGGTATACTCAGCCAGCGGCGCGGCTGTGGCTCTGGCCGAACTGGTGGGCGGCGGAAGCGAGAGCGCCTTTGTGGAGCGCATGAACCGAAAGGCCGCCGAAATGGGGCTTGACGCTGTTTACTACGACAGCTGCGGCATAGCGGAAAACAAAATATCACCAATCAGCATGGCGCGCCTCGCGGCCAATATCATCCGCGACTATCCCGATATACTTGCAAGGACCTCAAAACCCTCGGTCTACTTCCACGGTAACACCTATCCCACAACCGACCACCTGCTCGACACCTACTACTATTCGGGAGCCGACGGCCTCAAGACAGGCACCACTCCCGCGGCGGGCTACTGCTTCTGCGGCACGGCGGTCAGGGGCGGCAGACGCATGATCTCGGTCACCATGAGCTCATCGTCTGGCGGACAGCGCTTTATCGACACGGCGCGCCTGCTGGACTACGGCTTCGCGGCCGCGAACGACAAATACGGCAGCATATACTACACCGACATGCGGACGTTTGTGAACGGAACCGAGCTTCCGACGTTTTTGTATAACGGCGGCTCGCCCAAGATTTTGATTATCGCCGAGGACCTTCACAGCTGCGGCTTTGATGTGTCATATGATCCGGACACCAAAACGGTTTACGCCAAATTCAACGAAAACAAGCCGCACGAGCCCATCGCTTTAGACAGCTATAAAAACAAAAACGGCGAAAAGGCGTTTTCGATCGCGAGCGGAGATGTGAGCCTCGTTATCGACGACGGCGCCGAGCAGCACAAGATCACCGACATTTACAACATAGGCGGCTATATCTGCGCTTCGGTCGAGGAGATCGGCGCGGTATACAATTACGCGTGGAACGAAGCGGCGCGCGCCGCGGACATCACCGCCTTTGGCAAAACGGCCGCTCCCGAAACCGCCGAAAACTCGCTTGCGGGATTGACCTCAAAGAGCGCGTTTATCATGGACTATGAGACCGGCGACGAACTGTATTCCCTGGATGCCGACACGCGCAAGCCCGCGGCGTCCATCGCCAAAATGATGACGGTCTACGTTCTGCTCGACGCGGTGAAAAACGGCGAGCTGAGCCTCGACCAAACGGTGCCGATAAGCGAGAACGTCTACAACCTGTCCCGCAACGAGGACTACAAGATGATGGCTAACCTGAACTACGACGAGACCTACACCCTGGACGAGATGCTTGACATGATAGTTATTGACTCGGCGGCGGCCTGCGTCACCGCCTGCGCCGAGCTGCTGTGCGGAAACGAGGGCGCCTTCGCCGAGCGCATGAACCAAAAGGCAAAAGAGATCGGCATAGGCTCCGAGTTCCACAACGGCACGGGCGTGTGCCTGAATCCCGACACCGACGGCAAGGAAAATCTGATGTCGGCGAGAGACATCGCGATCATGGCGCAGCGCATGATCGAGGACTATCCCGAGGTGCTCGAGCGCACCAAGCGCGCCTCGGTTGACTTCCACGGCCAAACATACTATAACCTGAACAAGCTGTTCACCGACTACTATTACGAGGGCGCCGACGGCTTCAAAAACGGAATGACCGACGCCTCGGGCTACTGCATGTGCGCCACAGCCGAGCGCGGCGGAAAACGCGTTATCACCGTGAGTCTGCCCTCGGACTCAAACGAGGCGCGGTTCACCGACTCGATACTGATGATGGACTACGGCTTTGAAAAGCTGGGCGTTTCGGGCTCCTCCGACTTGGGCGGCGCTCCGAGCATTGACGGGAGCCGCGATATCACGATAAACATAGACGGCAATTATATAATGAATTTCTCGGGCGGCGGCCCCGCTGTCAAAAACGGAGAAGTCACCGCGCCCGTCCGCGAGCTGTTTGAGACACTTGAAAAAACAGTGGAATGGAGCGAGGCCGAAAACAAAGCGGTTATTCGCGACGAGACCACAGCCGTCACCCTGACCCTCGGCAGCGACATTATGACAAAGACCGTGAAAAACCCGATAGACGGCACCGAGACGACCGAGCAAATTCAAATGAGCTCGCCCGCCGAAATGCTGAACGACAAGCTGTGCGCGCCGATCACGCCGATAGTCGAGGCCTTCGGCGCGGCGGTCATCACCGACGCGGATACCAACACGATATTGATAATCGCGGGCGTCTGCTGACAAAAACAATCTAAAAACCGACAAAAAATCGGCTGTGATTTTGCACAAAAATCACAGCTGTTTTTTGTGCAATTCTATTCCGAGTGCAGAAATTGTGAAAATCAAGACAAAGTTTGGCGAATTTGTTTGACACCGATTATTATTTGCGGTAAAATATCCTGGAATAGATGTATGTAACAGATGTATGCTATGAACAGGAGGTCAAAGAATGGCAGATTTTAAAAAATGTGATAACGAAAAAGTAAATAAATGGCTCAGCGAGCAGATCGAGCTTTGCCGCCCCGAGACAGTTGTTTGGATCGACGGCAGCGAGGAGCAGCTCGAGGCGCTCCGCGCGGAGGCGGTTTCGACCGGAGAGATGATAAAGCTCAATCAGGAGAAGCTCCCCGGCTGCTACTACCACAGAACGGCCGAGAACGACGTTGCCCGAGTTGAGGACAGAACATATATCTGCACGCCCACCGAGGAAGAGGCGGGCCCCATCAACAACTGGATGGCTCCCGACGAGATGTACGCCAAGCTCAACAAGCTGTACGACGGCTCGATGGAAGGCAGAACAATGTATATCATTCCCTACTCGATGGGTCCCGTTGGCTCGCCCTTCTCAAAAATAGGAATCGAGCTCACCGACAGCATATACGTTGTGCTCAACATGGACATCATGACGAGAGTCGGCGACAAGGTTATGGAAGCTCTGGGCAAGGACGGCGACTTTGTAAAGTGCCTGCACGCCAAGAGAGACGTTAACCCCGACGAGAGATACATCGTGCACTTCCCGCAGGACGACACCATCATGTCGGTAAACTCGGCATACGGCGGAAACGTGCTGCTGGGCAAAAAGTGCTTCGCTCTCAGGATCGCTTCTTACTTAGGCAAAAAAGAGGGCTGGATGGCCGAGCATATGCTGATATTAGGCCTTGAGAACCCCGAAGGCGAAGTCAAGTACGTTGCCGCGGCGTTCCCCAGCGCCTGCGGAAAGACAAATCTGGCGATGCTTATCCCGCCCAAATACCTCAAGGAAAAGGGCTATAAGGTTTGGACCGTCGGCGACGACATCGCGTGGCTGAGGATCAACCCCGAGGACGGCAGACTTTACGCCATCAATCCCGAGTCGGGATTCTTCGGCGTAGCTCCCGGAACCAGCGAAAAGACCAACTTCAACGCGCTTGAGTCCACCAAGAAAAACACGATATTCACAAACGTCGCGATAAACAACGACGACATGACCGTATGGTGGGAGGGCCTTGACAAGAACCCGCCCAAAAACTGCACAAACTGGCTGGGCGAAAAGGTTGACGGCACGACCTACGAGGGCAATCTGGCGCATCCCAACTCCAGATTCACCGCTCCGGCAAAGAACTGCCCCTGCATCTCGCCCGAGTTTGAGAATCCGCAGGGCGTTCCGATCTCGGCTATCATATTCGGCGGCCGCCGCGCAAAAACGGCTCCGCTGGTATATCAGGCCCGCGACTGGAAGCACGGCGTGTTCGTGGGCGCGACAATGGCGTCCGAGACCACGGCGGCCGCGGCAGGCGCGGTCGGCGTTGTAAGACGCGACCCCATGGCGATGAAGCCGTTCGTGGGCTACAACATGGCCGACTACTTCGAGCATTGGCTCGAGATGGGCGAAAAGATGGGCGACAAGGCTCCTGAGATATTCCACGTTAACTGGTTCAAAAAGGACGACGAGGGCAACTTCATGTGGCCCGGTTTCGGCGACAACATGAGAGTTCTGCTCTGGATACTCGACAGAGTTTCGGGCAAGGCCGACGCTCACGACAGCGAGATCGGACTGCTGCCCACCGCGTCGGATATCGATACCACGGGTCTTGACATGTCCGCGGATGTGCTCGACGAGCTGCTCAGCGTTGACAAGGAAGCGTGGAGAGAGGATGTCGAGAACATCAAGGAGTATTTCGCTCAGTTCGGCGACAAACTGCCCGCCGAGATCAAGCACCAGCTTGAGATCCTGGACAGCAACTTAAAATAGACACCTACGCCTTAAAATATTAATAATTCGGGACCGCACCTTAATCGGTGCGGCCCTCTGCTTTTTATTATAAAATCTAATTTATTATCACCGTTTGAGTGGTTTCGTTACGGTCGACTTTGCGGCCCAGCGCCTCAGAGACGGCGCGTATCGGCCGGTCAAGAGCCGTAAAAATTGAAAATCAGCCGATAGAAACGCTTTGGACGAGGACACAGGCTTTATGGAATTTGTAATTGCAAAGGGACGGTTCTCTTTCCGTCTGACGGCTCCCTACACCGAGGAACGCCGAGCGGCGGCGAGCCGATACGCAAAGGAGCATAATCGGTTTAGAAAATAGATTGATTTGCGCAGAAGATTGTGGTATAATACGAAAAGTATAAATCGGGATTCGCCGGAGGTAAAAGCATTGAATATCAGCAACTATCAAAAGTATATTTCAGAAGAAACCATGATGGGTCCGAACAGCGTAAGAATATTGGAAGAACTATTCAGCCAATGTCCTTTGCCGTTTTCTCCAGATGATTTCATTCTTGATTTAGGGTGTGGAAAATGGCTGACGAGCCTTGTAATCGCCAAAGAAACCGGCGCAAAGGTTTATGCAAACGACCTCTGGATAAGCGCAGAGGAAAATAGGAATCGTGTTATCCAGTGGGGAATTGACAAACAGGTAATTCCTATATGCGAAGATGCGAATGATCTTCACTTTAAGAAAAAACAATTCGATGCTTTGTTTAGCGTAGATTCTTATCATTATTTTGCGGGAAGCAAAGGCTTTTTTGAAAACAAGATTATGCCGTTCATTAAAGACGGAGGAATTGTCTTAATCGGCGTTCCGGGCATTAAAGACAAATTTGAAGGTCATGCTGCTGATATTCTTTCTGATTGGCTCGGCGAGGATTCCTATATGTTCAAAAGTCCAAATCTTTGGAAAGAAATAATCGGTAACAATAATAGAATTGAATCGGTAAGAACATGGGAAATGGATTGTTTTGACAAAGCGTGGAGCGAGTGGCTTGCGGTTGATAATGAGTTTGCTAACGGTGATAGGCAATACTTTGATTCAATTATCAAACCATATACTTGCTTTGTTGGGATTGAAATAAAGTTAAGATAGTGCAGAAATATGGAATACACATTCCGGTTTGTCTATCAATAATTTGAATACCGCAGTTCAGAGCAATCGCAAGGTTGCTCTTTTTGCTTAAAAAATTTATGAAATATCTTGACTAACGATAACAAATATGTTATCATATAATAGAAAGAAGGTGTGCGTGTTGTACGAGGTAGAGTTTTACTATGACAAGAACGGGAAATCAGAAATTGTTGATTTTCTTGATGAGTTAAAAGCAAAATCAAAAACAAGTAAAACGGACAGAATAAACAGAGAAAAAATCCTTGCCTACATTGGTGCGCTCGCCCGCTACGGAACGAGAATCGGAAAGCCCTATGTCAAACACATCGAAAATGAATTATGGGAACTGCGCCCTCTGGGAAACAGAATATTTTTCTTTTATTGGAAAGATAATAAATTTGTTCTTTTACATCATTTTATAAAGAAATCACAAAAGACACCGCCGAAAGAAATTGAAAAGGCAAAAAAGAATCTCAAAGATTTTTTGGAAAGGAATGATAATCTATGAAACAGGTAAAAACATTTTCCGAGTATATGAATGATGAAGAAAGGGTATCGCCCGCCGAGAGAGAAAAAATAAACTTTGAAATTGAATTGATTGGAAAAATGGTGGAAGCCCGTGAGCAAAAAGGATTATCACAGCGGGAGCTTGCTGAAATCAGCGGAGTAAAACAGCCCGCAATCGCAAGGCTTGAAAGCATGAAAACGACCCCGCAAATTGATACCTTATTCAAAGTATTAAATCCGTTGGGCTACACTATCTCAATCGTTCCAATCAATGCGAAAAAGTAAAATATCAAGACGGTATTTGGGAGCAACGCATAAGTTGCTCTTTTCTTTTACCCAAAACAAGAAAGGAGTTTTTGAAATGGCAAGGTTAGAAAAATTGGACGAACAAATCAAGAAAAAAGATGATGAAATTGAAAAGGCTCGTGAAAATCTGAAACGGAAAGAAAATCAGAAAAAGCGGCTCTTATCCAAACAAAAAGAGGTTGAACGAAATCAGCGCACAAAACGGCTGATTGAGCGTGGGGCAATTTTAGAAAACGTCATAGGGGACGCAACGGATTTTTCAAATGAGCAGATACAAAGTCTTTTATTTGAAGTCTTTGCTATTGAGGACGCAAGAACCAAAGTCGAGAAAATGAGAACGAAAACCGAGGAAAAAGCAGAAACGGGAAATCCCTTGCCGGAGCAAGGGCGCACTTATACACCTTAACAGGTGTGTGCGCTCTGCCGAGGGCTGAACGAAAACAAGGCTCTTGTTTTCGTTATGGTGGGGACAAGGCATTTTCCCCACACCCCTTTTGCGTACTTGTCGTTTATGTTACGGCAAGCCCTAACATAAACGGCAAGTGTAAAAATCGACCGCTGTATTGATTTTTTACGGCGGGTATGGTACAATCATTCCATAAGCGGACAGAACAATAAATCGCATTTTTATAATATGAAAATTACAAAAGGGAGATTGAGGAGGAGAACGAATGAAGAAAACAGCTATTACAGCAGGCATATTGCTTGGAATTATCATAGTGTTTGTTGTAGGCGGCTATATATCAATCTTTTTCATCGGAAGTCCTCTTGACGGCAATCAAGTGTTTTGTGAAACCTCTTTGAAAGATCAAACACTGACTTTGCAGATTAACACGGCGGAATCGGCAATAGGCTTTCGAGGCTGGAAACAAAACACAAAAGACAGAACCCTGTATATTGACGCACGAAAGGTATTGGTGTCCAAGTTTGCAGAATCAGGAACGTACAGTACCGTTGTTGACGTAGAAAATATTGATAAGGTGATACTTGGCGGTAAAATTATATGGGAACGAATTTATGGGAGGGACGGATAAAATGAAAATATTGAAAAAAATAGTACCGATAATTGTTGTGACGGTGCTATGCGGTTTCCTTTATTCCTTTTTCCATATTAGCGGCAACGAAATCAGAAATATAAACAGGCTTTCCGGCGAATGCTCCGTGACGGTCACGGTTAGCGATACTGGCGGTCGTGGCAAAATGCAGGAATACAATTTAGAAGCCAGTCAGATAGAACTTCTTAAAAATCTGCTGAGAGGAAATTCATATACACGGCGACTTTCTTCTACCATTACTGGCGTGCTGCCGGATAAAACATATACGATAGTAGCAGATTGGAACGATAACGGAAAAACGCATTTGTATATACGAATATTGGGAAGTGAATATATCGAATTTGAACAATTCGGCGGACACTTTCAGAAAATCAAAAATCCGAATTTTGAAACGGAATTGATGTCCATTCTTGAAAACTAAATACCACAATCGAGAGCAATCGAAAAAACGGTTGCTCTTTTTTATTACCCGAAAGGAAGTGATTTTATGGCAATTTATCATTGCAGTATCAAAATTATCAGCCGTGGAAAAGGGAAATCAGCCGTTGCCGCCGCTG
>CANQLT010000062.1 GCA_947624775.1 uncultured Monoglobus sp.
AGAGACGGATGCCGATGCTCCTTATAAGATCGCCGCGGCCGAGTGCGGCGACGGCGGCAAAGCTATCGCTTATGTGAATTATGTCGGCGTCGGCGAGCCGAGGCCCGACACGCTGCGCTGCGGAGGAAAGACCGCGGCGGTGCTCGGCGGCGGTATATACGAGATCGAGACCGGCGCGAAAGAGGGGGAGGAGATCACCCTAAACCTTTGCGGGGCCGAGACGAGGCTCAGGTATTCCGCGCCGAAACCTACGCGCCGCGTGATATATTCCGCGAGCGACCCGGCTTACGCTGCACTGTTCGACAAGAGCGGCGCGGTCAAGCTGCCCGAGATCAACGGCCTCACGGGCTACGGGCCGCTGAAATACCATACCTGCACCGAGTATGATTTTGAGACCGACGGGGAAAAGCTGAAATTTATCCGCGATTGGCAGGGCGGAGAAGGCGGCGAGGACAGGGCGTGTCTGTTTTTCGCTCCCGAGGCCCCCTGCCGCGTGACGGTCATATTCGACGGCGGCGAGGACAGAGAGCAGCACATAGTCCAAAACGGCGTGCGCCTGGCGTCGGGGCTCTCGCGCCCCGGGCATAAAACGGTCGTATCCGCCGAGATCGCCGACACGACGGCCCCGGTCTACACCTACGGCGGAGGCGCGAACAAGAGTCTGTACGCCGTGATCGTCGACTACCGCGGCGGAGCGGAGCCCGAGCAAAAGACTATCCAAAGTCTCAGCGCGGATATAGGATTCGCGAGGCTTGACAGAAATATAAACGGCATGGAGAAAATATATCTCAGCGACACGGGCAGACAGTGGAGCGAGGTCGATCTGAGCGTCCTCGGCTTTGACAAGCCGCCGAAGATCTGCGGCATAGCGGCATACAAAGACAGGCTGTACGCGGGCTGTAGCGGCGGAGAGGTGATAGTCATAACCGACTGCCCCAAATGCCGAAAGCGCAAAAAGGTCTGCGATTTTGACATAAAGAGCATAGATATTTCAGGCGGAGTTATGACCCTGCGCGGAGACGGCGCGGACGAGAGAAAAGAGATCTCGATGACCGCCATGGGCGCCGATCAGATAAGCATAGACGAGGCGATGGCCTTGATCGCGGGGGGCGCCGCCGCGATAGACGTGCGCGAGCGCGAGGTGTTCAAAGCCGAGCCGACGAGGATAGAAGGCGCGGTCAACGTGCCACTTAATGAGCTCCAAAAGATATCGACCTACGGCCGCGGAACCAAGATCGTGTTCTGCTGCAGCAGGGGAATTTGGTCCGCCGAGGCGGTGCTGCGCGCCAAGGAAATGGGATTTGAAAACGTTTATTATTTGGTTTAATAAGAATTGGAGATGATACAATGAAAAATGTGACATTGGGAAAAACGGGCATAACCGTTCCTCAAAACGCGTTCGGCGCGCTGCCGATACAGAGGGCCGACAAGCAAACGGCGGTGAAAATTTTGCGCAAGGCGTACGCGGGCGGCATGAACTTTTTCGACACCGCCCGAGCCTACAGCGACAGCGAGGAAAAACTGGGTCTGGCCTTCGGAGGCATGGGCGTGCGCGATAAGATGTATATCGCAACCAAAACCATGGCTCACACGCCCGAGGAGTTTAGGGAGCAGCTTGACACCTCGCTTAAACTGCTCAAGACCGACTATATCGACATATACCAGCTGCACTGCGCCGACAGGTGCTACGCGCCCGGAGACGGCACGGGCATGTATGAGTGTCTGCTCAAAGCGAGGGAGCAGGGAAAGATTAGGCACATCGGCATAACGGCGCACAAGATACAGGTGGCCTTTGACATAGCCGAATCGGGGCTTTATGAAACGCTCCAGTACCCGTTCAGCTACCTTTCGTCCGAGCGTGAGATCGAGCTGGTAAAGCTGTGCGAGAAAAACGGCGTGGGATTTATCGCCATGAAAGGGCTGTCGGGCGGACTGATAACGCGCTCCGAGGCGGCGATGGCGTTTATCTCGCAGTTTGACAATGTGCTCCCCATCTGGGGCATCCAGCGCGAGAGCGAGCTTGACGAGTGGCTCGCCTATTTTGAGAACACGCCAAAGATGACCGACGAGATAAGAAAATATATCGAGAGTGAAAAAAAGGAGCTCAGCGGCGAGTTTTGCCGCGGCTGCGGCTACTGCATGCCCTGCCCCGCGGGTATCTTGATAAACAACTGCGCCAGAATGTCGCTGATGCTGCGGCGCGCGCCCTCCAAGGCGTGGCTGACCGACGCGATGCAGGCCGAGATGAAAAAGATCGAGAACTGCTTAAACTGCGGACAATGCAGGTCAAAATGTCCATATGAGCTCAACACGCCCGAGCTTCTTAAGAAAAACTACGAGGACTACAAAAAAGTCATCGCCGGAGAGGTCGAAGTTTAAAACAGGATCGGAGATACATATGAAAATAATTAAATGCGAATCAAAGCACCTCGACGCGGCGGCGGAATTTTATGACATGGTGACCGCGTATCTCGCCGAGCATATAAACTATCCCAAGTGGACGCCGGGCGATTATCCGGGCCGCGCCAGCGCGGAGGCGGCCATAGCCGAGGGCAGCCTGCACGCCTGCGTCGAGGACGGAAATATCCTCGGCCTGTTCGTGATCTGCGAGGACCCGCAGGGCGACTACTCGGTCGGCGAATGGAGCGCGGATCTCAGGCCCGACCGGGTGCTGACCGTGCACGCCCTCGCCTCAGACCCGCGGCTCTACCGCAAAGGCATAGGCAGGGCTATGGTAGAGGAATGCGTGAAGATCGCGAGAGAGAGCGGCAAAAAGGCGCTGCGCCTCGACGTGGTGCCCACGAACACGCCCGCGATGAGGCTGTATGAATCAATGGGCTTTAAATACGCCGGCACCAAGGACTTAAAGCGCGGCATACCCGAGATACCCGAATTTTGCCTGTACGAGCTGAATTTATAGCAAAAAAATGACCGCTTTGGGGAAAGCGGTCCAAAAAATTAAAAGGGAGGGAGTTATGTTTTAACTCTGTAACAATGACTTGCTACGATAATTATTATACCCCCTTTTTTCGAAAATGGGTTAAGAAAATGTGAAAAAGTGTTGAACAAATTGTTAACATTGTCGTTTTTCTTTAAATTTAAACCCCGCACGGGCGCCGTTGGAGATTATTTTATAACCAAACGGAATGAAAAATCGGGATTTTGTGGAGGTAATTATGGCTTTTGATTTTAAGAAAGAATATAAAGAATATTATATGCCGAAGAATAAGCCTGAAATTGTAAGCGTGCCCGAGGCAAATTATATTGCGGTCAGAGGAAAGGGCGACCCGAACGAGGTCGGCGGCGCGTATCAGCAGGCGATCGGTGTATTATATGCGGTCGCGTACACCCTGAAAATGAGTTATAAAACCGATTATAAAATTGAGGGCTTTTTTGAATATGTCGTGCCGCCTCTTGAGGGTTTTTGGCGGCAAGATAATACCGAGGGCGTGAATTATACGGATAAGTCTTCATTTAATTGGATTTCTGTGATTCGTTTGCCTGATTTTGTTACAAAAAAAGATTTTGAATGGGCAGTCGAAACAGCGACAAAAAAGAAAAAACTGGATTGTTCATCGGCAGAGTTTATGACCATTGACGAGGGGCTGTGCGTTCAAATAATGCACCATGGACCTTTTGATGACGAGCCCGCCACAGTCGCTTTAATGGATAAATATTTGGCCGAAAACGGATATGTTAATGATATGACTGCCGCAAGATTGCACCACGAAATTTATATGTCGGACGCAAGAAGAGTCGCCCCCGAAAAATGGAAAACAGTAATTCGACATCCAATTAAAAAGATATGAGCAAATTCCCGTTTGACGGGAAGCGGATCAAAGTGAGAATCGGAATGTGAGGAGATAAACAATTATGAAAGAATATATTGTAGATGCATTCACAAATAAACCGTTTGCAGGCAATCCGGCTGCTGTCTGCGTTATGGATAGTTGGCTCTCCGAAGAATCTATGATGAACTTGGCGATGGAAAATAATCTATCGGAAACCGCTTTTATTGTGAAAGAAGAAAAGGGCTATCATCTGCGTTGGTTTACACCGACAACGGAAGTCGAGTTATGCGGCCATGCAACGCTGGCATCATCATTTGTAATTCTTAACTTTTATGAGCCGGACAGTAGTGAAGTAAAATTCAACACGCTCAGCGGTGAGCTGATAATTCGTCGTAAGGGAAATCTGTATGAAATGGATTTCCCCACTTACGAGCTTAAGGAAATCCCGGTTACAGACGCAATGGAAAAAGCGTTTGGAGTGCGTCCGATAAAAGCGGTACTTGGAATTGATTTAATTTGCGTTTTTGATTCTGAAGATACCGTTAGAAATATGAATCCGGATCAGATGCTTTTGACCGGAATTGAGGGTCGAATTCAGAATGCCACGGCACACGGAGCAAAAACCGACTGTGTGTCCCGCAGCTTCTGTCCGAAACTGAGCATTGCAGAAGACCCGGTTTGCGGTTCAGCACATTGTCAGATTGCCGCATTCTGGGCAGAACAGCTGAATAAAAAGGAAATTTATGCTTATCAAGCGTCAAAGCGCGGCGGTTATCTGCATTGCAGAATGGAAGAAAACAACCGAATCACTATTAGCGGAGAGGCGACTTTAGTTGCTGAATCCGAAATTGTAGCTTTTTTATAAATTCCCGTTTTATGGGAAGTGGATTGGAACGATAAATCGGGATTTGTTAATCCGACCGTCCTGCTTGTCAGGATAGGTAACCTGCCTCTCGCACAATTGTGCGGGTAAATTATTTTTAAAAATGATTGACATTACCCTATTAAATAGGGTATAATAGTATTGAAATAAGGTGATGCCGTTTGAAAAGAAAATTTGTGATGATGCCTGTTTTTGATAAACAGTGGCGGGGCATGGGACTTGATGACAGTGATTTACAGAGTTTGCAATCCGCATTGTTAAGCAACCCGCAGATAGGCAAGGTTATCAAGGGCACAGGGAAATTGCGAAAAATGCGATTTGCGCTGCCGAACAAAGGGAAAAGCGGTTCAAGCCGCGTACTATACGTTGATTTTGTTTTGGCGGAAACGATTTATTTAATTTTCGCATATCCTAAAAATGAAAAAGATGATTTGACCGATGAGGAACGAAACAACATTAAAAAGATGATCGACAAATTGGAGCAAAGCTTATAACGGGAGGTGTTTTCTGTGAAAGTTTATGACGGAATTATGCAGGGCTTGGAAGAAGCGATCGCATATAACGAGGGAAAAATCAAAGCAAGAACGAACACGATGTCCGTTGAACCTGTCCCCGATTTTGCGGCGGCTGAAATTAAAAGCATACGAAACGAGCTCGGTATGACTCAGGTTTTGTTTGCCGGATTTATGGGAGTATCTCCAAAAACGGTTGAGGCGTGGGAAGCCGGACGTAATATGCCCGATGGTCCGGCAAGGCGGATCCTCGCAATGCTGAAGGTTGACCCGGCGCTTCCGCAAAGATTCAACATAGTTGCAAAATGAAAGGATAGTATTACTTTATAACCAAACAGAACAATAAATCGGAGTTTGAGAGGATATAAGAATGAGAACACTCTATGTTTCAGATTTAGATGGTACGCTGCTGAGGAGTGACGGAAGAACATCAGAATACACAAATAGGGTAATCAACCGATTGACGGAAAAGGGAATGGTCTTTTCTTATGCAACAGCCCGTTCATTGACAACCGCAAAAAAGTAACGTTCGGGATAAATGCCAAAATTCCTCTGATTGTGTATAATGGTGCTTTTGTAATAGATAATCTTACAGATGATATTTTACTTGAAAATTATTTTGATGATCGGATCAATTTAGTGTTAGACGATTTGTTTGCCAATCAAATATATCCTATTGTGTACGCATACATAGATGGAAAGGAAAAATTTTCTTTTGTCCCCGAATACTGCACGGATGGAATGAATAAATTCCTTGAGAGCAGAAAGGGGGATCACCGTACCAATGCTGTAAAAACGATAAATGAGCTGAAATCGGGAAAGATCTTCTATATCACATGTATTGATGAACCGCAAAAGCTCGAACTATTATATAGGAAATATAAGACTTCACATTATTGCGTATATCAGACGGATCTTTATACGAAGACGCAATGGCTTGAAATCATGCCTTTGCATGTTTCAAAAGCAAGAGCGATCAAGCAGTTACAGTCCCGCCTGAAATGTGAGAAATTAGTCGTGTTTGGCGATGGAAAAAATGATATAGACATGTTTGAACTTGCCGATGAGGGATATGCCGTCCAAAATGCCCATGAAGATCTGAAAAAAATAGCAACTTCCGTTATTCCGGCAAATGATGAGGATGGAGTTGCAAAATGGCTTGATAAAAATTTTATTATGGGATAAATAATTCTCGCGTTGCTCGGTCAATTCCCGTTTATCCAAAATTAAAAAGCCCGAGCCCGGTTCCGCCCGCCGTGCCCGGGCAGGTTTGCTCCGCCCTTCGGGCGGAACGGATTAGGGGACTTCGTCCCCTAAAACCCCTGAAAATTCGCGCTCGTGCGAAAGCGAACAAGCGCAGAGATCGGAAACGGACTGAACCGGACCGGCGCTTATTTATTGCAAAAATCTTTTGCGAAAACAGCTTGTCAAAAGACTTGCAAAAAATTTCAAACATGATGTATAATAACAATGTCGGAGCATCCGACAGGAAAAGGTACTCCCGAAAACAGTGTTAAACACCGGGCGGTTATGCCACCGAAAACTTCCGAAACACTATGTCAAGGAAGGAGGTGGTTGTTATGCTGAAATACATAATTAGAATTTTAATTTTAACAATCGTATTTTTGCTGACACTTACGCAAAAAGTAAGATAGCCCCCACCTACCAAGTTTGGGCTATCTTAAAATGATATTCTATCCTTGGCATAACCGTTTTAGGCTTTGCCTTTTCCTTTATTCATATTATACTGCTGCTTTAGTAATTTGTCAACTGTTTTTTGCGGATTTCTTTCCCAACAATGACAAAGAAACGGCTTGAACAACATATCAGATAGTGATATAATATGAAACATTCAAATCGGGATTTGTTGAGAGGAATCGTATGGATGGTGAACATAGGAAAATAGAATAATTGATGGTTAACTTGGTGTTTGCGTAGAGGAGTGGATGTAATATTATGTATTATTATCATATGACAGCGTTAAATAATCTTTATTCTATTGCGGCACAGGGATTGGTACCTAAAAATGAAACTAACGGCAAACTGATCGGAGAAGAAAAAATTAAGGTATTTTTCTCTGAGGGATTCGAAGGCGCGATCGCTCTATATGCGGATTTTGATATTGTATTCCGTAAAATACGAAAAGAACATATGAATGCAGCGGATGAGTCCGTAAAAAAGAAAGTCTTAAAATCGAACGATCTCTCCGGTTTTTTGGGCGAGGGAGTTTATTTGCGGTTTGACGGAACAGGGATCAAGAATGAAAGAAATTTTGAAAACGGCTGTACTGATATGACGATCATGCCCGAAAAATTAAGCGTATGCGTCCTGCGAAACGAACATGATGATTCGATTGTATTCTCAAGATTTGAGATAATTAAATACATGATGGCGAAAACTAAGCCCGAACATATAAAATACTATGGGGCAAGCTATAAAAACTCGCCCGATTTTTCAGAAGCAACAAGACGAATACAAGAAAAAGTGAAAAACTATTATAAAGACCATCAACCGGAGATCGCGCAATATGATAACCGCGGTTTCATATTGGATTTCATTGACTTAAAAGACTTCGTTGATAAGTTCTTATAAAACAATAATTCAGATCCTCATTTGACAAGCAAAAATTTGAATATCGCTATCAAGATCAGTCGAAATGCTGCTCTTTTTTTGCGGTCTAAGGATAGGCGAATTTATAAAAATTTTAGATAATGTTTATTTTTATTTTAGGTTTGCGTGCTATCATCAAATTATTTCAAGACAGAAAGGGGATATATTATGAACGAGATCGTAAAAACAACAGGGCTCACCAAGCGCTACAGAGGCGCGGCGGCTGTAAACAATCTTAATATGAGCGTTAGGGAAGGTCGGATATACGGCTTTCTCGGCCCGAACGGCGCGGGCAAAACCACCACGCTGAAAATGCTGCTCGGCCTTGTCCGCCCGACGGCGGGAGAGATCGAGATAACGGGTCGGCGCGTGCGCGCCAAAAACAGGGTCGAGATCCTCCGAGATATCGGCTCGCTTATCGAGTCGCCGTCGTTTTACGGGCACCTCACGGGCGAGGAAAATCTCAGGATATTGCAAACGCTTTTGGACGTCCCGAGGCGCAATATCGACAGAGTTCTGCAAATCGTGCGGCTCGACGGTCAGCGGGGCAAAAAAGCCTCGGCCTACTCGCTGGGCATGAAACAAAGGCTCGGGCTCGCGGGCGCGCTGCTGGCGTTCCCGAAACTGCTTATACTCGACGAGCCCACAAACGGGCTTGACCCGTCGGGCATACAGGAAATGCGCGAGCTGATAAGATCGCTGCCTCGGCAGTACGGCATGACGGTGATAGTGTCGAGCCACCTGCTCTCGGAGATCGATCAAACGGCGGAGGATGTGGGGATTATCGCGAACGGCAGAATGATGTACCAAGGCGCCCTTGACGATCTGCACCGCGTGGACGAAACGAAGTCTCTGGAGGAAATATTCCTCGATCTCACGGGAAAGGAGCGGAGCTTATGACAAAGCTTTTAAAGTGCGAATACATGAAGACCCGCCGCCGGTACGTGTTTTGGACAGCCCTTGTCATAACCGCGGCGATGCTCGTGTGGATTTATCCGAGACATTATGGCGAAGATATGCTGCGCCTCGGCTGGATGGCGAATCTGTATGAGCTTCCGCTCATAAACTCGATCTTTATGCCGCTGCTCTCGATAATCGTGTCGTCGCGCCTGTGCGATATCGAGCATAAGGGATATATGCTCAAACAGCTGGCGGCAGCGGAAAACCGCGGTAAGATCTACGACGCGAAATTTTTATACGGCCTCGCGATAATGCTGTTCTGCGTGGTGTTAAGCTGGGGCGCGACGATCGCGTTCGGATATATCGCGGGCGTCGAGGGTGATGTGCCGATAAGGATGTATCTTTTGTATCTGCTGTTTACGGCTGTGCCGACTGTCGCGGTGTACATTTTTCAGCATGCGCTGTCGCTCTGCTTCAAAAATCAGGCGGCCACGTTCTTTTCGGGAGCGATAGGCACGTTTTTCGGGACGTTTTCAATGTTCCTGCCTCAGCTCCCCTGGCTCCGCAAGGCGCTCATCTGGGGCGGCTACGGCGCGCTGAGCTTTGTGGGACTGTTTGACTGGACAAAGGAGGACCGCTACAAATTCGCGCATTTTGACGTCATGGGCGTTGATTGGAAATACTTTATAGCGCTGATATTTGTCTGCGCCGCAATGTATGTTGTCGGGCGCGAAATGTTCAAAAGAAAGGAGCTGTAATTTATGATAATGAAATTATTGAAAGCCGAGCGAATGAAGCTAAAGCGCTCGCCCGTGTGGCTCGCGTTTTTGCTGATGCCGATAGTTCCGGCGGCTTTGGGCACGGCGAACTATGTTTACAACCAGGGCATACTGTCAAAGGAATGGCTGAGCCTTTGGACGCAGCACACGCTGTTTACCGACTACTTTTTTCTGCCGCTGATGCTGGGAATTTACTGCGCGTACATAATGCGGCTGGAGCACGCGAACAACAACCTGAACAAGGTGTTCACCGTGCCCGCCCGCCGCTCATCGGTGTTTTTCGCGAAATTGATAACCGCCGCCGTGATGCTGCTTTTCAGCATGATATGGATATGCGCGCTGTTTGTGATATGCGGATATATCGCGGGGCTCACAGATCCGCCGTGGCTCACTATCGCGCAGTGGTGCCTGTTCGGCACCCTCGGAGGCATGGTAACCGTCTCGATACAGATACTGATCTCGATGAACATAAAAAGCTTTGCGCTGCCCGTGGGAATATCCTTTGCGGGCGGGCTCTCGGGGCTTGCGTTTCTGGCTAAAGGTTTCGGGCACCTGTGGCCCTACTCGCTGATGTCCTACGGCATGAACGCCAACGCGCCGCAAAAAATCGCCGAAAGCGGCGGTTACGCGCAGTTTACTGTCGTATGCGCCGCATATATCGCGATCTTCGCGATCATCGGCGCCGTTACCGCAGCGCGCCGCGACGTTTAAATTTAAACAAACCTTTTGTGTGTTTTTGAATATTGTATTGCAATCGGCAATACAATATGATATAATAAAAGACAGAAAGGCAGGTGCTTATTATGGCAACGAAAAGCGCGAATGTGACGGCTCGCGTACAGCCCGAGATCAAGCGGCAGGCGGAGGCGGTTTTAAGCAGGATAGGACTGCCCGTTTCGGTTCTGATCGACACGTTATACAGACAAATCATTATGACCGGCGGTGTTCCGTATTCCCTCACCGTGCCGAAACCGCCTGCGAGAGACAGTTTGACCGACGAGCAGTTTAACGTGATTATGGAAAAAGGATACGACCAGGCAAAGTCCGGCGATGGCCTGCCCGTCGACGAAGCCTTTGCCCAAATACCGCGGAACAATAAATCCGAATATGAAAGCGAGGTGGAAAATCATGGCGTCGAGTAAAGAATATTTAAATTATGTCTTGGAACAGCTGGATGGTTTGGAAGAGATCACTTACAGACCGATGATGGGCGAGTTTATTATTTATTACCGAGGCAGGATCGCCGGAGGCATATATGACGACAGACTGCTCGTAAAGCCGGTAAAATCGGCAAAAGAATATATGCCGTCCGCCGTTTACGAATCGCCCTATGAGGGAGCAAAGGAAATGCTTTTGGTGAGCGATATGGAAGACAAAGAATATTTGTCTGGCTTGTTTAATGCTATGTATGACGAGCTGCCAAAGCCCAAAGCAAAAAAGAAATAAACAAAAAATCCGACGCCATAGGAGGGTGACATCTTATTCTTTTCGGCGGGGGACTTTCGGCAAACATCTCTCTATATCGTCAATATGCTCCATTACGCTGTGTGCTGCTTTACAAATAAATTTATCCGTCTTAATAAGCTCCAGATATTCTTCATAAGTCAGCCACATATAGTCAATTGTTTCACCCTCCTGCAGCATAATTTTTTCATTGCCGTCAACAAGTACCACAAAGCATTTATATATACTCGGTTTTTGGATTTCTGTGTATGCAAAGCGAAGCTGCGATTCCTCGGTGGTAATACCGGTTTCTTCACGAAGTTCGCGAATTGCCGCCTGTACAGGCGTTTCACCTTTTAGGGCGGAGCCGCCTTGATTTTCCCAAAGCAGAGCCCATGATTTGTTTTTCGCGCGTTTCGTGACAAGAATCTTGCCCGTTTTTGAAAAAACATAATTCTCAACCACGAGATGATACGCATTTTCGGGAATAGGCTCGCCACGGTAAAGGTCAAAGCCTAATTTGTTTTCATTTTTGTCATATGCGTCCCAGATTTCCATAATGCTGCCCTTTCCGTTGACTCCATGATTTTCTCCTTGTGTTACTTTCTTTTCGGTTAATAATCTAAATTCTTTTTGTATACTTCTCACATGAAGTAATATATTCATATAACGCCGGATTGCGATTTCCTTTAAGATATTCGAGAGTGTCAAGCAACATATCTTTGGCAGTCTTACCGGAATGACCGAATACCTTTTTATACATTCTGTTTATGTCGCTTTCACAATCTATACCGCGTAAATAGTGCTTTGCGTTTGCAACCCACAGCTTTAAAATATGCGTATTTTTATCATTCACAATGTCGCGTTTTGAAATACTCATAATATGCGGAACGGCGCTGCATTTAATATCAACAATCAGAAACGGATTATCTTTTGAAATTGCGCAAGACACCACATATTCATTTGGCAGTAAACCGGGCGCATAGTCGCTGAAAACGACAGGATAAATTTCATTTAGTATTACAGGCGCACGTTTTAAAAATCTGCCGTTATCATAGCCGGAAACATCAACTTCAATATCAATATCCGAATATTCGTCATAATCTCCGCGGCTCAGACTGCCGTAAATCTTACAAAAATTAACCTCCCGCTTTTTTTCAAATTGCACGCAAATGTTTTTTGCAATTTCTAAATTGTTTCTTTCCATTTACTGCTCTCCTTAAATATGCTGTTCCATTTCGTATTTCCACACCGTCATACCGAGTGATTTATAAAAATCAATTGCCGTTTGTTAAAATCGTTTATACCGGTTTTTCAAAAACGTAAGCGTCATATTTGCAGCCGTTTTCGGCATTAAATATATTATTTTTAATGACTTTATATCCGCACTTTTCATACAGAGAAACGGCTTTTTTATTGTCTATGGTAGTCTGTATTCCGACCAAAATAAATCCGTTATCTTTTATGAAAGCTTCCGCAAATTTAACCGCCGATGTGCCGATACCTTGATTCTGATAATCAGCCCTGATAACAAGCATTGAAAGCCATGCCTTATTTTTGCCGCTTAGTCCGTTGACTTTTAGCCAGCCGACACGTTGATTGTCATACCAAATAATAAAGTGTTTTTCATCTTCATCATTTACCCAATGCTTTTCATATACATCCGTCAATTCTTTATAGGAAATAGGTTCTGAATGTAATGACGCAGTGATACTTGGTGTGCTGAGCAATTCCGCGAGGAATAATATGTCCGTTGCATACATATTATGAAATTCAATTTTATCCATATAATTCTCCTTATCCTTTTATGCGTTATGTGCTCTATTGCTATTATAGCATAAATTTTTGGTTAAATCAATAATTTGTTTAAGTGAAATGATGTGTAAGAACTATCTAATAGACTTCGCCAAGTCTAAAACTGCCATTGTAAGTTTAATACGATTTTTAATCCAAATATGCAGACAACACGCTGTGGATTACGATTTCTTTGATAACTGCTCATCGTATTCGAGTTATGAACTAAAAAATATTCGATAAATTTCTTTGTTTTTACGCAGTTATACTATGTTTTGAGGGGTCTTTGAATAAAGATATTAAATAGCAAAAGAGCGTATCATTTTTGCTGATATGTTCTTTCACAATCCCGTTTCGACAGCCTGTCATAAAATTATTGATTATACTGTCTTATGTCACGCCAACGCAGGCGTCGGAATTTTTTTACTTCTTTTTCGTTTTGGGCTTTGGCAACTCGTCATACATAGCCTTTTAATACATATATATGTCCACATTTATAAGATATTTAGAGTGCTGAAACCCGCATAAACACTTACTTTTTTTAATGGCAAAAACGTCAAAATCAACATACCCCTTATGTTTATATTCCTACCCTCAAAATTGCGGTTAAAACTTTCTACACTCCAAAATCACTCGTTCTCAATCACCTCTGCCGACAAAATCGAATCTCAACCCGTTCCCTTTTTATACGCATACCCAAAGTTAATCGGCGGCGAGGTAACAGATATATACACAAATTCCGAATCGGAGCTATTATACAATCCATGCACATCGCCGTCCGCGAAGCGAACAGCGTCGCCCGCGTCAAAGTTCATTGTTTTATCATCCGCCAGTAAAAGCTGCCCTGTTCCTTTCAGCGCGTGCCATATCTGTTCGGACGAGGCGTGCGAGTGGCGCGGCTGTATTGCACCCGGTGCCAAATGAACCTCGGTAATTGTCACGCGTGTGCTTGCGGAGTTTTCGTCATTCAATATCTGCCGCGAAACTACTCCGGGATTCGACAATGATTTAATTGTATTTTTTGCTATAAATTCCATTTTTCTATTCCTCCGTTAATTTCACATATTTCTCGTCAATTACCTTTATATCCGCCTCGCCGTAAGTCCTGCTCCACGCGATGTCGGTTTTAATCAGCCGGAAAAACTGAAAATGCAGTTTGATTACGGTTGTCCTATGTCCGTTTATATTGAAGATAGTAAAAGTGTAGGATATTTTTAATATCCCTACACTCTTATAACGAAGATTTTTATATGATTTTATAGTTCTTTTATCGGCACCCAAATCTCATAGTACCTCTCTTCTTTTCGAACTTTGTCGACACCGAACATATGATATATTTCGATTTCCACATCGCCGTTTTGAACATATCCTGAGTCGGGCATCCAAGAATTAAAGATCAAGTCGCGCAGCGCGGGCAGCTCGTTACCCGCATATCCGCCTTTTTTGGTCGTAAAAGCCGCGTATTTACCCGCCGGAATAACATATCTTTCAGGTGACGGCGCCGTCACGTCCGATCTGTCGCGCGCGATCATATAACGCCCGTGATCCCAAATGCCGTACCACACGCCTACCGGGTCATCGCAAAGCTGTGAGGGAATCGAATCAAATTGATCACTCCACATTTTTCCTTCTTGCTCAAATCTCTCCGAGCCTGCTCCGCCAAACTCGCGGGAAATGCCGTACACTTCAATTTCTTTTGTTTCAATAATACGCATATTCATTTCTTTTGCTCCTTTAAATATAATGTGAAATGAAACAGGCGGATATATTTTAAGAGGAGCCGATATATCTTTTGCCGCCGCCGGCGGGATCCCATGCTGCCTCGCAAAAGCTCTTGCGAACACGTCTGCTCCGGAATAACCGTATTTTACGGCGATATCGATTATTTTTTCGCCGCTTTGCCGCAGATCATAAGCGGCCTTGGTCAGCCGCCTTTTGCGAATATATTCCGTAAGCGTCATTCCGGTTATATAGCTGAAGAACCTGCAAAAATTGTCATAATTTGTGCATGCAGTGCGGGAAATCATGTCCGGACTGATCTCGCCGTCCAGGTTTTTCTCAATATAACGTATGACCTCGTTGAGCTGTTTTAAAATATCCATCTGCTCACCTCCAAAGCCACTATATTAGCCATGAGCAAAACTCCGAAAAGTACATTTTTACGTGGGTTTACTCATGTTAAATTTTTTCTTATCACTCCA
>CANQLT010000063.1 GCA_947624775.1 uncultured Monoglobus sp.
GGACAGGACGAGCTGATCGTGTTCTCGGACGTAACGCCCACGGGCAATCAGGAAATGCAGTCAACCAAGTGCATTTCTGTATGGGATGTTAACGAAAGCGGCTCCATAGCCAAAATGCTGGCGAAAGTCGGCCTTGCCTCCCGCACGTCCTACAGGTACTTTGTCATAGAATATAAAGGCAGAGAGTATCTGGTCGAGTCGGTCGCGGACAGCAACAGCGATTACAAAAACGGCGATATAAAGGTTTTGGATTACAGGAACGACGAATTTGTATCGCTGCATTGTATCAGATATTCCGAGACCGAAACCGAGAGCGATTACAGCATCGACGGCGACGATGTTTCGAGAAAGGATTATCAGGACGAGGCGGACGGCCTTGAAGATGCTATAGTATACTCGCCTTTTAATGAGGAATAATCATTGCCTTTTGTCTTTTCGTAAAAATAAGCGTGAAAACGGATTTTTGAGGGAGGAATAGATTATGAAAAAATTATTATGTTTGATTTCGTCAATTATCTTGGCTGCGTCGGCTTGCTGCCCGACCTACGCCGATAATGTGAGCCAGATTATCGGAAGCGGAAACACGGTGAACTTTTACGATGTTCCGAATGATTACTGGGCCAGAGACCAGATATTGTATTTTAGCAGTATGGGAATAGTTAACGGCTATGAGGATGGCAGTTTTCGCCCCGAGGACGGTGTGACGCGCGAGGAGTTCTGCAAGCTGCTGGTATCGACTTTCAAACCCGCCATCAGCGCTCCGGACGCACCCAGCTTTTCGGATGTTGACCCGCTCAGATGGTCGTATCCTTATGTTGAGGTTTGCAAGGATTTTATGACCGGATACAACAATCCGTTCGGAGGTCTGCCTGCGTTCCATCCGGAGGATTATGCAGTCAGAGAAGACATAGCGGTTGCGCTGGTCAGAATGATGGGATACACCGATAAGGACGCAGAAAACCCGAATTATGCCCTTTATAAGTTCGGCGACGGAGCTTTGATATCTCCGGCTCTTATGCCATATGTGAGCATAGCGTGCGAGAAAAACCTGATTAGCGGATATCCCGACGGAACTTTCGGTCCGAGCAGCGGTATCACGCGCGCTGAAACGGTGGTAATGCTTAACCGAGCCACAAAGCAAGCGGTCACAAACATAGAGGCGGAGCTTGAGCTCACAGCCGGCGTTACATATGAGGATGACGGCAAAACCGCTGTTATAACCGCTTATTCCGAAGAGGGCGCCGATTTGTTTATATCGGGAGACGGGATCGCCGAAACAAATATGGGCAAGGAAGTCGGCACTTATAAGTATAATTTCGAAAGCGAAGGCGAAAGGCCTTTTGTTGTCACCGCTAAAAAAGGAGCCAAAACAAAAACCGTTCCGGTCACGGCAAAGTATGTGGTCGGCGCGCCTGTGCTGAATATAACTCAATGCCCGACATCGTCCGATACAACGTCTGTCACCATAAAGGGCAATGTTAAGGACGAAAAGGATCAATATCCCGATGTGACGGTGAACGGAAAGTCGGTAAACGTTTCTTACAGCGGCGACTGGAGCACGACCGTGAATCTTACCGAGGGAACCAACACAATAATCGTAACGGCCACCAATGATTCGGGCAAGAGCACGACCGAAACAAAAACAGTCGAGTTCGGAGTGGGAGCGCCGGTACTTACGATTACTCAGTGCCCCGCCACATCATCGACTACATCGGTGACGATCAAGGGAAATGTTAAGGATACAAATGATCAATATCCCGATTTGACGGTGAATGGAAAGTCTGTAAACGTTTCTTACAGCGGTGACTGGAGCACGACTGTGAATCTGACCGAGGGGAAAAATACGATAACGTTTATAGCGACAAACGATCTCGGCAAGACGACAACAGATACAAGAACGATCGAGTTCGGAGTGGGAGCACCGGTGCTTACGATTACCCAGTGTCCCGCAACATCATCGACCACATCGGTGACGATCAGAGGAAACGTTAAAGATACCAATGACCAATATCCTGATCTGACGGTGAACGGAAAATCCGTAAACGTTTCTTATAACGGCGACTGGAGCGCGACCGTGAACCTGAAAGAGGGAACCAACACAATAACGTTTATAGCGGTAAACGATCTCGGCAAGACAACGACCGAGACCAGAACGATCGAGTTCGGTGTGGGAGCACCGGTGCTTACAATCACCCAGTGTCCCGCGACATCATCGACCACATCGGTAACGATCAGAGGAAACGTAAAAGATACCAATGACCAATATCCCGATTTGACGGTGAACGGAAAATCCGTAAACGTTTCGTATAACGGCGACTGGAGCACGACCGTGAACCTGAACGAGGGAACCAATACAATAACGTTTATAGCGGCAAACGATCTCGGTAAGACAACAACGGAGACCAGGACGATCGAGTTCGGGGTAAGCGCGCCGGTAATAACAATAACTCAGTGTCCGTCGGATTCGGATACCGACAAGCTGACGGTCAGAGGAAACGTAAAGGATACCAATGACCAATATCCCGATTTGACGGTGAACGGAAAATCCGTAAATGTTTCATATAACGGCGACTGGAGCACAACCGTGAATCTGAACGAGGGAACCAACACAATAACGTTTGTAGCGGTAAACGATCTCGGCAAGACAACGACCGAGACCAGAACGGTTACTTTCAAAGCGGGTTCGCCGCAGATCACATTCACCAACTGCCCCAATTCCACAAAGCAGCAGAATCTGTCGATCCAGGGCAGAATAAAGGGCGACATAACCGGAATCAAGCTTTACATAAACGATTCTGAGGTCAGCGTAAGCAGCTATGACGGCAGTTTCAGCAAGAGCGTGTATCTTGACGAGGGTGAAAATGTATTTGAGTTCCGTGCGGTTAATTACTACGGGAATACTGATGAGGTCGTCAAAATAATAGAATATTCGGCAGAATAACTTGATCGGAGGCGGAGCGATTCCGCCTCCTTTTTTATAATTACTTGCATAGACGGAAAATTTATGTTATGATAAAATCAGAAATTTTTAAGGAGTTGTAAAATATGAAAAAAATAATATCAGGAATGATAATAGGCGCCGTGCTGGCAACGGCAGTCGGAGGATTTGCTGTGAACTCAATTTATGATAATCCGTATCCGATATTTGTGAACGGAACAGAAAAACATATACAGGGTTATAATGTCGATGATTACAGCTATTTTAAACTTCGCGATATCGCCGACGCGGTTGGCGGATTCAACGTAGATTTTAACAATAATCAAATACAGATCTCGACCGGAGACTATGTGTATAATAATCCGACGTTCGATTACAGCAAGTACTTAGGTTCTTATTCCAGAATGGGAGGCTCGCTCGGGTTCAAATGGAGCTTAAATATTATAAGCATTGACGAGAGCGGAGTTGAGTTTGAATTCGCTTACGAAAAGCCGAACTTTTATTATAAGCCCAATAAGGCTATTTTCAGTGACGCGACGCATGCTGTGGCGGACGGCCTTACGATATTTGATTCGCCCGATATGCATAACGAAGAATACGCGGTTTACTCGCTTGTGTTTGAGGATAACGGTGTGAGATGCACCGTGATGGATGAACAGGGAATTACGGTAGGAAATGTGCTTTTTGATTTATCCGATAAAATTTAATTGCGCGTTATAATATGAAAAAATACACAATAGCAAAATCTGACAACGGAATACGGCTTGACAAGCTGCTGTTTAAGCTCATGCCCGACGCGCCGTCGAGCGTGATCTATAAGTCGCTGCGCAAAAAGCGCGTAAAGGTGAACGGAAAGCGCGTGACCGACGGCTCGGCGCGTCTGAGTGCGGGCGACCTACTGGAGCTCTATATAAACGACGAGTTTTTCGGGGAAGCCAAGGCGCCCGCGTGGAAAAGCTGCGCGGTCATTCCCGAATTTGTTTATGAGGACGAGAATATTGCCGCGCTGTTTAAGCCGTCGGGACTGCCGTCTCAGGACATGCCCGACAGGCCCGGATATTCTCTCGAAAGCGGATTCAGGAAAATATTATTCGAGCGCGGAGAGCTTGAATCGAGCAGCGCGTACATTCCGTCGCTCTGCCACAGAATAGACCGAAACACATCGGGTCTGGTGCTTGCCGCCAAAAACCGCGAGGCGCACGAGATCATCGCCGATAAGATAAAATCAAAGGAGATACGCAAGTTCTATATCTGCCGCGTCGAGGGCGAACTAAAACCGAAAAGCGCCGAGATACGCGGATATATAACAAAGTTAGGCCAAAACAGATTCGGGTTCTCAAAATCCGACAAAGATGGAGGAAAAGCTGCGTCGCTGAGTTACCGAGTTATCGGCAAAGAAAAAGGCATGAGCCTTGTTGAGGTTGAGCTGTATTCGGGCAGGACGCACCAGATACGCGCGGTCATGGCTTACCTCGGCTGCCCGATAGCCGGCGATATAAAATACGGCGCTAAGCGGCGCGAGGGCGGATACCAGGAGCTTCGGGCGTATAAGATAAAATTTGAGTTTAAGTCGGACGGCGGTATTCTTGAATACCTAAACGGAAAGGAGTTTGAGTATGGCGAACATTGATTTGTGCGGCGTTGTGACGCGCGAGGTCAAATACAGCGAGAACAGCCGCATACTCACTGTTCTTTCAAAGGACATGGGCAAGGTCTCTATCCTCGCGGGGCGTTCGAGATTGAGCCGATCGGGCGCGCTTATCGCCACCCAGCTGTTTTGCTATTCCGATTTTGAGGTGTTCAAAAACCGAGACGGCGGCTTGCTGCGCCTGAATGAGGCCGAGGTCATAGAGCCGTTCGCCGATCTCCGCTCGTCCCTTGACAAGATGGCGTACGCCTCGTATTTTTGCGACGTCGCCAACCATCTGTGCTACGAGGGCGCCGAGCAGAACGGGATACTCAGGCTGCTTTTAAACTCGCTGAGCAAGCTCAATAAAGACGGCGGCGACGGCGCGGTCAAGATCGAGGCGGTCTTTTTGCTGCGCGCGCTCAGAGAGGCGGGCTTCGCGCCCGACTGCGGCGGCTGCGTTTGCGGCGGAGGAGGAAGGATAAAGCTGCTCTGCCCGACCGACGGCGTGTTCTGCTGCGAGGAGTGCGCCGCCGAAAAAGAGGGAAAATACTGCATCGAGGTGAACGACACTATATACAAGGCGATCTCTTATATTGTGACCTCGGGCGACGCGGCGGCGTTTTCGTTTTCTTTGGGCGAAAACAGCACGCGCTACCTGGCGGAGGTGGCCGAAAGCTACATGACGGCGCAGCTTGAAAAACAGCTCAAAACCCTTGACTATTTAAAAATGGTTCGAAATCTGTAGATAATTTTTCTTCCAAAAAATGACGCTTATATTTGGAAATTATTAGATATAATAACATTGACACTTCGTTTGATTTTGTTGTATAATTATTTTAATTAACAAGATGAAAGGCGGGAGTGAATTTGAATTCAAAATCAAGTGATTTTAACGCGGGCATGGAGAGCTTTATAGAGTTTATGAAGAGCCAGAACTCGCGCTGGAACAAGATACCCGAGCGCTACTACGACACATACAACGTAAAGCGCGGCCTGAGAAATTCCGACGGCACCGGCGTGCTTGCGGGAATGACGACGATCGGAGAGGTCCACGGCTATGTTTTGGACGAGGGAAACAAAATGCCGGTCGAGGGCAAGCTCAGATATCGCGGCATTGATATAGAGGATATTGTTTCAAGCTGCCAGGCGGAAAAGCGCAGCGGCTTTGAGGAGGTCGCGTTTTTGCTGCTGTTCGGCTTTTTGCCGAGCCGCTCTCTGCTTGAGCATTTCGAAATGAACCTGGCGGATTTCAGGACGCTGCCGCCCGAGTTCACCGAGGATATGATCTTAAAGGCCCCGAGTAAAAATATAATGAACAAGCTGGCGCGAAGCGTGCTGGCGCTCTATTCCTACGACGACAATCCCGACGATATATCGCTGCCGAACCTGCTGCGCCAAAGCCTGATGCTTATCGCCAGGTTCCCGATGCTTATCGCCCACTCGTACGCGTGCAAGCGTCATTATTATGACAACCAGAGCCTTATCCTGCACAATCCCGTCAGGGAATACAACACCGCGCAGAATTTCCTGCACCTGATCCGTCCCGACAATCATTTCACGCCGCTTGAGGCGGAGATACTGGACCTGACGCTGATGCTGCAGGCCGAGCACGGCGGAGGAAACAACTCGGCGTTCGCGGTCCATGTGCTGTCGTCCACAGGAACCGACACATACTCGGCAATAGCCGCGGCGGTCGGCTCGCTCAAAGGCCCCAAGCACGGCGGCGCCAACGACAAGATGCGCTCCCAGATGGACGAGATCAAAAACAACGTCAAAAACTGGAGCGACAAGGACGAGATATACGAGTACCTCAAAAAGATAATGCTCAAAGAGGCCGGAGACGGCAAGGGCCTTATCTACGGCATGGGCCACGCGGTATACACTGTGTCCGACCCCAGAGCGGTCATACTCAAAGAGCGCGCCCAAAAGCTGGCCGAGGTCATGGGATACACCGACGAGTTCAATCTCTATTCCTCGGTTGAGGAGCTGGCGCCGATCGTGTTTAACGACGTCAAGGGCTTCGAAAAGCCGATGTGCGCCAACGTGGATTTCTACTCCGGATTCGTGTATCAGATGCTGCACATCCCGCAGGAGCTGTTCACCCCGATCTTCGCCATGGCGAGGATCGTTGGCTGGTGCTCCCACAGGATAGAGGAAATAACCACCGGCAAGCGCATAATCCGCCCCGCCTACAAGAGCGCGGTAAAGCGCCTGGAGTACATTCCGATAGACGAGCGCTTTGAGCCATCTCCCGAGGACATCGAGAACACCGATATTAATGAGGGTATCAACGTCAAGAGTAAAAAAACAAAATAATTTGAAAAAATTTGTGATTTGCGAAAAAATACATCAGCTTATTGAATATAATCGGCGATATTGGCATATAATCCCAATTAACCGAATTTGATAAATAATAAAATAAGAGTAGAATATAATTAGCACTCTCGGAGAGAGAGTGCTAACAAAATGATTAAATTTAAAGGAGGCATATATAATGAACATTAAACCGTTGGCAGACAGAGTTGTCACAAAAATGGCCGAGGCGGAGGAGACCACCCAGAGCGGCATCATTCTGGCGGGCTCAGCCAAGGAAAAGCCCCAATTCGCCGAGGTCATAGCGGTAGGACCCGGCGGCATGGTTGACGGCAAGGAAGTCAAAATGGAGCTCAAGGTGGGCGACAAGGTCATCATGAGCAAGTATGCGGGCACAGAGGTTAAGCTCGACGGCGAGGAATACGTCATCATCAGCCAGAAAGACGTTCTGGCGGTTGTTGAGTAACTTTGGCAAAATCTAATTTCAGGAGGTAATTTACTATGGCAAAAGAAATAAAATTCGGCGAGGACGCCAGAAAAGCGCTCCAGAGCGGCGTTGATCAGCTGGCGAACACCGTCAAGGTGACCCTCGGCCCCAAGGGCAGAAACGTTGTGCTCGACAAAAAGTACGGCGCTCCCCTTATCACAAACGACGGCGTGACTATCGCCAAGGACATCGAGCTGGAGGACGCTTTTGAGAACATGGGCGCGCAGCTCGTGAAGGAAGTTGCGACAAAGACAAACGACGTTGCCGGAGACGGCACGACCACGGCTACGCTGCTGGCTCAGGCTCTTGTGAGAGAGGGCCTCAAAAACGTTACGGCGGGCGCCAATCCGATGATCGTCAAGAAAGGTATCGCCAAGGCGGTTGATGCGGCGGTCGATAAGATCGTGAAGAACAGCAAAGCGATAGACGGCAAGAACGACATAGCCCGCGTAGCCTCGATATCCGCGGCGGACGAGACCGTCGGCACTCTTATCGCCGAGGCGATGGAAAAGGTTACAAACAACGGCGTTATCACCGTTGAGGAATCAAAGACGGCCGAGACATATTCCGAGGTTGTTGAGGGTATGCAGTTCGACAGAGGCTACATCACGCCCTACATGGTTACCGATACCGACAAAATGGAAGCGATCATCGACGACGCTTATATTCTTATCACCGACAAAAAGATTTCGAATATCCAGGAGATCCTGCCCCTGCTCGAACAGATCGTTCAGGCGGGCAAGAAGCTTATAATCATAGCCGAGGACGTTGAGGGCGAGGCGCTGTCCACCCTGATCGTCAACAAGCTGCGCGGCACGTTCACCTGCGTCGCGGTAAAGGCTCCCGGCTTCGGCGACAGAAGAAAAGAAATGCTCCAGGATATCGCTATACTGACGGGCGGTCAGGTTATATCCGAGGAACTGGGCCTTGACCTCAAAGAGACTCAGGTTGACCAGCTCGGTCAGGCGCGCCAGGTAAAGATAACAAAAGAGAACACAATAATCGTTGACGGTCTGGGTGACAAGGCTCAGATAGACGCCAGAATACACCAGATCATGGCTCAGATCGAGGAGACCACTTCGGACTTCGACAAAGAGAAGCTCCAGGAGCGTCTCGCGAAGCTCTCGGGCGGCGTGGCCGTTATCAAGGTCGGCGCAGCTACGGAAGTAGAGATGAAGGAGAAAAAGCTCAGGATCGAGGACGCTCTCGCGGCGACGCGCGCGGCTGTTGAGGAAGGCATAGTCGCGGGCGGCGGCACGGCCTACATCAACGCCCTGCCCGCTATCGAGGCGGTAATGGAAGGCCTCGAGGGCGACGAAAAGACCGGAGCCCAGATCGTGCTGAACGCGCTCGAGGAGCCCGTGAGACAGATAGCCTACAACGCGGGCGTTGAGGGCAGCGTTATCGTCAACAAGATCAAGGACAGCAAGGAAGGCGTGGGCTACAACGCGCTGACCGGCAAGTACGAGGATATGCTCAAAGAGGGTATCGTCGATCCCACAAAGGTTACAAGAAGCGCGCTGCAGAACGCGGCGAGCATAGCGGCAATGATCCTCACCACCGAGAGCGTGGTAGCCGACAAGCCCGATCCCGCGGCGGACGCGGCGGCTGCAGCCGCAATGGCCGGCGGCGGAGGGATGTACTAACGTAGGGATTAGAGAATAGAGAATAGAGAATAGGACGGGCGGCATATTGCCGCCCGTTTGGCTCGCCCCTTGGGGATAATCAGCAAGCTTGCTTGCGGGTTCAAAGCTATCTTTCAAAATTGCTTGCAATTTTGACCAAGAGCTTCCTTAATGCTGTCGCCGAAGGCGACTGAGAGGGGTCAACATAGCGATTAGCAATTAGAAAATAGGAGCGGGCGGCAGTATGCCGCCCGTTATTTAATTGATTAGGCCCTCAAGAGCATAGCTCGCAAGATAAAAAACGCGGCACACGAAGTGCCGCGAAAAAATGCCGCGCTTCGTGTCGCCAAACAGTTTTTCTTTATATTATGATACTTGTATAAAGAGAAGCGGGTATTTTTGTCGTAACAAAAATACAAGCATCATAATTAAATTAAAAAACGTTTGGCAAATTTATATTATCACAAACTCAGCCTTATGTCAAGGATGAATATGATCCGGAAAAAACAAACGGGCGGCAATATAAGGCTCGCCCCTTGGGGAGAGCTGGCTGCGGCTTGTCCGCAGACTGAGAGGGGTCCTATTCCCTAGGCCCTAGTCCCTACGTTGCCCCTTCCACCGCTATCGCGGTCCCCCTCCCCCACCTTACGGCAGGGGAGGCAAACTTGGTAGGCTCCCCTTCCGAAGGAGGGGGAGCTGTCGCGGAGCGACTGAGGGGGTGGCCTAATCACAATGTTCTTACATTCTTACGTCAAAACAATAGTGTTATAAATTTTTGTTTTATTCCTATATACATATATATTTGAAAATTATGTATGTTTGTATGTTTTTTTCATGAAACTAACGTTTTTACGGGCTTTTCGGGGTCTTACACACCCGGATTTATGTAAGTTTTTTGTATGTTTTTGTATGTTTTTGTAAGTTTTTGTATGACAAACTTAATGTAAATAACGCCAAAGTTTCCAAAATATGGGATCATGTCATGAAAAACTCATATATTTTTTAAATTAACCGTTCGGTAAAAAATACGACCGCTTGAGAAAAACGAATTGACATCACTCGCAGTCTGTGTTATCTTGTAAATAGCCGGAAAATAGGCTCCCATCCGGTGAAGAGCTTGAAAGAGAGGTTAAAATGATGCTGCATATAGCTGTGTGCGATGATGAAAATGATTGGATAAATCATTTCGAGGAGTATTTTATAAAGTTTAAAATGACTCACAAGGATGTCGATTGGGATATATTTTATTCCGCTGAAGATTTTTTGAAATATTGTAATGACAATGGCAGTCAATATGATGTATTAATAACCGATATAGAAATGGGTTCGATCAGCGGCATTGATTTAGCCAATTCTCTATATGAAGTTGATAAAGATATAAAAATATTCTTTTTGACGAACTATGAAAAATATGTTCGCAAATGTTTTGATTGCAGACCGGTTAATTTTTGGGACAAATCAACAATAACATACAATATGGTTAAAAATGCTCTCGAAAAAATAATGTCTGAGTTTAACAGCAAAAGCGGTGTGTTTAAATTTAAATCTGGTGAGATGTATATGCGTTTGCCATATACTAAAATATTATATTTTGCGACAAACGGAAGAAAACTGATAGCTCATACAACCGACAGAGATTATGATTTTTATGGTTCATTTAAGCAATATATCGATATATGGAAAAATAATGGGTTTTATTCTGTAAACAGATTTTATTGTGTAAATACTAACGCGATGGTTTCCTTGAAAGATAATAATCTTATTTTGTATGATGAAACGAAAATTGCGTTAAGCGCTAAAAATAAGAAAAATTCTTGTTGTTTTAGGATATATGGCTATTATAATGACAGCCGATATAATCATAACGATTCTTTTAATGCTGTTCCTTAAAACAACACCCGAAACACTTCTTGATATCGACGGCTACAGCAGAATGATAGCGATGGTGGCTTCGAAACCCATTGTTCTTTTTCTCGTGAAACTTGTCTCTCTGTTCAAAAACAAAAATGATATAAATGTATACACAAATTATTGGCTTGCTATTTTGACTGTTCCCTTATTTGCTTGATTTTGACCCTTGCGCTAACGCTCTGTTCGCTCGGCGCGTTTGCCGAGAGGTATATGACTTATGAATGGGAACTGGTCAAAGGTCCGTTCGACCTGACCGACGATGATATCATGTATCAATGCTCGTTTGACGCTGACCTTGACGATTCGTTTAAAGGTACTTGGGTGTATGACGACGTGTCGGAAAACGGACATCTTCATGTAACGATTATCAGGACACTCGCGGTCAAAGCTGACATGGGCTTCGGAGAGTCAAGTCCCGGTCAGTTCGTTGTGACGTTTAACAAAAACAGCAAAGACCATACATTTATCAACAATCCGGGCATGAGCTCAAGCTCTTATGGCAGCAACAGCTCGTTTGACATATTTAACAATTACAATGTTGTTGACGAGGCGGACGGATTTATCAGATGCTATGAAAATCCCGACGAGGATCTCTGGGCGCTGCATTTTTCCATGAGCGATACAAACGGAGAAAAGTCTGTCAAGTTTTTTGCTTATAACTCCAATGAGGGCATTGAAAACGGAAAATATCTGCAAAAGACAAACACGATAACCGTTGACAGCGCGGATATCACCGAAAGCAAGGCGGAAGGCGGCGAATATGTTTACGCCGAGGAGACGCCCGCTCCCACAATGCCTGTTGACGACCCGGCGGCAACAAGGAAGCCGGCTCAAACAGCGGCGCCTCTGCCGACAAGAATGCCTGCGGCAACTCCCGCTAAGAATGACGATCCCGTTTCCGATCTAACCGCGCTCGGCATAGTGAAAGGCGACCCGAACGGTAATATGCGCCTTGGCGACGCGGTGACAAGAGCCGAGATGTCGGCGATAATATGCAGGCTCCGCGGAATGACCGAGACTCCCGAGACCGCCGATACTGTATTCGACGACGTTAAAAGCGAACATTGGGCGTCGGGTTACATAAACGAGGTTTGTAACATCGGTGTGATAAACGGCTATGACGACGGAACTTTCAGGCCCGACAACGACGTCACCTATCAGGAAGCTGTAAAAATGCTCGTGTCGCTCTTGGGTTACGCCCCGAAGGCCGATATGTTCGGCGGTTATCCCGAAGGATATTTAGAAGCTGCGCGTCAGCACGGACTGACAAGCGGCGTTGAGTTCAGCCCCGAAGCCCCCTGCACCCGAGGCGACGTGTTTATTTTGGCGGAAAACGCTCTTGACATACCGCTGATGATGCAGAAGGACGGCGCGGACCTCGGGGTATATGTGATCTGCGACGGTACTCTCAACGAAAAAGGTGAGATAGAGGTTCCGCTCCGCACCCTAAGAACGGAAAACTTCGGCAAATAAATATGGAGGAATGATTTTATGAAAAAGTTTACTTGCTTGATATTGACGCTTGCGCTAACGCTCTGCTCGCTCGGCGCGTTCGCCGCGGGCAGAACTTTGAGCGAGCAGTATCCGCTGCTCAAAACCCCGTCGGAACTGACCGAGGATGAGATTATGTATCAATGCGAATTTACCGCCGAGCTTGATGAAACATATAGAGGCACATGGCTGTATAGCATGTCGGAAAGGGGTATTATCCACGCCGCGCTTACCAGAACAAATTATGTTCAGGCCGATTACGGAACATATGCGGCTCCCATCTCGGATTATATTCTTACTCTTAAACAAGGCAGCAAAAAGTACAGTATGTTCAATATCGAGGGAAACGCGCCGTTCGGCAGCAGAGGAATTTTTGAGTTCTGCGACTGCAATAATTATATAGACGAAGATGATCGTACCGTATCAAGCTATGGCCTGCTCAGCGGCTCACAATATGTAATGAACATGAATTTATCGGAGAAAGACGGAGAAAAAAGCATTGAGTTTTTCGTATATAACGCAAGCGCGGGCATAAGAAACGGAAAATATCTGATAAAAACAAATACGATCACGGTTGACGGCGCGGATATTACAGAATATGACAAGCCTGCCGAGAGAGGCAAAACAGAAAGCGACTATGTGTATAACAACGGCTATAACGATTATTCTGAAAAAGATTTCTCGGCAATTGCCGAGGCGGCGGAAGAGGCCGCGCCCGACAGCGGAGCCGGCGATGATACGGAGAAAGGCGGCAATTGGGTGCCGGGACAGATGTTTACCACGGGTGATATGGAATCGCGCGCCAAAGACAACACGCGGGTAATACGCGGCGAGGATTACGACGATGTTTATGATTACAACGTGGAATACACCGCGGAGTTTACGGCGAATATAAAAAATTCGCAGACCGCGGCGCAGCTGTCGGGCGACGGCAATATAACCGCCACATATTACGGAATAAGCGTCAGCTGCAAGGGTAAGGACGGCACGCCTAAGGTCGGCAGGAACATTAAGCTGCTGCGGCTCAAAGGCAACAAGCTTGAACGGTGGTACGAGGTGAGCGCGATCGAGTACCCCGATATCAAGATCGAGGGCGCGGTGTTCCACAGCGAATACAACAAGGTCTCAAACGACGCGCAGATATATGAGGGATTCGCTGTAATAAGCGGCTTTGACGGCACAAAATATAAGCCCGCCGACAGAACGACGACAAATGTCGGCATAACCTACAATTACAGCAGCGACGCGCGAACGTTTTTGAAGTCGCTGACCTTTGAGATCGACGGCAGCCGCGCCGAAGTGCCTTACAATGACATAGACTATACCGGAAAGTTTATGTCAACATTCTTCGGAGACGTGTTTGAAAACTCCGATGAGATATTAAGTGAAATGGGGCTGTGATATGAAAAAACTTATTGCTTTAATTCTGAGCGGATTAATGCTCCTCGGCGGCATGAACGCGTTTGCCGCCGAGTATACCAAAGAGGCGGACGCGCTTAACGCCATGGGCTTGTTTAAGGGGACCGAAAAGGGCTACGAGCTTGACAAGACATTCACCAGAGCCGAGGGAGCGGCGATGATAGTTCGGCTTCTGGGCAAAGAAAAAGAGGCGCTGAGCAGCGTCGGAAGCGTGAAGTTCACAGATGTGAGCGGCCATTGGTCAAAGCCGTATGTTGCCTACTGCGCGGGGCACGGGATCACCAACGGCACAAGCGAAAGCAAATTTTCGCCGGATGATAAAATGAACGGCGCGGAATACATGACGCTTGTGCTGCGCTCGATAGGCTACCCGAACATTGAGCCGGACAGCGTGGAATTAGCCGCGCCCGAGCTGTATCTCGGCTCCAGCAAGGAAATACGCGAGCTGCTCTCGGGAGATTTCACCCGAGACAAAATGGTGCATGTTTCATATAAGGTGCTGAGTGTTAAGGACCCCGATGGAAAAATGCTTATCAACGCCTTGATCGAGAGCGGCGCGGTAAGCAAAACCGCCGCCGACCGCGCCGGAATAAGTCTAGAGACAAAAAATCAATACATAACCCCGTAGGGTAGGAGGCAAGCGGGCGGCAAAATGCCGTCCTACGTTCCCACCTCCGTCTGCGGACAAGCCGCAGCCACCTCCTCCCGGGAGGAGGCAAAAAATAGGCGCCTACCGAGGGAGGAGGCAAAAAATAGGCGCCTACCGAGGGGCGAGGCAAAAGATTGGCGCCCCCCTCGGGGGAGCTGTCGGGCAAAGCCCGAC
>CANQLT010000064.1 GCA_947624775.1 uncultured Monoglobus sp.
TTGCATGAACCATTTGTAATTCAGCATGGTTATCTCTTTTATTCGTGCGTTGCCCGGTGTCTCAAGGCCGGTTTTGGGCGCCTCGTCGATTGTTTGCTTGTAGCGCTCGTACACGTATTCCTCGGGGTCGAGCGCCAGAATGTCGTCCCGCACAAGTCCCGCCTTGATCTTGGTGTTGCCGCTCCACGGGAAGTCGGCCTTTGCCAGCATCTCCTTGTTTGTGAACCACGGATAGCCTCCGAATATCTCATCGGCGCACTCGCCTGACAGCACGACGGTGTGCGTCTTTTTGACCTCGCGGCAAAAAAGCAGCAGTGACGATTCCACATCGGCCATGCCGGGCAGATCGCGCGCCAGCACCGAGTCTAAAAGCGCGTCGCCCACGTCGTCGTTATCAAGCACCACGTTTTTATGGTCTGAGCCTATAAACTCGCGCATAAGGTTTATGTAGTATCCGTCGCTGTTAGGCTGATAGAACGACTTTTTGAAATACTTGTCGTTGTCCTCATAGTCCACGGAGTAGGTCGTGAGTTTTCCTCTGCCGCTCTCACCGAACTCTTTGGCGGCGACATACGAGATTATGCTCGAATCAAGCCCGCCCGACAAAAAGGTGCAGAGAGGCACGTCGGACACCAGCTGGCGCTTTATTGAATCGCAGATCAGGGCGCGCAGAGTGTATATCGTGTCGTTTAAACTGTCGGTATGCTCCTGCGCTCTGATTGCGAAATAAGGGTATATATTAAGCCCCTCCCGTGAAAAGGTGCCGCAGAATCCGGGCTTTAGCTCCAGCACATCGCGGAAGGCGGTCCGGCCGGGGGTCTTGCCGGGTCCCATCAGAAACAGTTCCGCCACTCCGAATTTATCCACATCGCGGGACACCGCGGGATGCTCAAGGAGAGCTTTTATCTCGGAGGCAAACATAAATCCGCCGCCCGCCGTTGAATAGAAGTAGGGCTTGACGCCTCCGCCGTCGCGGGCGAAAAAGAACCGCTCCTTTCCGCTGTCGTAGATCGTGAAGGCGAATATTCCGTTCAGTTTCTTAACGCAATCCTCGCCCCACGCTATATACGAGGTCAGCAGCACCTCGGTGTCGGAGTGCCCGTCAAACTCGTATCCCAAAGCGGCGAGCTCCCGCCTCAGTTCCTCGGTGTTGTATATCTCGCCGTTGTAGCATATCGCGAAAACGCCGCCGCGCGCGGTCTTGACCATCGGCTGCGCTCCGCCCTCAATATCCACGACAGAGAGCCGCCTGTGGCAGAGAGCGGCAAAGTCCGAGTGATACTCGCCCTTGGCGTCGGGACCGCGGCGGTTCAGAGTCTCTCCCATCGCGCGGAGTATTTTGAGATCATCCTCGCTGACGCGTTTGCCGAAGTTCATAAAGCCTGTAATTCCACACATTGAAAATCACCTCGGTTTATAGTATTCAAGGCCTCAAATTGTGTTACAGTAACAGGATTGTAATAATTAAAATACGCGCCCCGCCTTGACACAAAAGCCGTTTTCGTTTATACTAAAACTAAGTATGCGCGGAAGGCGCGACATTAGTATATATTTAGTTTTGGAGGATTTTCAAATGGCGGATAACAAAAAAATGGTAGAGGAAATAACCTCGATGAACGAGGATTTTGCCCAGTGGTACACGGATATTGTGCGCAAGGCGGAGCTTTGCAGCTATTCAAAGGTCAGAGGCTGCATGGTGTTCCAGCCTTACGGCTATGCCATCTGGGAGAATATACAGCACACCCTTGACAAACTGTTCAAGGAGACGGGTGTGCAGAACGTGGCTATGCCCATGTTCATACCCGAAAGTCTGCTCCAGAAAGAGAAGGACCACGTTGAGGGCTTCGCGCCCGAGGTGGCGTGGGTGACCCACGGCGGCAGCGAAAAGCTGCCCGAGCGCCTCTGCGTTCGTCCCACGTCCGAGACGCTTTTCTGCGACCACTACGCGGATATTATCAGGTCATACAGGGACCTGCCCAAGCTCTATAACCAGTGGTGCAGCGTTGTCAGGTGGGAAAAGACCACAAGGCCGTTCCTCAGAAACACCGAGTTTTTGTGGCAGGAGGGCCACACGGCCCACGCCACGCAGGAAGAGGCCGAGGAGCGCACCAGAATGATGCTCAATATTTATGCAAAAGTGTGCGAGGAGTATCTGGCTATCCCCGTGGTAAAGGGTCAGAAAACCGACCGGGAAAAATTCGCGGGCGCGACCGAGACCTTCACGATCGAGAGCATGATGCACGACGGCAAGGCGCTCCAGTCGGGAACCAGCCACAACTTCGGCGACGGCTTTGCCAAGGCCTTCGAAATCCGGTATCTTGACGAGAACAACAAGCAGCAGTACGTGCACCAGACCTCGTGGGGCATGTCGACGAGAATTATAGGCGCGATAATCATGGTCCACGGCGACGACGCGGGCCTCAAGCTGCCCCCGAAGATCGCTCCCACCCAGGCGGTGATAGTTCCTATCGCCATGCACAAAGCGGGCGTTACCGAGGCCGCGGAGGCGCTCAGAGACAGACTTTCCAAAAAGTTCAGAGTCAGCCTCGACGCGAGCGACAAGTCTCCCGGCTGGAAATTCAGCGAGTACGAGATGCGCGGAATTCCGGTGCGCATTGAGATAGGCCCCAAGGATATAGAAAAGAATCAGGCGGTCCTCGTCAGCCGCGTTGACCGCGAAAAGACGTTTGTATCGCTTGACAATATCGAGGAAGAGCTCGAAAAGCTTATGGAAAAGATACAGAAGCAGATGTATGATGCGGCTCTTGAAAATCGCGAGAGCAAGACTTCGTCTGCGGCCGATTACGAGGAATTTAAGAAGATAATCGACGAGAAGGGCGGCTTTGTCAAGGCCATGTGGTGCGGAGACGAGGCCTGCGAGCTCAAGATAAAAGACGACACCACGGCCACATCGCGCTGCATACCCTTTGAGCAGGAGCAGATCAGCGATAAGTGCGTGTGCTGCGGAAAGCCCGCCAAACACATGGTATACTGGGGCAAGGCATACTAACGTAGTAATTAGCGAATAGCGAATAGTGAATACGCGGAATTAATTCGGTGTAAAACATTGGTGCGTTCCCGCGTTCATAGGTCTAATTACTATTCACTAAGTACTAATTACTATGTTCGTAGGGGCGGATATTATCCGCCCGCTTGCCTCCCCTGCGATAGTGGGGGAGGGGGACCGCTTGCGGTGGTAGGGGTCACCCCCTCAGTCTGCTCTGCAGACAGCTCCCCCTCATAAATGAAGGGGAGCCACAGACGACAAAGTTAAAAAATTGCTTTTGGCGACGAAAGGAGTTGGCGATTTGTTTGAAAACTTTATAAGCTCGGCGGCTGATCAGATTTCATTGCTCAGAATCGCCGACATTATTGACATTATACTTGTTGCGGTGATGATATACTTCGTGCTGAAATTCATCCGCGACAGCCACACGGTGCGTCTGCTAAAGGGCGTGCTTATAATAATCCTTCTGGTTCAGGTGGTGTACCTAATGAACCTTCATGTCACGTCATATATTTTGAGCAGCTGCGCTCAGATAGGTGTTATCGCGTTGGTTGTAATATTCCAGCCCGAGCTGAGACGCGTGCTTGACCAGATAGGAAAGACAAGAATAAGCAGCTGGTTTATCAGCGCGAGCGGTGAGCAGCTAAAGACGCTTGAGATGATAGATCAGGTCGCCGAAGCCTCCGCGGATATGTCCAAGACCAAGACCGGCGCCCTGATCGTCATTGAGCAGAATTCCGACGTGGACTCGCTTATAAGCGGCGGGGTCGCAATCGACTCGTCGGTGTCGGCGGCGCTGCTTAAAAATATATTTGTCCCCAACACGCCGCTGCACGACGGCGCGGTCATTATTCGCGACAACAGGATCGCGCTGGCTGCCTGCGTGCTGCCGCTTTCGCACAACCCTAATATAACAAGCGATCTGGGCACTCGCCACAGAGCGGGACTGGGCATTTCCGAGGAGTCGGGCGTTGTGGTCGTCATCGTGTCCGAGGAGACCGGAATTATCTCGGTCGCTCACAAGGGAGTGCTGTACCGTGGACTTAACGAAGATTCTCTCAAAAGCACGCTAAGTGAGCTTATGGGTATTGTGCCCGACGAAAAGAAACCGCGCTCTATCCGCAATATTCTTGACAGAAAGGAGAGATAGATTTGAGAAAGATTTTTTCAAGCAATATTCTCCTGATGGCCATATCACTTATTGCGGCGATAGTTCTCTGGACCTACATCATAGTTATAAACGACGCGCCCGCTGACAAAACCTTCCGCGATGTGCCGATTACCACGGTCAACGACAACGTGTTCAGCGACAACGGCTACTGCATAGAGCGGCTTTCCGTGCTTGGCGCCAACGTCAGGATAGAGGGCAGCCGCCGCGTTATGTCGAACTTTGATCTGGGCAATATAAGAGCGACTCTCGATTTTTCCGAGATCGACTTGTCAAAACTGGAGGATGGCGCAACCATGACGGTGAACCTCAATGTGGAAAGCCAGTACGGCGATGTTGTGGGCTACACCCCGTCGGCGGTTGACGTTTATGTTGAGAAAACAAAATATAAGGACGTCGACGTGAACTACTCCAGCACAGGCGAGGTGCTCAGCGGCTACCGACACAGTGATTTCACATTGTCGCAGAGCAATATCAGAATTTTCGGCGCTCAGTCAAATATTGACGAAGTTGCATATGCCGGAGTTAATATTGATCTTATAAACACAAATTACTCAGCATATAATCAGGGCGTTTTGTCGCAGGAGTGTGCTGTCAAGCTGTATGACAGTTCGGGTCAGGAGCTGCCGGAGCGCGAGATCCGCTGGATATGGAACAGCAATCCGGAGATAACCGCCGAGTGCATGCTATACAAAGAAAAAACGGTGCCGATAGTGCCAAACAGGGACGGAACGCTTCAGGGCGCCACGCTCAGTTGCGAGCCCGAGACCGTGACGATTTACGGCGACAACAGCCGCCTGTCCGAGGCGGTGAACGTTTTGACGCAGCCGATTACCATGAGTGATTTTGAAAAAACCGGAGAAGTCACCGTGAAACTGAATCTGCCGTCATGGGCAAAAACTGTCGATGACGTTACGGAGGTCAAGATAAGTGCGGATAATAATCAATAATATCAAAATGCCGATCGACCATAAAATTGAAGATGTGTTGCTTGCCGCGCAGGATACAGCGCGGCACAGCTTAATTTATGCCGAAAATTTCAGGATATACCGCCGCTCGATCGACGCGCGCCGCAAGAGAGACGTGCATTTTGTGTATGCTGTCGCTGCCGACGCGCCGGACGGAACCGAGCTTGGCGGCGTGAAAAATATAACTCGGCTCGCGGGCGGGGAGATCGAGATCAAACCGATGAAGAAATCTGCCTCAAGGCCCGTTGTGGTCGGAATGGGCCCTTGCGGCCTGTTTGCGGCGTATATGCTTGCGCTGCGAGGAAATCCTCCGCTCATAATAGAGCGGGGCGAGCCTGTGGAAAAGCGCGCGGAGACGGTCGAGAGGTTTTGGAACACGGGAAAACTTAATACAAACTCCAACGTCCAGTTCGGCGAAGGCGGAGCGGGAACGTTTTCGGACGGAAAGCTTAACACCGGAAACAAGGACAAGCGTCAAAGGTTTATACTCGAGACCTTCGCGAAGTTCGGCGCGCCCGAGGACATACTGTATAACGCCAAGCCTCATATCGGAACGGACGAGCTTCGGGCGGTGCTGAAAAATATGCGTGCCGAGCTGCTGCGCCTCGGCTGCGAGATCAGATTTAAGACGACGCTCACAAACATAAAAATTGAGGGCGGGAGCCTTAGCGAGATCGAACTGAACGGCTCCGAGGCCTTAAAGTGCGGTATGCTGCTGCTTGCGATAGGCCACAGCAGCCGAGACACTTATAAAATGCTGCATGACGCGGGAGTCAAAACGGAGCAAAAACCGTTTGCGGCGGGCGTGCGCATCGAGCATGAGCAGAGCTTTATAGGCCGCGCGCAGTACGGCGATGTCCGGGAGAGCCTGCCGCCCGCCGATTACAAGCTTGTGTATAACGGAAAGGACAGGAGCTGCTATTCGTTCTGCATGTGTCCGGGCGGCGTTGTGGTCAACGCCTCGTCCGAGCCCGGCCGCCTCGCGGTCAACGGTATGAGCGATCACAGCCGCGGCGGAAAAAACGCCAACAGCGCGCTGGTCGTCACAGTGCGCCCCGAGGATTTCGGGAGTGGTCATCCTTTGGCAGGTATAGAATTTCAGCGAAACTATGAGGAATCGGCGTTCAGGGCAGGGGGCGGAGATTATTCCGCGCCTGTGCAGCTTGCGAGAGAGTTTGTCGAAAACTCGTTTTCTGCGGAACTGGGCGGCGTTGTTCCGAGCTATACGGGGAAGGTGAAACCGTTTGACCTGCGCGCCTGCCTGCCGCCGTTTATTTCAAAAACGCTGACCGAGGGCCTTAAATACTTTGAGACCAAGATCCCCGGTTTTTTGAGCGGAGACGGAGTGCTGACCGCGGTCGAGAGCAGAACGTCGGCGCCCGTCAGGATAACGCGCGGCGGAGATTTTCAGGCTGCGGGCGTGCGCGGCTTGTTCCCGCTCGGCGAGGGAGCGGGGTACGCGGGCGGCATCATGAGCGCCGCGTTGGACGGCATAAAAGCCGTTTTGTCGCTTATTTAGAATAACAAAATATTATTTGACAAAAGGAATATATTGGCGTATAATAACATAGAGAATAGCGATTAGAGATTAGAGAATACGCGGAGTTAATTCGGCAAAAAAACATTTGCGTATCTCCGCGAGATTTAATTTGTCTAATCACTATTCACTAATTACTAATCACTACGTTCGTAGGGGCGGATATTATCCGCCCGCGCAGGGCTCCCGCAAAACGCCAACGGAGTGCGTTTTGTGGGAATGAGGAGCCGACCCGTAGCGGGTGAGACTTTCACGCTTGCGTGAAAGCGAACAAGCGCAGGGATCGGCGACGACAGGAGGGATTTGTGACGATATGGGAAGATTATTCGGAACCGACGGAGTTCGGGGAATAGCCAACAAGGAATTGACACCCGAGTTGGCGTTTAAAATAGGAAAGGCCGGGGCGCATGTCCTGACCTCGGCGGGCGACAAGAAGCCCAAAATTCTTGTGGGACGCGACACTCGAATATCGGGCGGCATTTTGGAATGCGCTCTTGTCGCGGGAATATGCAGCGTGGGCGCGGAGGCGGTCATAGCGGGAGTGATACCCACACCCGCGATCGCTCATCTGGTGCGCAGAGAGGGATTCGACGCGGGAGTTATGATCTCGGCGTCGCACAATCCGTTTGAGCATAACGGCATCAAGTATTTCAGCGGCACCGGCTACAAGCTCAGCGACGAGCTTGAGGAGCGCATCGAGGCGATCATTCTTGACGGCGCCGAGGAGGTCGGCGCGCCCACTCATGAAAATATAGGACATATAACATACGATGACACGCTCGTAGACAAATACATAGAGTTCGCCGAAAGCACCTGCGGCGGCGATCTTTCGGGCATGAAAATCGCGATAGACTGCGCCAACGGCGCGTCAAGCGTGACGGCCGAAAAAGCGCTTAAAGGCTTGGGCGCCGAGGTGAGCGTTATAAACAACAAGCCCGACGGCATCAATATAAACAAGGACTGCGGCTCAACGCATCTTGAGGCGCTGACCGAGTTTGTAAAACAGTGCGGAGCGGATCTGGGTCTCGCCTTTGACGGCGACGCGGACCGCGTTCTCGCGGTGGACGAAAACGGCGGAATAATCGACGGCGACAGGATTATGACTATACTCGCTCTCGATATGAAGAAAAACGGCCGACTGCCCGACAACACGGTTGTCGCAACCGTTATGAGCAATTTGGGATTCTTTGTTATGGGCGAGGAATACGGTATCAATATCAAGCGCACCAAGGTCGGCGACCGCTACGTGCTTGAGGAAATGCTGGGGCACGGCCACAAGATAGGCGGCGAGCAGTCGGGCCACGTGATACTGCTTGAGCACAACACTACCGGCGACGGTCTTGTGACAGGCATACAGCTTGCCGACGTGATAAAGCGGAGCGGCAAAAAGTCCTCCGAGCTGGCGAATATAATGCAGATATATCCGCAGGTGCTTATCAACGCGGTCGTTAAAAACGAGCTCAAAAACGAGGAAAATTACATGAAGTTCCCCGAGATCAGGGAAGCGATAGAGACGCTTGAAAAGGAATTCGAAAACAGCGGCAGGGTGCTTATCCGCCCGTCCGGAACCGAGCCTTTAGTTAGAGTTATGATCGAGGGCAAGGACGTTGAGCTTATCACCAAGCGGGCGCGGGAGCTTGCCGATCTGTTTGAGGAAAAGCTGAATTAGACCAATAATATACGAAAAGAGGAAACATAAATGAAATTAGGAATTGTCGGACTGCCCAACGTGGGAAAGAGCACACTGTTCAATGCGATAACCCAGGCGGGCGCCGAGTCCGCGAATTATCCGTTCTGCACGATAGAGCCCAACGTCGGCACCGTTTTGGTGCCCGACAAGAGAATCGACGCGCTGGCTGAAATGTATCATCCGGACAAGACCACATACGCGGTGATCGAGTTTGTGGATATCGCGGGTCTGGTAAAAGGCGCCAGCCGCGGCGAGGGACTGGGAAACAAGTTTTTGTCGAACATCCGCGAGGTTGACGCGATCGTGCATGTTGTGCGCGCGTTCGAGGACAGCAATATTGTCCATGTCGACGGCAGCATCGACCCTGTGCGCGATATTGAGACTATCAATTTTGAATTAATCATGTCGGATCTGGAAATACTTGATAGAAGGATCGACAAGATTATGAAGTCGATACGGGGCGGTGAGAAAAAATATCTGTTCCATCAGAAGTTTTACGAGAAGCTCAAGGCGCATCTGGAGAGCGGAAAGACTGCGCGGTCGCTTGATATGACCGAGGATGAGCTCGAAACGCTGGACGAGGTATCGCTGCTTACCATGAAGCCCGTGATATACGCCGCGAATGTGGCGGAGGACGATTACGCCGACGAGGATAATAACGAGTTCGTTAAGCAGATAAGGGAATATGCCGCCGCCGACAAGGCGGAGGTGATGGTGATCTCGGCCAAAATAGAGGAGGAGATCGCGGGTCTTGATAAAGACGAGAAGCAGATGTTTTTAGATGAGCTTGGCGCGTCCGAATCGGGACTTGACAAGCTGATAAAGGCGAGCTATACACTGCTCGGCCTCATAAGCTATCTGACCGCCGGAAAACCCGAGGTCAGAGCATGGACGATAACCAAGGGCACCAAAGCGCCTCAGGCGGCCGGAAAGATACACACCGATTTCGAGCGCGGCTTTATCCGCGCCGAGGTGGTGCATTTTGACGATCTTATGGCCTGCGGCTCGATGAACGCCGCAAAGGAAAAGGGCCTTGTCCGCTCGGAGGGCAAAGAGTATGTCATGAAGGACGGCGACATAGTTCTGTTCAGATTCAATGTGTAAATAAATAATTTTATATGAGGAGATGTTAATATGGATTTTTTAGAGAAGGTTAAAAACGCGGTAGGCTCGGCGGCTCAGACCGTGGGAAAGAAATCCGGAGAGGTTGTGGAATTCTCCAAGATCAAATACGCGATGTTCGAGGCAAAGGGCGAGATCAAGGACCTCAAAGAGGAGATCGGCGGAGCTGTTTACGACAGCTACAAAAACAACACGCCGCTTGATGAGATTGTCAAAGAAAAGTGCGCACGTATTGATGAGCTCACAAAGCAAATCGGCGAGTATGAAAAACAGCTCGACAATTATAAATCAATGGTAAAATGCCCGCAGTGCGGCAAAAGCGTGAAGGATGATTATAATTTCTGTCCCGAGTGCGGCGCCAAGCTGGCAGTTGACAAGGAAGCCGAGGTAGGCGCTGAGCAGGAGTATTACACCCCGCCTCAGAGCGAGCCCGAACCGGCAGCGGAGCCGGAAATTCCGACGGAAGGCGCGGCAGAGTAGGCTATGTTGCTGATACTCTCAAACGGCGGGCGCGGAGCCCGCGAGATAAGTGACCGTCTGACACGCGCCAACGCCGATTATATTTTTCATTTTGAGGATTTTGCCGCGGCCGGCGGTTTCGGAAAAGGCGATGTTATCGTCGGAAAACTGAGCTACAGGAGCCTCGCGCGCATCGTGAGGCAGAACCGCGTCAGCGCGATAATCGACTCGATTTGCACGCCCGACGCCCACGGTTCGCTCGCCGCGCTGAATGTTGCGGAGGACCTGAAAATACCGATTATTAAATTGATACGCCCCACCGTGCCGCGGAACGTTTCGGTCGCGGCCGATCCCGAAAAGGTGAAGTGCGGCGTTGATTACTCATACGCCGGCGTCGCATCCAAAATAAACAACACGGTGGGCGGCGCGGTGTTTTTGTCGCGTCCGATCAACGTCAGGGTCATAGCCGAGAAGGTGTTTGACCGAAACGCTCTCTATGTGCCGATCCCGGCGGCGCCCGAGTTTGACGTGGACTTGGCGCTTCAATACGGAGTGCCGCTGCTTAACGTTAAGCAATATAATGATCTCGGCGGCAAAGAGGGCATAGTAGAGGTGCTCAAAGACGCAGAGGCAAAGCTGCTTATCACCGACAGCGCGCTTAATATTTCCGACAAGCTCGCTGCCGCGGGAGAGGTCGGAGCCGAGGTGATATTCACCCAGACGAGCGGCTTTGACTATGAGTATATATTTGACAACATCGAGGTGCTGGCGGGCTTTCTTGAGGAAAAGGGCCTGATTGGCAGTGCCGGCGATGAGAGCTCGAAAGATAAAAATAACGACAATAATAATTCTGATGAGGGAGTTAAGGAATGAAAATAGCGATTGACGGACCGGCGGGAGCGGGCAAAAGCACGATATCAAAAGCCGTTGCCGAGAAGCTGGGGTATGTTTATATCGACACCGGCGCCATGTACAGAAGCGTGGGCCTTGCCGCGATAACTGACGGGATAGACCCGCGCGATGAGAGCGGTGTTGTCGGTATTCTGGACGATTTAAATATTGAGATAAAAACAAGCGGAGGCGCTCAGAGATATTATTTAAACGGCGCTGACGTGACCGAGAAAATACGAGAGAATCCGGTCTCGATGGCCGCGTCGAATGTGGCGGTCATACCCGCCGTAAGGCTCAAGCTTGTGGAGCTGCAGCGCAAAACGGCCGAAAAAGCCGATGTCGTGATGGACGGCAGGGACATAGGAACGTATGTGCTGCCCGACGCGGAGCTCAAAATATATTTGACGGCGAGCGTGCGCGAGAGAGCGCTGCGTCGCTTCAGGGAGCTTTCGGCAAAGGGAGAGACGGCGGATATAGAGAGCGTAGAGCAGGAGATCGCCGCCCGCGACAAAAATGATTCCGAGCGCGAATTCGCTCCGCTCAGGCAGGCGGACGACGCGGTTTTAGTCGACACCACCGATATGACCGTGCCCGAGGTTATCGACGCCATAATCAAGCTCGCCGAACAAAAAAGAGCGGAGGTGAGCGGATAATGGCGCTTTATGACGTGGGAAGAGTGGCGGTCAATATTTTTTTCCGCACATTTTTCAGACTCAAAATAGAGGGAAAAGAGAATATACCCGACGAGAGCGAGCGGTTTATTATCTGCGCCAATCATAAGGGCTACTTCGATCCGCCTCTGGTCGGTCTCGCGATGCCGTTTCAGATAGGTTTTATGGCGAAGGAGGAGCTTTTCCGCAACAAGCTGTTCGGTGCGTTTATCCGAAAACTCGGCGCCTTCCCGATAAGGCGTGGGAAATCGGACTTCGGCGCGTTGCGCTCGGCGATAAAAATGGCGGAATCCAGCCGTCATATCGTGATCTTCCCCGAGGGCGGCAGGTCGCACACAAACAGGCTGCGCAAGGGCAAAATGGGAGCGGCAATGGTCGCGATCAAGGCGGGCGCCGACATACTGCCCATCGGTCTTGAGGGCACGTATAAGCCGTTCACAAGGATAACAATACATATCGGAAAGCCGATAAAACTGAATGATTATTTCGGCCGCAAGGTGAGCAGCTCCGAGATGCAGGAGCTTACCGAGAATGTTATTATGCCCGAGATATCGAGGCTTTCGCGCGTTCCCATGTAGTTCATGCAGTTTTGGAAACGAGACGTGTAAAACGGAGGCGCTTATGGAAATAAAGATCGCGGACTGCGCCGGATTCTGCTTTGGCGTGGACAGAGCGGTAAAGATCGCGTACGACACCGCGAAGGGCGGCGGCGAAAACATATACACCTACGGCAAGCTGATCCACAACCGCGACGTTACCGAAAACCTGAGACAAAAAGGCGTCACGCCAATCGGTTCCGTGGACGAGGCGGAGGCGGGCTCGACCGTTATTATCCGCGCACACGGCGTGCCGAAGGCGGATATTGAGGCGTTTGAGGCGCGCGGCGTTAAAATTGTTGACGCCACCTGCCCCTTTGTGAAAAAAATACACTCGATTGTCAGCCGCGAATATTTCGACAAAAAAAGAAGCATTGTTATAGTGGGAAACAAATCTCATCCCGAGGTCATCGGCATAAACGGCTGGTGCGGAGGCGCCGCTATGGTCGCCGCGGACGAGAATGACCTGAGCGAAATATTATCAAAATCGAGCGATTTACCAATATCTGTCGTTGCTCAGACCACTATAAGAGAAAATTTATTTAAAAAAGTTGTACAAATTTTAAAAAAACATTTTACAAATGCTGATTTTTTTGATACAATATGTAGTGCGACGTCTAAGCGGCAGAAATCCGCGGCGGATCTCGCGGCCGTGTCCGACATGATGATAGTCATCGGCGGGCGCGACAGCTCGAACACAAAAAAGCTGTTCGAGGTGTGCCGTGAGATACAGCCCGAAACGCTGCTTATCGAAAACGCGGAAGAACTTAAAAACGTAAAAAATAATAAAACACAAAATATATCAAAAAATTTAATCAAAGTCGGTATTACCGCCGGAGCGTCAACGCCCGAGTCGGTAATCAAGGAGGTCTATTTAACCATGGCGGAAAATGAAATGAATTTTGCGGAAGCACTGGAGGAAACACTCAAGCCTTTGAGATCGGGAGAGGTCGTTAAAGGCGTGGTAATCGGTATCACACCCACAGAGGTTCAGGTTGATATCGGCAGCAAGTATGACGGTGTTATACCGCTCGACGAGCTGACAAACGATCCCGGAGCAAATCCTGCCGATCTCGTGAAGATAGGCGAGGAGGTTGACGTTTACATCGTTCATGTAAGCGACCGTGACGGAGTTGTCACCTTGTCAAAGAAAAAGATTGACGCGGTAAAGGGAATGCAGGAGCTTGAGGCGGCGTTCGAAAACGGCGAGATCCTGACGGGCAGAGTCGTAGAGCTGGTTCGCGGCGGAGTTGTTACGATAGCGAACGGCGTGCGCGTGTTTATCCCCGCGTCGGAGTGTGCCATCAATTATCTTTCGGATCTGGGTGTGCTGCTCAACACGGAGCAGAGATTCAGGATCATCAAGATGGACACAGACAGAAGAGGCAGACAGAGAGTTGTCGGCTCGATCAAATCTGTTGCTAAGGAAGAAGCGGACAAGGCCGCTGAGGAATTCTGGGCAAACGCCGAGGAGGGCAAGCAGTACACCGGTACCGTTAAGTCGCTCACCTCGTTCGGAGCGTTTGTTGATTTAGGCGGCGTGGACGGTCTGATTCATATATCCGAGCTGTCGCCCATCCGTATCGGTCATCCTTCCGAGGTTGTGTCGGTTGGCGACGAGATCGATGTTTACATCAAGGAACTTGACAAGTCAAAGAACAGAATTTCACTCGTAAAAGAGCTCAAAGAGCAGAAGGCCGCTGAGTTCTGGAAGAGCGCGGAGGTCGGCAAGACCTATACCGGTATCGTTAAGTCGCTGACGCCCTTCGGAGCGTTTGTGGATATCGGCGGTGTGGACGGTCTGGTTCACATTTCCGAGCTCTCGTGGAACAGGATAAAGCATCCTTCCGAGGTTGTCAAGGTAGGACAGGAGCTTGAGGTTTATATCAAGGCTCTCGATAGAGAGAAGGGCAAAGTTTCTCTCGGCTACAAGAAGGAAGAGGACAGCCCGTGGGTTAAGGCGGTCAAGGACCTCAAGGTCGGCGACGACATCAAGGCCAAGATCGTAAGAATTCTTCCCTTCGGCGCGTTTGCTGAGGTTGCGGAGTATGTTGACGGTCTGATCCATATTTCTCAGATATCCAACGAGAGGATCAACAAGCCCTCTGACGTTCTGGCTATCGGCGACGTTGTTGATTGCAAGATTATTGAGATCAACGACAACACCAAGCAGATCGGCCTTTCGATGAAGGCTCTGATGAAGAACGACGCTCCCGCTCAGGCGGATGAGGACAAGGAGGAAGCGCTCCCCAATTCGTATATCGAGGAAGCGACATTCACGTTAGGCGACATTCTGGATTCCGCCGAGCCCGTTGAGGAAGCGGCCGAGCCCGAGGAAGCTCCCGCCGAGGAAACAGCGGAAGAAGCTCCCGCTGAGGAAGGGGCAGAGGAATAAAAC
>CANQLT010000065.1 GCA_947624775.1 uncultured Monoglobus sp.
CCGCAAAAGCATCGGCATCCGTCTCTTCGTATATCATTTTAAATTTGTCAATATCGGCGCCGCCCGCCGCGAGCCCTATATCAGCAAGACTGCCAAAGCCGCGGCATTTGCGTATCGCCGCGGGGTCCGCTTTGAGCGTGATCTCGCTCCAATCATCGGTCGGCTCCGCTATGCCCTCGGCGATCACCGCGCCGCCCGACATAATCCGAACCGCGGCGGCAGGGCCGCCGAGACGGTACCTCAGACAAACCTCTTTCAAATTTTCGATTTTCAGGCCGCCGTATTCCAAAACGCGCGCTCCGGTACTCGCGGCGCAGCCTCCGCTTTCCGTTCCGCTGTCCTTCGCGATCAGGTCGGCGCCGCCGCCGTTATCGGCGGTCTCGGCCTCGATCGGCAGATTTATGTATATAAGGCTTTCGCCGCGGCGCAGATTTTCTATATCGACCGCGCGTACCCTCACAAGTCCGCTGCCCGACGCGATCAGCTTTTTATCTTTAAGCTCGGCGGTTTTTCGGTTCGAGCCGCTAAGATCCTCCACGCTCCACGCGGTGCCGATTTCGGATCCCGCGCCGTCTTTGGTGATAAGAGTATATTCTCCGCGCTTTTCGATAACTCCGTTTTTTGCGCCATCAGCCTCGACCGCAAGGCTCATTTCAAGTTTGTCGGGCTCAACGTTTTCAAGAGCGCGCAGCGTTTCATCAAGCGCTGTTTTCAACTCGTCAAGCTTGACCGCTCGGCCTATCCTGCCGATCCCGTCCGAAAAAATTTCGCCAAGCAGCTTTAGGTTGTTTTCCGAATAAGCCTCGGCGCGTAGGCCGCTCCGAGCGGCTTTCAGCTTTTCCTCGGCCTCAGCTTTGCTTTTTTCGTCGGCTTTAAGTTCGGGGATATTCACGATCGGGAACCGAGCGCTCTTTGTCTCACCGCCGAATGTGACCTCGGCGGTGATCATTGTGACGCCGCCGCAAGGTCCGGGCAGGACTGTTCCGTCCGCCTCCGCCCGCGCGATCTCATCGTTATCGCTTTTGTATTTTGTATTGGTTTCGTTTAGCTCAATAAAGCTCTCGTCGGTCAGCGCCGCGGAAAGCTCCGCGCGAACGCTTGTGACCTTCTCGACTATATCTCCGCTCACCAGTCCGCGGACTATCACGCCGCTCGGCAGCGCCGCCACGGTTTTGAGCGCGGGCGTTATGCCGCTCGTGATCTCAAATTCGGCCGAAAGGCTCTGATCGGCCGAGTTTTTCGCCGCGTATATTTTGTATTTTCCAAGATGTACCACAGTCTTTTGCGCCGCCTCGTCAAAAAATCTCAGATCGCGCATGCTTATCTTCGCCGCGGCGGTCTTGGTCTCACCGGGCTTTAAGCCGAGCTTTTCAAAGCCGACAAGACAGATTTTCGGCAGCCCCTCGATATTCGGAAGTCCGGCGTAAAACTGCACGGTCTCCATGCCGAAAACGCCGCCGATGTTTGTGACGTCAACAAGAGCCTCTATCTCACCGTCGGCGCCCGCCGCGGAGCTTGAGAGCCTCAGGTTTTTATATTCAAATTCCGAATAGCTCAGTCCGAATCCGAACGGGTAGACCGGTGTATTTTTATAATATCTGTACGTCCTGCCGGGGAAGTCTTTTTTGTCGTCCGACTTTATTTCGTAGTTGTTATAATATCTTGTAATACCGTCCTCGCCCACGGTTCCCTCGACGCCCACGGGCATTTTTTCAAGGTCGGAGTTTTTGTACCAGGTGGTCGTCAGCCTGCCCGAGGGATTTACCGCGCCGCACAGCACTCGACCTATAGCCGAGCCCTGGGTCTGGCCGTTGTACGACGTCCAGAGTATCGCTCTCGCGCCTTTTTCAAACGGCTCGACATCTATCTGGCCCACCGTCTGCAGCGCGACCACCGTCTTTTCGGGGTACGCCTCGGTGAGTGCGCGGACATGGGCCTGGCTCTCGGGCAGCGCGATACTGCCTCGGTCGTTGAACTCCGCCGAATCGGAGAGCGTCGTGCCCGCGTAGGCGATTATGACGTCGGCCTCGTCGAGCTCTTTTTTGTATTTGTCAACCGAGAACATGCCCGCCTCGGCCTCAAATTCGATATAAAGGTCGGCGGTCTCGCAGTAGCCTCCCGCCTCTCCGGTGTAGCCGCCCTTTGGGTCGGAGGCTTTAAGCTCCGCCACCTGAGGGCCGCCGAAGCCGTAGTACAGCTTGGCCTTGCCTCCGGCAAGCGGCTCGATATCGGCCTCGACCGAAACGACGTCTCTGAAATCAACATTCGGGATAAGCGCCGCGCCCTTTCGGGTCACTCCGAAAAATCCAACCTCCGCGCTTTCCATGCCCTCGGCTCTCGCCAAGCCGAGATCGATCTCTCTGGTTTCTCCGTTTTTCAGCAAAAGCCTCATGCCACGTATGTTCATCAGCGGCGTGTCGTCGGTGGCGCCGCCCAAATACTTGAGCACGGCGCCCGGGCAGGTTTTTTTAAGCTCCGCCGATATCCCCTCAAGCGGCGTGACGGTGTGTTCGGGTGAGCCCGAGTAGTCGCCCAGCACGATCTCGTCCGCCAAAGCGCCGACCAGCGCCGCGCTCTTTATGTTTTTGTCAAGAGGCAGTATGCCGTCGTTTTTCAGCAGCACCCACGACTGCTCGGCGGCCTCCTCGGCGACCGCTATATGTTCGGGCGTCTCCAGCACGTCCGCGGTTATTTCTCTGTAGGGCGGATTTTGGTCAAACTCGCCTGTGCGCATCCTTTGAAGAAACAAATTGTATATGTTTATATTCAACTCGTCCTCGGTTATGCTGCCGTTTCTCACCGCCTCGAGCACGCTGCCCGCCGAGGCCGAATATCCGCAGTCGGTGTCGGCTCCGCTCAGAAACCCCTTTACCGTCGCCGCCGACTGCGGCACGGCGTTTATATCCTCACCCGGAAACAGCACGGTCTTGTAGGCCGCGGTGTTGTTAAGGTCGCCGAACGCTCCGCAGTCACCCGTGACATAGCCTTTAAAGCCCCATGTGCGGCGCAGCAGGTCTTTTAAAATATACGGATTCGCCGTTGCGGGAACGTAGTCATAGAGCGGCTTGCCGCCGCGGTATATCGTGGTCGCGTTGTATGAGCTCATGGCCGATGCCGGAGCCGCGCTTTCAACTATGTTCTGGAACACGCGGGCGTAGTAGTCGCGCAGGGTCCGCTCGCTCATGACCGAGGCGCCCACGCGGCGCTCCTTTTCCACGTTGTTGGCGACAAAATGCTTGATCGTCGCAATGGTCTTTATATACTTTTTGTCATCGCCCTGCATTCCCTTGACAAACTCGCTCCCCAGCCTGCCGCTGAGATACGGGTCCTCGCCGTAGGTCTCCTCGTTTCTGCCCCAGCGCGGATCGCGCGCCATATTGACGGTCGGGCTCCAGTACGAGAGATCGGTGCGCGGATTTTTCCCGCGGGCCTCGGTCGAGGTTATCTCGGCCGCGCGGCGCACCAAATCGAGGTTCCATGCGTTTGACATGGAGAGACTTGTGGGAAAGCTGGTCGCCTTGCCCTGCCGCGCCACGCCGTGCAGCGCCTCGCGCCAGTAGTTATAGGCCGGGACCCCCAGCCGCGGGATAGCCGCCGCCTCATTTTTAAGCTGCGACGCCTTTTCCTCAAGGGTCATGCGCGAGACTAAGTCCGCAGCGCGCTCCTCAAACGATAATCTCTCGTCAAGATATGCGGGTATTTTTTTGCTCTTTACCATATTCTTTCCGCCTTTCGATATTGTAACGGTTATTGTTCAATTAATATATTGTTAAAATTTTTATTCTTGTATTTTAACTTATAATGCGCTATAATAATAGTCGGTAAAATCAAAATACAAGCCAAAATTTGCTGTTTTCGGGAGGTAATTTTTATGGTGCCCTTTTATGAGATCCAGCCGTCGGACCTTAACGTGATCCACAACTACCGCGAGATCAGGTTCCACGCCCATCTGCACAAGCACATAGAGATCGTGTATGTTTTCGAGGGCGGCCAGCACGTGAATATCGACGGCGAAAAATACGAGGTCAAAGCCGGACAGGCCGCGATAATCTTTCCCGACATCGTGCACCACTACTACCGCGATAATGTGCGCCCCGCAGACGGAGTGCTGGTGATCTGCCACCCGAGGATATTCGGAAACATTTTTCCCGATATTTCCAACTCGCGGCCCGAGTCTCCGCTTATTACGGAAGTGGACGAGGAAACGGCCTGCGCCTTTGAGGGAATCGCCGACTGCACCTCGTTTTCCGAAAAAACTCGGCTGGTCTTTGGTAATTATATCAAAGCTTCTGAAAAAAATCAAGATAAATAAAGATAAACATATCCCCGTTGAGAGCCTCGCGGAAAAAATGATAGAGTACATATCGCTTAACTTCAAGCAGGACATTTCTCTCGATACTCTGGCCGAGGAATTCAGCGTCAGCAAATATTATATTTCGCATATTTTTTCAAACAGGATACGCATCAATTTCCGCAGCTATCTGGCCTTGCTCCGCACCGAGTACGCCGCGGGTCTGATACGCTCCACAAATGACAGCATAACAAACATCTGCCTGAACGCGGGATTTTCCAGCCAGCGAACATTCAACCGCGCGTTCAAGCAGATATACGGCGTGACGCCGAGAGAGTATAAAAACAATATCAGCGAGTTTTATAAAAATTAAACGATCATCGTGTTGGGCATCACGGGATTTATTTCCTTTTCGTTTGGGAGCTTCAGATCTCCCATCAGGCCCGCGTATGAAATTGCGTATTTGCCGTACATTCCGCGGATATTCTCCATCGCGCTCTCTATGCGGTCGCGCTTGAGCTCGCGGTTTATATTGTCGAACATGCCCAACTGGGCGGGCTCGTTTTCGTCCGTCAGATATATGGCGCGAACGGAGACCGCCCGAACCTGGAGCTTTCGATCATAATTTTCGCAAAACAGTTCAAAGCCCCTCTCGGTCAGCTCGCGCGAGCCGCGGACGGGCTTTTTGAATATCCGCTGGTACTCGCGGCTCTTGAGCTCGGTGTCCTTTATCGAGACCGACACGCCCCGCGCCATGAACCCGTGCTTGCGCAGCCTGTGCGAGATGTCGCGGCACAGGGCGAACATGACCTTGCGCACCTCCGCGTCGGCGCCAAGGTCGGCTGTGCAGGTTATTCCGTGGCCTATCGACTTTATCGGGGGCGCGTATCCGCTCGGCGCCACGCTCACTCCGCCTTGGCCGCGGGCGAAGGCGTTCAGCCTGACACCGTTCACGCCAAGCCAGCCGCGCAGATACTCCGGGTCGGCCTCGGCCAGCTGTCCGATGGTGTATATGCCGTGCCGCGCCAGTTTTTTCGCGGTGGCGCGCCCCACGCCCAGCAGCTCGGACGCCGGAAGCCCCCATATCTTTTCGCGGAAATTTTCGCGGTCTATGCAGGTCACCGCGTCGGGCTTTTTCATATCGGAGCCCAGCTTGGCGAAAATTTTGTTGAACGATACGCCCACCGAGACTGTGAGACCCAGTTCGCGCTTTATGTCGCGTCTGATACTGTCGGCGATCTCGCGGCCCGAACCGAACAACAGCGTGCTGCCGCTGACGTCCAGCCAGCACTCGTCGAGGCCGAAGGGCTCGATCAGATCGGTGTATCTGTAATAAATTTCCCGCGCCAGTTTTGAATATTTCATATAAATATCAAAATGCGGGTCGACCGTGACCAGCATCGGGCACTTTCGCAAAGCCTGCCACACAGGCTCGCCCGTCGCGACGCCCAGCGCCTTCGCCTTCTCGTTTTTCGCCAGCACGATGCCGTGGCGGTCCTTCTGCCTGCCGCAGACCGCCACATACTTATCCCGAAGCTCGGGGTTTAACATGCACTCCACCGAGGCGTAAAAGTTATTCATATCGCTGTGAAGTATTATTTTTTCTTTGCTTTTCATAATATCGGCTCCAATACAGTTATCGGCTAAAACTCTAATGTGAAAATGACTTTCGTATCACTTTTTTATTATACGAAATTATTTTGCGTTTGTCAAGATGTATGCGCAAATAACTTTCGTAAAATTTTCCTGTATCGGGAACAAAACAGCTGTTGAAATCGTCTAAATAATATGGTATAATATTCTCAGTTCATATAAATTAGGAGAGTGTGGATTATGAAACTTAAAAAAGCGATAAGAAATATACTGTGCTCAGCTGCGCTCTGCGCCGTCGTTTCGGTATGCCCAGCTCACGCGGCGGTGGGCGACATCGTTGACACGATATACACCACCGATATACTGACCCGCGTCAACGGCGCCGACATAGCCTCATTCAGCATTGAGGGCAGGACGCTGATCGCGATGGAGGACCTTCGCGACTACGGCTTTACCGTGGCTTATGACGACAGCATACGCACCCTGTTTGTGAACCAAACCGGAGAAACGCCCAAAGATATGCCCTCGATAATCCGCGGTACTGTCGGCGGCACCGCCGGATACACATATGAGACCGACATAAAGGTTATATTCAACGGCAAACCGGTCAACGCCTACGCTATAGACGGCAGAATGGCTGTCATAGTTGAGGACTTGGGCGTGCCCGAAAAATACGGAATGATATGCGGCTACGACGACAGCAAGCGCCTTTTGACGCTTGACAGCTCGGCGCCGGCGGCCACGCCTACACCTGTGCCCACCGCTGCGCCGACGGCGTCCGCAGCACCCTCGCCGTCTCCCACGGCGACAGCCAAGGCATCCGATTCAAACGGTTCCGGCGGAGGCTCCTATTCGGCCGCTTCAAGCGGAATGCCCGCTCCGGGAACCGCGCCCGACTTAAACGCCGATAGCGCGCTCAACGTTATTGTTGACGGGACCGAAGTCGGCGCTTACATATCGGACGAGAAAGTATATCTCGGCATCGACGCGCTGAAAGCGTTCGGCTTTGACGAGACCTATCGGGACGATAATATAATAATGCTTGTCAAAAAACGGAGCGGAGACAGAAAGCCTCCGGCCTCAGACGCCTCGCTTGAACTCACATACAAAAGCGGAGAGCCGAAAATCTATGTAAACGGTGTGCCCTGCGACACAATGTACGCGGGAGACTCTCCCGCGATACGCGTAGACAACCTGAAAACCTTGCCCTTTGACGAAAACGTGCCATGCTGCGGAATATCGGCCGAAAAGACCGCGAACGGCTCGCTGATAATAGACACGACGGGCAGTGGATACCCGACGTTTGATGAGCAGTCGTCGGCCGTGCTCAGCAGCGGAGACATGATAATAGACATGGATCAGGATTTTTGGCTGGCGCAGCGCAAAGGAAAGCTTTATAAAATACTGCGAAACGGCCATGTGGTCCCGATCACCGACCTTCTTATCGACTACGGCACAGACATGTCGGCCGCCACGGATTTCTCCGTGAGCGCCGACGGCCACTCCCTCACTTGGATAAACCACAACGACAACAAATATTATCAGTTCGATCTGACCGACCTGATCCCGGTGCCGGTGCTGAGCTCAACCCCTGCATAATTTATAAAATTTGGCGCAAACTGTATATATCAATATATATAAAGGAGTGTCAAATATGTTCAAACACGAAAAACAACTTTTCCAGCCGGTGAGCGTCGAAAAGCCCAACCCGCAGTACGCGGCCCTGATGCAGGAGCAGCTGGGCGGAGCCAACGGCGAGCTCAAGGCGGCAATGCAGTATATGTCGCAGAGCTTCAGGATCAAAAATCAGGAGATCAAGGACCTGTTTCTCGACATCGCGGCCGAGGAGCTGGGCCACATGGAAATGGTGGCGCAGACGATCAACCTTTTAAACGGCCACGACGTTGACTATGACCAAACATGCGTCGGCGAGATCGAGACGCATGTGCTGCTGGGGCTCAATCCGGGACTTATCAACGCGTCGGGCTATTCGTGGACCGGCGACTATGTGAGCGTGACCGGGGATTTGTGCGCCGACCTTTTGTCAAACATCGCGTCGGAGCAGCGGGCAAAAGTTGTCTACGAATACCTCTACCGCCAGATCGACGACAAAAAAGTGAAAGAGACCATCGACTTTTTATTAAACCGCGAAGAGGCGCACAACGCCATGTTCCGCGAGGCGTTCAACAAGGTGCAGCACAGCGGCTCGAACCGCGACTTCGGCACCACCGAGGCGGCGAGAATGTATTTCAGTCTCTCCGAGCCCTCCCCCGAGGACAATCCTTTCAAAGATTCCAATTTCAAAGAACCCGCGTTTCAATAACGACGTTTCGGCTTGATTTTATCAAACACTTGTGATATAATTCAAGTATATGTTCCGAAGGGGGTTTAGTTATGCGGCATGCCACACTAAAAGAAAACGAACTTGCGCTCAACAATGCTGTTGCATCCGTTGAAATGGAGGGCTACAGCGTTCCGCCGGGCGACAAAGCCTTGTGCATGGATGTCTTAAACGGTAAGATGTCAAAGGAAGATTTTATAAAAATCTTGCTCGAAAGGTGTCGGGTATAAATGTCGTATTCATTAGACCCCATTCAGGACGGATGCTATGAAAACACCGCGGTGTTAATCAATAAGTTCGGCATAAAAGACGATAATCGGCTTGGGCAAACGGCTTGATTTTTCGGAAATCGATGCTGACGAACTTATGATAGCGACAATAAGATCAGTCAGCGGAGATGTATTTATGCTTCAAGACATTTTCAGAGAGCATATAAAATAAATTAATAACAGCGATTACTAAAAATAGTCGCTGTTTTTTATCGCCGGTATGTCAAATTGTTTAAGTGATAAGGCAATTATAACGCAAAGTCAAGATGATGATGAATAAATGTTGCTTTTTAAATATGCACAAAAATTCATTGACATAAATTCTTTTATTTGGTATAATTTAATCAGCCGAAAAAATTTTGAAACGGAGGAGTATATCATGAACGAATTAATGGTTAACGGTCACAGCGCGCTCGAGTACGCCGAGATGGCGTGCGACGCGCTTATGCACAAGTTCGCGGCGGAGGACCTGCCCCCCAAGGGCCGCTTCCACTATCATCAGGGCGTGTTCCTTTCGGGAGTTCAGCATACATACCTGCTTGACAAGGACGAGAAATATTACGAATACAGCAAGGCGTGGGTTGACTCGATAATCGACAAGGACGGAAATATCACCAAGTTCGACACCACCCAGCTTGACGACATGCAGCCCGGAGTGCTTCTGTATCTGCTCTACAAAAAGACGCAGGACCCCAGATACAAGAAGGCCCTCGACACGCTTATCCCGCTTATCAAGGACTTCCCCAAGAATCCCGAGGGCGGTTTCTGGCACAAGGGAAGATACCCCGAGCAGATGTGGCTCGACGGCCTTTATATGGCGGGTCCCATTTGCGCCGAGTACGCAAAGACCTTTGACGCGCCCGAGCTGTTTGATCTCTGCGCGTTCCAGGCTCTTATGATGCAGGAAAAGACCAAAGACGAAAAAACGGGTCTTTGGTACCACGCGTGGGATTACGCCAAGGTTCAGCCCTGGGCCGACCCCGAGACGGGCAGATCCCCCGAGTTCTGGGGACGCTCGGTAGGCTGGGTTCCGGTCGCCATTCTGGAGGAGCTGGACAGTTTCCCCGAGGACCACAAGGACAGAGACGCGATGATCAAAGCGGCCTGCGACCTGCTCAAAGCCGTGGTTAAATATCAGGATCCCGAAACGGGTCTTTGGTACCAGGTTCTCGACAAGGGCGACGACCCGAACAACTGGCTTGAGTCGTCCTGCACCTGCCTGTTTGTGGGCTCGATCTGCAAGGCGGTCAAGAACGGATTTTTGGATGAGTCGTATCTCGAGTACGCCAAGAAGGGCTACACCGGCATAATCAACCGTCTGCGCTATGACGACAAGGGCGACATCATTATCGACAACATCTGCGTCGGCACCGGCGTCGGCGACTACGCTCACTACTGCGCCAGAGGCACAGGCGAGAACGACCTGCACGGAGCGGGCGCGTTCCTTATCATGTGCACCGAGGCGGCGGGCGTCCTGTAAAGCAAACCGAATAACGCGAAAGGCGGCCTTTAATCGGCCGCCTTTTTGAATATCGCGTTTTCGGGAACGATCACCGCGGGTATCTTCATTCCCCTGAGCTGCATCGAATGTAATTTTATCATAACAAGATTTTGCGAGAGTCCCAGTCTCGCCGCGGTCTGCTCGGCGCTGTAGCCGTAGCCGCGCATCAACTCGAAAATAACATCGTCCCCGATCAAAAGCTCGGCGGCGAACGTATTCGCCTCATACTCGGGGCGCGCCGTCATATCATACAGCGCGGTATCGAGCACGGCGCGGTTTTCCGCCAGCTCTCTGTGCAGCCGATCGTGGCCCAGCTCGTGAGCCAGAACGACGCGCTCGGTCGCGGGCTCCAGATTTCCGTTTATTATTATAACGCGCTTGCGCTTTATTATAGTGTACAGTCCGTACAGCTTTTTGAACTCGTAATTCTTGATTATTTTTATTCCCAGATCCTCGGCGATCTCGGCGGGATCATCTCCGTGCGCCTTTTTGAGTTCCTCCGCCATGCCGTGAATATCGTCCGCCGACACTTTGTCATCCGCCCTTTCCGAATATATTGCCGAAAATTAACTCAAAAATCAGCTTATGTACTTTTTGGGCGTGTATTTTTTGTTTTCCTCTTTGACTGCGAAGTAGGCGTCGGATATGGCTTTCATCGCCGCGTCCATATCCTCCTCGGGCAGCTCGCCTCCGGCGAACAGACCGCAGATGCCCTCGATCAGCTCCTCCACGTCGGCCGCCGATTTCCTGCCGCCGCGCTCATATGCGGCCCTGATAAGCTCCTCGTCCTCGGTCATGAAATAATTTTTATCGACCCCGAACATCTCGGCAAGACGATAGTATATATCGCGGCTCTTCGGATGAACGGAGCCCGCCTCGTAGTTCTGCACGGTGCGCAGAGTTATGCCTAGGCTGTCCGCCAGCTCGGTCTGCGTCATACCCTTTTCTTTTCTGAGCTTTCTGACCTTTTCTCCGAATTTCATACGCTCCGTCCTTTCCGAAATAATTATATTATAATAATACTATTTCTCGGCTCCGCTGTCAAGCGCCTCTCCCGAGGCTTATTTAGGTTTTACATAAATTTAACACATACGCGATTACTGATTTTACATTGTTATATTACTATAAATCGGAAATCAAAAATATTTTTGAATCAAAAAATATAATTATGCAAAAGGAGAGAGAAAAACTATGAGAATTTTAAAAAACCACCCGAAGCTCGCGGACGGCATCGCGGCGGCGTGCGCGCTGCTGGTGATAGGCTCGTCGCTGACGGGCTGCGGAGGCGGCGCGGAGCAGGCAAAAGAAATAACCGTCATATCCCGCGAGGACGGCTCGGGAACCAGAGGAGCCTTCACCGAGCTGTTCGGCATTGAGGAAGAGCAAAACGGTGAAAAGGTCGATATGACGACCGACGCGTCAAGCGTGACAAACAGCACCTCGGTCATGATGACGAGCGTGGCGGGCAACGAGAACGCCATAGGCTATATCTCAATGGGCTCGCTGAACTCGAGCGTCAAAGCGCTGCGGGTCGACGGAGCCGAGGCGAGCGCCGACGGCGTGAAGGACGGCAGCTACAAGGTGTCGAGGCCGTTTAACATCGTTACAAAAGACAGCGTATCCGAAACGGCGCGGGATTTTATTGATTTCATAATGAGCGCCGAGGGACAGGCGGTCGTGGAAGAAAACGGCTATATCTCAGAGGGAAGCTCGGGAGCTTACGCCGGCTCAAAGCCCGCGGGCAAGATAGTTGTCTCGGGCTCGTCGTCGGTAACGCCGGTCATGGAAAAGCTCAAAGAAGCGTATCTTGAGGTCAACCCGGCCGCCGAGATCGAGGTGCAGCAGAGCGACTCGACAACGGGCATAAACAACGCGATCGACGGCGTTTGCGACATAGGCATGGCAAGCCGCGAGCTTAAAGACAGCGAAACGCAAAAGGGCGTCAAGGCTACGGTCATAGCCCTTGACGGGATCGCGGTCATTGTTAACAATTCAAACCCGATAAACGAGATCACATCTGATCAAGTGAAGGGCGTATACACGGGTGAGATCACCGACTGGAGCGAGATCGGGGAACAGTTATGAAAAACAAGCTTAAAGAAAACATAATGAGCGGCGTGTTCCTGTTCTGCGCCTGCGTGTCGATACTGGCTGTGGCGCTGATATGCGTGTTTCTGTTCGCGAACGGGATCCCCGCTATGAAAAAAATAGGACTGTTTGACTTCCTGCTCGGCAAGAAGTGGAAGCCCGGCAACGATATCTACGGAATTCTGCCGATGATATTGGGCAGCGTGTACGTCACAGCGGGAGCGATCGTGATAGGTGTGCCGATCGGCATTTTGGCGGCGGTGTTTATGACCCGTTTCTGCCCCGATAGGCTGCGCAAAGTGTTGAAACCGGCGGTCGATCTGTTGGCGGGTATACCCTCGGTCGTGTACGGCTTTTTCGGGCTGATGGTGATCGTGCCTGCCGTGAGGCAGATATTCGGCGGCAGCGGCACGAGCATGCTGGCCGCGTCGATAGTGCTTGGTATTATGATACTGCCGACGATAATATCGGTCAGCGAATCATCGCTGAACGCTGTACCCGAAAGCTATTACGAGGGCGCCCGCGCGCTGGGCGCGACGCACGAGCGGTCGGTGTTTATGACAGTGCTGCCCGCCGCGAAATCGGGAGTTATGGCGGGCGTCATACTGGGAATAGGCCGCGCCATAGGCGAGACGATGGCGGTCATCATGGTGGCGGGGAACCAAGCCGCCATGCCGGGCGGACTTACTCGCGGCGTCAGGACCATGACGGCCAACATAGTTCTGGAAATGGGCTACGCCGCCGACCTGCACCGCGAGGCTCTGATAGCCACGGCGGTCGTGCTGTTCGTTTTCATTCTGATAATCAATCTCAGCTTTTCGCTGCTTAAAAGGAGGTCCGAGAGCAAATGACCAAAACAACGGCTATAGCAAAAACGGCTCTCCGAAAAAGCGACGGCGTTTCGGGAGCGAAGGCGCAGGCGGCTGTGCTTCGGGCGCTTGTGTATGCCGCGGCATGCCTCACGTTCGGCGCGCTTCTGTGTCTGATAATTTATATATTCATAAAGGGCATCCCGAATCTTTCACTCGACCTGTTCAGCCCCACATACAACTCCGAAAACGTGTCGCTGTTCCCGGCGCTCATAAACACGATAATCATGACGCTGCTGTCGCTGCTTATCGCGGTGCCGCTGGGTGTGTTCTCCGCGATCTATCTTGTGGAATACGCGAAGCGCGGCAACAAACTTGTCGGCCTTGTCAGGATAACGACCGAGACTCTCCAGGGCATACCGTCGATCGTGTACGGCCTGTTCGGGTTCCTGCTGTTTGTAACAACGTTTTCGTGGGGCTACTCGCTGCTCGCGGGCGCGCTGACGCTGGTTATCATGATACTTCCGGTGATCATGCGCACCACCGAGGAAGCGTTAAAGTCGGTGCCCGACTCGTACCGCGAGGGCAGCTTCGGTCTGGGCGCGGGACGGCTGCGCACCGTGTTTAAGATAGTGCTGCCCTCGGCGGTGCCGGGGATCCTGTCGGGCGTTGTGCTGTCAACCGGCAGGATCGTGGGCGAGACCGCGGCGCTGATATACACCGCGGGAACAGTGGCACAGGTGCCGCCTAACCTTTTGGGCTCGGGCCGTACGATGGCGGTCCATCTGTACGCGCTGTGGAGCGAGGGCCTGAACACCGAGCAGTCATACGCCACGGCGGTCGTGCTGCTGCTTATTGTGGTGCTGCTCAACGCGGCGTCGGGAGCGCTGGCGAAAAAAATCACACTAAAATAATTTAAGAGGATAAAAACATGGAAAACATTATAAGCATTAAAAACTTAAATCTGCACTACGGCGATTTCCACGCTCTGAAAAGCGTGAGCATGGATATCCCGAAAAATCAAATCACCGCGTTTATAGGCCCCTCGGGCTGCGGAAAGTCGACTCTGCTCAAAACGCTCAACCGCATGAATGATCTTGTTGAGGGCTGCCGCGCTAAAGGCGAGGTAAGACTTTGCGGCGCGGACATTTATAAGGAGCTCGACCCCAACGACCTGCGCAAACGGGTGGGCATGGTGTTCCAAAAGCCCAATCCGTTCCCGATGAGCATATACGACAACATCGCCTACGGCCCAAGGACCCACGGCATTCGCTCAAAGTCAAAGCTTGACGAGATCGTTGAAAAGTCGCTGCGGGACGCGGCGATCTGGGACGAGGTGAAGGACAGACTGAAAAAAAGCGCCCTCGGAATGTCGGGCGGACAGCAGCAAAGGCTGTGCATAGCCCGCGCTCTGGCGGTCAAACCCGAGGTGCTGCTGATGGACGAGCCGACCTCAGCCCTCGACCCGATATCAACTTCCAAGATAGAAGACCTTGCGCTTGAGCTGAAAAAGAGTTATA